>JAZSAQ010000020.1:0-6358 GCA_045601985.1 Lawsonibacter sp. | reverse complement strand
CGGGCACCCAGCCCCATTCCACGATTTCGATCTGCTCACCGTTGATCTCAATGACCTTGCGCACGATGGTCATAAAGCGGCCCAGCAGAGTGGGGGTGACATCCGGTTCCTCCACAGAGCGGTTCATGTTGACCAGTTCATGGGCATAGAAGTCATCCACGTACAGGCAGTCGCAGTTCGAACGGGTGGCGGCCGCCTGGTTGAACTGCACCACGGTGGCGCCGTGAACCAGGGCGACGTCCTTTTCCATTTCGGGCAGGTTGAAGGTGCCGACGTTGGTTCCGTTGACGTACAGGGTACCCTTTCCGGCATTCACATCAAAGGACAGGGCATAGTCATTCCAGCTGCCGGCCTCCACAGTGGTCAGCACGTGCTGGTTCTTGTCGGCATCCACGTAACCTACCGTGCCGGCGGGAGTCACGTAGATTGCCGCCACAGTGAACAGCATATGCTCATAGTTATAACCAGCCTTCAGTTCCATCACGAAGGGAGCCTCGTTGTTCTTGGGCACCATGATCTTGGCGCCCACAGTGCCAAACTTCATAGAGGGGATCTGACGCAGGGCGGTGGCAGGCGAGCTGGCACTCTCGTCCAGCAGCTTCATGGACTGCTTGCCGGACACGGCCTGCTCACGAGACAGCTGGATGGTGCTGTCCACGTCGGTCAGCCAACCCTGATACTTCAGGGAGCTATCCTCAAAGTCGTCCCAGGCGCCCTTGGTGCCATAGACCATCCGGTCGAACTCCTCGATGGCAAAGCCCATGGTGCCGCCCTTTTCCATGAACTTGCCCGCATCCACGGTCCAGGCTCCCTCGTTAAGATGCCAACTCTGATCGTGGTAGCAAACGAAGGCGGACTTGCCGTCGGCCGCGATGGCGATGCCGGGCTGGCTCTTGCGTCCCTGCAGGGCACGGACGCTGTCAAAGGCAGTGGAGAAGGTCAAATCCAAAATCTTGTCAAAGGTTTCGTAGTTATCGGTGGACAGGCCCAGGTGCATGGGGGTACGACGATAGGACACTTCGCCCAAACCGGTACAGGCCGACCACATCTGCAGGCGGTCAGTGCCGTACTCCACCAGCACAGGAGAGGTGTTGGAGGACAGTACGTTATCATAGCCGGAGGTCCAGGTCTTACCGAAGTCCTTGGAAACCGCCTCGTACTGGAAGTAATTCCCCTCTTGCTGGGCACGAATGACAACGTGCAGGTCGCCGTTGTCCAGCTGGGCAATGCTGCCCTCGGACAGACCGTCCTCCATGTTGCGGATGGGCAGCAAACCGGGGATACAGATCAAGGTATCACTGCAATACCAGGTCTGACCGCCGTCGGAGGAATAAATGGCGGTAGCCACGTTGCGCTTGTTCTTGCCGGGATTGGTGGCTACACGGTTGCCGCTGGCATCCAGCGTGTAGTCATAAATCATCTCGCCATGGTGGATGACGTAGTCCACGTTGGGGCCGACACCATCGGCACCTCTCAGCACCAGTCCGTCACAGACAATTTGGGAGCGGGTAGCCATCTCACCGGCCTTGATGACATTGGGGTCACCGTTGTCCGCCTTGTCCGGGGCACCGATGCGGGCCTGGGCATTCTGCAGGGTGGACACCACAGACTCACCGGTGCTCTTCTTGATAACGTCGGCAGCACCGGGCAGGCTGAGGAACACCGGCTCGGACCACGTGGCGGCGTAGTCATCGGAATACTGCAGCACCAGGCGGTAGTCAGAGGCATCGCCACCCTGACCGCTGTAGGTAATCAGGTACAGACGGCCCTCGTACTTCACGCCGTTCTTCTCCGTCTTGATGCTGTCGTCCCACATGTAGCCGCCAAAGCCGGAGCTGCGGTAATCGGCACCATTAACCTTTGTCGATCTGACATAGTCGCCGTCCAAGAAGGCCATGTTATCAAACCGGAAGGTATGGCCGCCGTCGGTGGAGCGGAACACGCCCGCGTTGGAGGCCGCCTTCATGGTGCGGCCCACCACGATCACGTCGCCGTTGGGGAAGGTAAAGGGACGGCCGTGGCTGAGGATGCTCTGCTCCAGGTTGCCACCACTGATCTCATAGGTCTCACGGCTGATGTTAATCAAAGACACGTTGCCGTAGGTCACTTCAAACACAGCCTCGCCATCGGAGAAGTCCTGTGCGGAGTCACAGCCCCAGTGGGCGGTAATCTCGACATTGCCCTTTGCGGGGATAGCGGGCACACGGACATAGAAGCCGTCCTTACCGTTGTACCAGTGGGCCAGGGTGGTGTCCCCCATGGTAAAGCGGAAGTCGGGGCAGCCGGTCTTATACTCGCCACTCTTGGCGCCCAGCGCCTCCAGGCTGATAAACACAGGGGTGTCCTTCTGCTGGGCGTCGGTGCTGTTGGCCGCACTGAACACAGCACTGTGGGCAAACTGACCCCGTGCACCGGGCAGCGTCTTTTCATTGGACACCTTAATCATCTCGGACAGCTTGTTGTAGAAGGTAGGCTTCTCCACCAGGTCGAGATCGTCGTGATAGCTGTGCACCTTCACGTACTGCGCGGTTTCGTTCAGGTTGTACAGGGTATAGGTTCTGCCGTCCTGATGCAGCATCCAGCCGGTCACCTTGGTCCAGTTCTTGCCGTCATTGCTGACAAACACGCCCAGATGGCGGGCACTGACGCGGGAGTAATTGTCGGAGTCACGCAGGACAATGCGGTTGAAGGGGGTCTTGGCCCCGCGGTTGATCACGATACTGTTATGGGTGTTGTCCAGATAAGCATAGCGGCTGCTGTCCCAATCGGACGCCACGCCGTTGGCGGGGGCATCGTCATTCTCAATCAGCGCCACGTTGCCCTCAGCATCGCTACCGCGGGTCTGCAGGGTAAAGATCTTGGTACCGCTGGCTTCGCCGTACTTGACCTCTGCCTTCAGGTCGAAGGCCTGGGTGTCCGCCATAGCGGTCACCACGCCGGTGGACAGATCCACGCCGTAAGCAGTGCGGCCGGTCAGCTTGTCGGTGGCAGACCAGCTGACGGAAACCTTCTCGCCGACGCCGTCCACATACAGCACGCTGGGCAGCACCAGCTTGGTCACGTTGTCGGCATCCCCGCCGTTGATCACACTCGCCTCGGTCAGTTGTTCCAAAGCTGCCTGCACCACTGCGCCACTGTCAGAATACGGGGTCTTGGTCAGGTGCAGGTCATGGATGACCGCATCCACCACGTTGGCAGAGCCGTCCTTATTGGGCTGTCGGTTACCGTGGAACACGCCGTACATCAGGCAGGGAACGTCCAGCTTGACGTTGGTGGCGGTGGTATCCGTGCGATCAATGGGGTCAAAGGCGTGGACAAACACACCGTCCACATACAGGCTGATGCCCTGCTTTTTGTCCGCTTCAAAGCGGAAGGTCACAGGCTTCCCGGTCCCGGTATTCGCGCCGGTGTCAATCACTTCGGTTTCCAAGGTATTACGCACGGCCATGAGAATATTGCCGTTACCGTCGCCCAACAGGGAGAAAATGCCACGCATGTTATCGCCCACAACCTGGAAGGTCATACCGCGCATACCCAAAACGTCATTTTCCGCCACGATATAGGGCAGGCTGTTGATGGTAGCGGTCAGTTCCAAATTAAAGTCGCCGTTGACAAAGTCCACGGGAATAAACCGCTGGTGGGCAAAGTTGCCGCCGCCGGAATACAGGGTTCCGTCTGACTTCACCGCATCCAGACCCACAGCCGTGATGGCGTGGCCGTTGTCGGTGCGGTTCCAGCGGATGTGACCGTCGCCGTCGCCCAGCAGGTACTCCTTATCGGCGTAGGTACGTCCAGTGTCGCCAAACAGCATCTGCTCCCCGGAGAAGGTCAGGCTGCCCTGCAGGTTGGACTTCAAAGCATTGTCGCTGTCTTCCAGCACCAGCTTATACGCCACACTTCGGCCCAGCACGCCGTCCTGCAGACCGGTTACGCTTTGGGGCATGACCCACTCGAAGCCGGCGTTGCCCACGTACAATTCGCCATAGGTGGCGGTTTTCTGTTTCAGGTCGGCCTTAACCGTCTTGCCGCCGATGGTCAGGGTCACCACATCAGCCTCAGTCTCGCCGCCCAAGTACAGGTTGTCGTCACCCCAAAGGATGCCAACCACACCGCCCGGGGCGTTGCTACTGCCTGCAGCCTTGGCCGGGGTGTACCACACGCCTTCGCTCAGCACACCATCGGTCTTGATGCCGCCCAGATTCAGGTAGGCAGTCATGTCCACGTCGGCGTTGGCGGCCAGGGGATGCCCCTGCAATTCGGAAACAGGCACGTCCTGATACATGGCAATGTCGTACAGCGCCACGTCGTTCACGCGACTGCTGGACGTATCACGGTTTTTGGTGCTGTTATGGAGGCGGTAATACCCCATACCGCCGGTGGCGGGACAGACCCAGGTAGGGGCGGGCAGGGTTTTGTCCAGGGCCACGCCGTTGATATACACAGTGGTCACGCCGCTGTCGCCAGAGGACAGGCGCACATGGGCATTGGCCGCACCCACATCCAGGCCCGTATCGATGCGGGTGACCTGATTATAGCTGCTCATGCGCTGGGTCACGTAGATATTGCCCGCTGCGTCGGCATGGAAGCCGTAATGATGGCTGATATCGCTGCGCAGCTCGATGCCAAAGCCGGCATCGTACCAATTCAAGGGGCTGCTCATGTTGATGATACCAGACTTCGGTGTCACCGGCACAATCAGGTTGGTGAAGTCGGCGGTGAACTCGAAGTCCATTGCCTTGCCCACCGCCATCTCGGTGGGGTCAATGACCTTGTGTTTCAGGTCCTGCACGCCGCCGACAGAGTAGGTCCCGGTCTTTAACAGAATCTTTCCGTCACCGTTCTGGATGGCATACACCTCGTTGGTGCTGCTGCCCAAACCGCTGGTCACCCTGTCCGTGAAGCCCTCGTGGGCCACCAGGGCACGGGACGCCAGCACGATGGCACCGTCAAATTTGTCCCAAGTGTAGGTGAAGCTCACCATTTGGCCGGGGGCGTAGTCCAGGCCCAACACGGACTTCAGGGGGATTTTGATTTCGGCAATGCCGCCCTTGACCGCCTCACCGGCCCACTTGCCGCCGGTAGTCACGGTGCCGGTCTTGTAGTTGGCGGTCAGGTTCACGCCGTTGATGACAAAGTCGGGATCGGGGTCGGTGTTCTTCAGTGCGATGTACAGATACTCCTCGTCGGTAAGCAGGGCCACGTTGTTGCCGTCAAAAGGCCAGTTGAACTCGTCAAACTGACCGTCCATATAGGGGGCGGTGAAGGTATAGTACGCCTGCTTCACGCTATCCACCGCAGCGCCCTGAGCCAGCTTCATATCGTAGAGTACCACGTCGTTGACGCGGTTGTCGCTCTCGCGGTGCTGGGTGCCGGCGTAGATGAGGAAATTGTTTTGACTGGGATTGCCCGCCACAGAGGCGCGGAAGCTGCCCACAAACTGGCCGTTCACCAAAACAGAGGACTTCATATCGTCCTGCACCACGATGCGCACGTCCACCTGCTTGTCGCCCAGGTCGGCGCCGGTGTCAAAATAAGCCGCCGTCTTAAGCCCGGTATCGTAGTGGGACACGTAGACGTTGCCTGCGGCGTCGGCAAAGAAGGCGTAACGGCAGCGCTGCTCGGCACGCACATCCACGATAAAGCCGGCGCCGGTGTTATTGCTGCTGGCAAACTTACCGATTACCAGGTCATTGAAGTCTGCCGTAAAGCTGACCTCAAAACCGCGGTTCAGGTCGAACCCGGTGTCGGTCAGGTTCTTGTGCCCCACCGTGTCGCACAGGCCGGCCTCGGTCATGGTGCCGGTCATGAGGTGGGCGCCGCCGGTGGCCTGTACGGTGTACTGCTCGCTCTCGGCCGTGCCGTTCTGCCCCTTGGTCAGGCCGGCGTTGATGTTATCGAACGATTCGTCGATAATCACCGTGCTGTAGTAGTTGTTCTGCGCGGGGGCAGCCGCCGCCACGGGCACAGCCGTGCCAGGCAGCAGAGAGACCACCATTATCAGCGCAAGCAAGAACGATGTGATTTTCTTCATAGTTGCTTCCTCCTGTCGGTTCATGTTGCAAGCGCGTACGCAATGGTTCGCACAACATACCCATTTTATACATTTTACCAACTCACCCCCTCTCTTGTCAACAAATGTCTGCCTTTTTCGTTTGTCTCAAAGGTACATAAAAACCCCGCGTTTCAGGTGAAACGCTGGGTTTTTCGTTGGATTTTGTTGTGCAACCTTTGCCTTACAGACCGGGCACCCAGCCCCATTCCACGATTTCGATCTGCTCACCGTTGATCTCAATGACCTTGCGCACGATGGTCATAAAGCGGCCCAGCAGAGTGGGGGTGACATCCGGTTCCTCCACAG
>JAZSAQ010000019.1:0-7303 GCA_045601985.1 Lawsonibacter sp. | reverse complement strand
GGAACCGGATGTCACCCCCACTCTGCTGGGCCGCTTTATGACCATCGTGCGCAAGGTCATTGAGATCAACGGTGAGCAGATCGAAATCGTGGAATGGGGCTGGGTGCCCGGTCTGTAAGCTGACGAAATACGAAGAAAACCCGCAGCCCGAAGGGGCTGCGGGTTTTTATTTTGTTGCGTTATTCTTCGGTGAGGAATTGTCGGTATTGAGACGGGGTCTGCCCGGTGCGGGCGGTAAACGCCTTGAAAAAGGCGTGGTAGGAGCTGTAACCGCACTGTTCTGCAACCGATTTCAGGGACAAATCGGTGCTGGCCATGAGGAACTTGCTTCTTTCGATTTTGGCCTGAATCAGCCGCTCCTGATAGGAGACGCCGTAATATTGCTTGACCACGCGCCGGGTCTGAACATCGCTGAGGCGTAGATTACGGGAAAGCTCGGCGAGCGTAGCTTTCTGCAGGGGAAAGCTGTTGAAGAAACTGTCCAAAATCGCTTTATAAAACGCCTGCGGCACAATATCAAAAAGCTGAGAGCGCGTTTCGGGTGGGGTGATGAAGAACGGCTGAGGCAGGGAGGGCGCGGGAATGTCCAAGAGGCTGCGCAGCAGCTGCGTATAAAACACCTGGAGCAAGGCGTCGATGGTGGTGTCGTACATGGGTTGCTGCAGAGCAAACTCCTGCCGAATCAGGTTCAGGGTGGACAGCAGATGCGCCTGCCCGTGCAGAAACACCGGGGAGGAAAGACTGGAGCACAGGCGGGAGTAAAGGGATGCGGTTTCCTTGCTGTTGGGAGAAAAAGAGAACTGTAGCGAGTACGCAAGCGCATCCTGAGAGAGGTGCACCCTTCTGTGCCAGATGCCGGCGTTCACCAAAAGGATGTCGGATTGGCCGCAGGTGTAGTCCCGGTCGGCACAGTGAACCGTACATTGCCCCTGATTGACGAAAAACAGTTCGTAGTTGAGATGATAATGAGAGGGGGCCAAAGAGGTCGGACTATGGTGATGCGTAAAGCCGGTGCTGAATATGCTTTGAAATTGCATATCGGCCAGTTCGGTGGTCGTGCAGGCAAGATTGGAACGTAAAAACCAAAACATTCGAATATATCCTCCTAAAAACGATCATTTGATTATGTTGAATGAGCGTTAAGAATATCGAAAGTGCGATAAAAATATACTACAATATCAGCAGAATAGCAACCGTTTTTTATGCAACATGCGAAAGCATAGGAAAAAGGAGGAACCAAGATGAAGAAACTGACATCCCTGCTGCTGGCTTTGGTGATGCTGTTCTCCATGGTGCCCGTGACGGCTCTGCCCGTGGCGGCCGCCGGCGAGGACGCCATCGAGGTCAACTACACCCAGGCTGTCCCCACCGTGGACGGCAAGCTGGATGAAACCCTGTGGCTGCTGCGTGATCGCATCGGCAGCGTCCCCGTTACGGTGATCACCAACGAGGACAAGCTGTTCATTGGCATGAAGACCAACGAGGCCAAGGCCGCCTTCACCGTCAACGAGGTTGCGGTGGAAGTGGATCTGGACGGCAAGGTCGTGCTGGTGGGTGGCGAGAAGGTGGGCGTGTGCGCCAAGGATGACACCGCCGGCACCGCCGAGGTGGAGATCCCCCTGTCCGCTGTGGGCATGATTTATGCCGTCAAGCAGCAGATTCCCTTTGCCGCTGTGGTTGGCGGCGACCGCTACAACGGCGAGCTGGCCTATGCCTACGGCGCAATCAAGATTGCCGACAATTTTGACAATCTGGTGGCTCAGCCTTACGCCAAGAACCTGGCGCTGGACAAGACCACCCAGGAGGTCTACACCACCCAGGCCGAGGGCGGTCTGCACTACAAGACCGGCACCCTGACCGACGCAGGCAATATGCTCAACTACCCCAGCTGGAATGCCGGTGTGATCGACAACAGCAAGGGATGGGAGATGAGCTTCAAGGCCGACTTTAACGACCTGCCCGTGGCCAACCAGCTTGGTTATCTGGCTCTGTGCGGTTTGGCCATCGACATCCGTGCCGAGGAGTATGTGCGCATCGGCTTCTTTGCCGATAAGGAGGGGAACGTGCGTGTGTCCCTGTACGACGAACCCGCCGATCTAACCAAGAACTTTGACACCGGCGTGGATCTGGGTGCCAAGAATGTGGACGTGCGCATTGTGGTCAACGACGATTTCACTTCCGAGGTGTTCGTCAACGGCAAGAGCGTGGCTAACTTCCCCACGGCCACCCGTACCACCGGTGTTACCGGCGCAGTCTACCTCAGCGCTACCACCCTGCGCCGTGATACAAGCAAGGAAAACAAGACCGATGTGGTCGTTTATGACTTCCTGCTGACCCAGGCTGCTCCCGCTGCGGCTTTGCCTGTTAGCATGGCCAGCGGCATCAGGCAGGATGGCGCCCTGGACGAGCCCTTCTGGACCATGAATTCCGTGAAGAAGACCCAGTTTGGCCTGCTGTGCGATGACAAGAATCTGTACATCGCCTTGGACAGCGCCGAGAGCACTGTGAAGTTCGGTATCAACGGCGTTTCCGCCACGGCCAAGCTGAGTGCCAGCCCCTCCGTGGCTGTGGGCTTCACCATGGGCAGCACCATCAAGGGCAACGGCAAGGGCCAGTACGAGATTGCGATCCCCTTGGGGGTGATCGGTATTGACAGGCCTACCGGACAGAAAGTGCCCTTCAGCATCACTGCGGGTAGCACAACCCGTGAGTACGAGCTGAGCGTGGGCGGTGGCGCCACCCTGAGTGTGGTGGAGCGTGAGGTGGCCCCCGGCGACGGCAAGATGGACGCCATCGCCTATCTGGACACCGCCGGCCTGGTTTTGGACGGCAAGGTGAAGGAGAATCAGTGGTACACTCCCTATCAGACCCAGGGTGCCAAGGGTGGCCTGCCTGCCGACATCGGTTTCCTGTGGGATTCCTACAACCTGTACGTGGGCGGCCAGGTGTTCAGTATGTCCCGCGCCAAGAAGCTGGAACTGACCGTGGGCGGCAAGAACCTGACCGCCGACCTGAGCGCCAAGACCGCCGATGCCGGTGCCGTCTGGACGGCCGGTCAGACCTTTGAGTGGCGTGTTCCGCTGACCGCGCTGGGTATTGACAACCCCCTGAACCACGAAACCACCTATAAGCTGGATGTGGTGGGTGCCGAGGGTACCTCCACCATTCAGGGCGGCATGACGCTGGCCGGTCAGGTGGTGGTGTTTGGCGATACCTGCGGCGACTTTACCGCCCGCGGCTATACCATAACCAGCACCACGGTTCATACCCAGCAGAACCAGGGTGACGGCGCCTATATCATCACCACCGACCCTGCTTTGGGCAATAACAACGAGATGATCCAGTACTATACTCTGCTGGATTTCGAGGGCGGCGCCTACGAGTTCACCATCGACATGAACATCAAAGACGTGGGTGCGTACGCCCAGACACTGGGTTGGCGTGGCCTGTGCTTTGAGATCCGTCAGCCCGAACTGCAGACCCGTTACAACTTCCGCCAGGACGGCGAGGGCAACATCCTGCTGGATATCCTGTACAACCTGCCCGTGGAAACGCTGGATACCGGTGTGGACCTGGGCGAGCGGGCCACCTTTACCATTAAGGTCAGTGAGAGCCTTGCTCCGACCCTGTACGTCAACGGCAAGTTCGTCGGCGGCTTCTCCACCCTGAACCGCACCCAGTTTGACATCAAGGACAACATTCCGATGCCCCGTTTGATCTTCCAGCCGCAGAACTATGGCCGCACCCTGAATAAGGACGGCTCTCTGGGCGAACTGGAGGCGGAGATCTACGATATGCTGTGGACGCAGACCCCCTACGTGGATGCCGCCACCATCGTGGAGACCGCTGCTCGCACCATTACCGAGGAGTACATCCTGGCCGGTGCCGACGGTCAGGACGTGACCCAGCTGCGCCTGCCCAAGGAGGCGGTGGTGTCCGACCTGGGCATCAACTGCGAGGTCAAGTGGACGGCCATTGACGTTGCCACCGGCATGACCGCCAAGAACGTCAACGTGGACACCGGCGTCATTACCCGTGGGGCCGAGCCTTTGCTGCTGGATCTGATGGCCACCATCAGCTACAACGGCGCCGGCGTGACCAAGAGCTTCCGGTTCCAGACCAAGGGTCTGCCTGCCGCCAGCAAGGTGGCTATGATCTACGGCGACGAGAATCCCCTGACCGGCCAGGTCACCGACTGGACGGACAACAGCTATCAGTACTTCGATACCCAGCACAACAGCTTGGTTCTTGACCAAGGTTCCAGCAAGGAATTCAACCGCATTGTGCTGCACGACAGCGATGACGTCTCCCGCGTCAGCCAGCGTCATCTGGGCGTGTTTGTCAGCGAGGACGGCAAGAGCTGGACCAAGGTCACCGGCTGGCTGCTGCATCAGGACGGCCCTGACTACACCCTGTACAACCTGAAGGCCAAGGCACGTTTCGTGAAGGTCCATACCTACCACGATAACCTGGCTGTGAGCGACTACCAGCCCAGCTTCTACAACATCGTGCCCAATATGATCACCGTCAGCAACGAGCCGAACCTGCCCGGAGCGGGCGGAGCCTTTGCCCACAAGGCCGAGGTCAAGGTGACCACCGGAGAGAAGGACTCTCCTGTGTTTATCTCCCTTGCCCAGCTGGGCGCCAAGGCCGGTCAGTACAAGGCCGATTGCAGCGACTTCCGCTTCACCCTGGGCGATACCGCGCTGGCTTACTGGTACAACGGCAAAGACGGCTTCTATGTCCGTGTGCCCTCTGTGCCCGCCACCGTCACCGCCCACTGGGGCAACGGCAATGCCAAGGACTTCTCCGATGCGGAGATGACCTTTGAGGTGACCTACGGCAACGTGTCCTGCATCGACATCAGCGGCACTACCGGCATGGGTACCCACGGCCGTCCCATTACCCTGTCCAACGGCGACATCATCGTGGTTGGCCGTCAGGCCAGCACCAAGGGCGACCTGGCCTACGTCCGCTCCACCGCCGGCGGCCGCACCTTCATCAAGACCCCTGAGGTTGCCATGCGCGGCGCGGACAACAAGGGCCGCCCCTTGGGTTACGGCGGCTTCATTTACAACAAGCACATCGACCGCCTGTTCCTGTTCGCTTACAGCGGAAACGGCAAGGATGCCAACGATTACCGCATTGTCATCACCTATACCGATGACTGCGCCAAGACCTGGTCCACCCCCCTGTACCTGCGCGGCGCCGATGCCGAGCCCTTTATGAACGACACGGTCATCAACAACTACCCCGACTATCTGGGACGTACCGTGTTCTACGGTGACGGTCTGACCCTGTCCACCTACGACGGTGACGGCCCCAACATCGACTACGTGTTCTCCACCGGCGACAAGAATATGGAAAACAGCCACAACGTGGCCATTGCCATCTTCTCCGCCGACGGCGGCAAGACCTGGACTGCCAGCGACACCATCCTGACGATGAATCTGGGCGGCGGCGAGTTTGGTCTGTCCGAGACCAGCCTGTCCGAACTGGACAACGGCGACATCTATCTGGTGTCCCGTGCCCAGCAGAACGACAACTTCTATCTGTGGGAGGCTACCTCCAAGGATCAGGGTAAGACCTGGACTCAGGGGTACTCCAAGATCATCTCCTCCAACACCTCTCCTGTGCTGGCTCGCTACGGCGAGGATCGCCTGGTGCTGCACTCCAGCCGCAACAGTTTGGGTGCCCATGTGTACCGCCGCACCCCCATGCACCTGGGTGTGTCCAGCGACAACTACCAGAGCTTTGACCACTACATCGACCTGACTCTGGGTACCTCCCTCGACACTCTGTACGAGCGGGAGTCCCGTATGACCCAGCCCGGCATCGCCTTCTCTGCCGACGGCAACGAGGCCTTCGTCTGCTGGTTCGACCACTTCTGGCTGGCCCACGGGGAGTCCTTCACGCCCGGCAAAATGGGCGCGTATGCCGGTGCCACCGGCACCATCGGCTTCCTGGTGGAGGAGTTTGACGAGCTGGTGTACGACAGCAAGGGTGCCTACGATAACTTCGAGGTGTCCAGCCTGAAGTATCAGGGTTGGTTGGCCGACATCGGCAGCACCATCAAGCTGGTGAAGAGCGAGTCCGCCTCCGGCCTGTACTCCATGATGCTGGTGGACGAGAATGCCGGCGCGGCCACCCATGCCGCCCGTGAGATCCCCGCCATGAAGGCCGGCACTGTGGGCGCCAAGGTGAAGGTGTCCTCCACCAACACCAACGACTTCGCGCTGGAGCTGAAGGCCGCCTTTAACGAGACCTTCCTGCGCCATGCGCTGGCCGCCGTGTCCTTCAGTCCCGACGGCACCATCAGCCTGTGCTACAAGGACAGCAAGGACGTCATGAGCAAGCAGGTTGTGGGCAAGGTTGCCCCCGACACCTGGTTCGACGTGGCCATCAGCTTTGACATCGCCGCCAACACCGGCGCACTGTACATCAACGGTGAGAAGCTCAGCGACGTCAAGCTCATGCGCGATCAGCGCATGACCCCTGCTGTGGTGGGCAGCTACAACACCGAGCAGCAGGAAACTGTGGAGTATTACCACACCAACGTGGTCAACGAGGTTGTCAGCATCATGTTCACCCAGACTGAGGCCAACGCCGAAAACGGCGGCATGCTGTACGTGGACGACTTCTACGCCACCGAACTGAAGACCCCCATCGTGCGTGCGATGAGCAACGTTAGCTTTGCCGACGTCAAGCAGGGCGACTGGTTCTACGATGCGGTGAACTTCGCCGTGGACAACAGCCTGATGAGCGGCTACAACGCTGAGCAGTTCGGCCCCAACGACACCCTGACCCGTGCCATGGTGGTGCAGGTGCTGTACAATAAGGAGGGTCAGCCCGCCCTGAACGGCCTGACCCACAGCTTCTCCGACGTGCCTGCTACCCAGTGGTTCAACAACGCAGTCACCTGGGGCAGCAACCGTGGCGTGGTCAGCGGCTTTGGCGGCGGCGTGTTCAAGCCAGAGGATGCCGTCACCATCGAGCAGGTGGCCGTCATCCTGTGGAACTACAGCCACACCCCTGAGGGCTATGGCAAGCTGGACGACCTGGGCAGTTACAGCGATTGGGCGGCCAACGCCCTGCGCTGGGCGGTGGAGAAGGGACTTCTGAACAATGTGCCCTTTACCAACGTGACCGAACAGGCCACCCGTGCACAGACCGCCCAGATGCTGACCAACTTCCTGCGCGCGGAGTAAATCCGGGCAGGCAAGCGTAACGGCATAATCGAACCCCCGCAGTCGAAAGGCTGCGGGGGGTCTTGGGTTTTTTTTTTGCAGGATACCGAAAAAGG
>JAZSAQ010000018.1:0-30435 GCA_045601985.1 Lawsonibacter sp. | reverse complement strand
TTTGAGCGCTTACCGAATCCTCTATACAGGGGTGTAGCCAAGCGGTAAGGCACGGGACTTTGACTCCCGCATTCGCTGGTTCGAGTCCAGCCATCCCTGCCACTTCGTCGGTGCGGGCTGCATATCCCTCGCTTCGGCCTTCGGCCAAAGCTCGTCCATTCCGCCGCACCTCCTCTCCAAAACACGACCGCTCCGCTGGGTCGTGTTTTGGGAAGCCGCCTTCGGCGGCAAAAATATGTTTGACCCAGTAGCTCAGTCGGCACGCTCGTCCGCAGACGAGTGTTTTGAGCCGCAACCGCCCTCCGGGCGGCTCTTGGCGGCGAGATGAGCACCTCGGCGTCAGCCGCCATAAACGGCACAGACCCGGTTGCTATATAATCAGTAATTGAATATGACCCAGTAGCTCAGTCGGCAGAGCACCTGCCTTTTAAGCAGGGTGTCCGGGGTTCGAATCCCCGCTGGGTCACCAAATAAGAACGGTTATTTTGATACAAATAACCGTTCTTTTATTTTGCCTTGAAAACCTTGATTTTACTAGGGTTCAGCGTTTTGCATTATTTTAAATGTCCATAAAAGATGCCATAAGGATGATTTCGAATTCCTTGTGGTATCTTTTGCTTCTTTTGTTAAAGTAATCGTTTAATTTATGGGTAATCGTTCAAATATTAAAATCGTTGTATATGGTCACATATATTGAATTTTTATTATATTCGTGATATAATTTTTATTAATAACAGTACTTGTGATAGGATTTTATTATATGGATGATAAGAAATTTAGAATAACCAATGAGATAACCAATGAGATAATCAATGATGCGTTTTGGTTGAGCTACATATTGGAAATAAAGCGTAGGATTACAGATTATAATCAAAAAGAAATATTGAGTTTTTTTCTACTTCCTTTCTCTTCCGTTTTTTGCGATGAAACTATTTCTGCCGGATACGGTGGAATGGGTGAAAACACAGTTACGACTGAGAAGGAGATAAGCGATTTTAGAAATAAGAATCTAAAGAGTTGCTTTAAATCTACTTCAAGAACAGCAAAAAGCATTATTGACGAAATGGGTGTAAATTTAGAAAACTATGTCTTTGATATAGTTTTGTTTATGAATAATTCTAAAATAATTGATATAAATTTTCGAAGTTGGGATTTAAACAAAGAAGAAAAGTCGAAATTATTGGAATGTGTAATTTCTACACCAAATGCATGGATGGAAATACTTATGCCAGACTTGTACGAAACCATGCTTGAAATGATGAAAGCGCAAACGGAAATTCATATTAATAGAGTATCAAATTGCTCTATAGATAAAAAATCATATTCTTCATATAAGTTATTTTCAAAAGCAACATTGAGTTCGGATGATAAACTATACATACTTCAACGATATGGTCTTGTGCAGTTAATAAAATTCGTTGATGCTTTGTTCGATGAGAGTATTGCATTTTCTTGTAACAATCTGAAGTTTGAGTCTGAAAAATTTATTATGAAATGTAAAGCTTCGTTAATTGAAATGTTTTATAACGATTCAAAGAACAATAATAGCCTTTCGGTTTTAAAAGATATTTTTGCACTTAACGAAAGTGTTATCCCCTCTAATTTTTATGCTTTGAACAGAAGTATAAGAGATAATCTACATTATGGTGGTTATCACTATTTAACAGACGAAGAATGGCTACTAACGAAAAAACATCAAGATGTTTACATAGAAAATGTAGTAAATGTTTTTGACAGCAAGCTTTACTTGAATTTTGGTACGGGATATAAATTAGGTCTGACATTAGCAAAAATTCAAAAATGGTGTGCTGAATAGAACAAGTTTCCGAACTGAAATTTTATATAAAAGTTTAGAAAGGAGTGGGCATTATGGCAGAAAAGAAAGAAAAAAGATATGTGAGCGATAATGCTCAACTTATGTCTGAATGGAACTGGGAAAAGAATAATAGAATGGATTTTGATCCAAAAACATTAACACTTGGAAGTCATAAAAAAGTTTGGTGGAAATGCCAAATAGGACACGAATGGGAAACTAGCATTTATTCTAGGTACAGTGGAAATGGTTGTCCCTATTGTTCAGGAAGAATTGCGATAAAAGGTGAAAATGATTTTGCTACCGTTCACCCCGAATTGCTTTCTGAATGGAATTACGATAAAAACACATTGGTTCCAAATGAATTATTGCCAAGTTCAGGAAAAAAAGTATGGTGGAAATGCGATAAAGGTCACGAGTGGTATGCATCTTTAAATAACAGACATAATGGAACAGGCTGTCCTATTTGTGCGAAAGAAGCCAATTCGTCTTTCCCTGAAACTGCAATAGCTTTTTATTTATCTAAATGTATTCCCATTGAAAGCAGAAAGAAGCTATTTCAAAAAGAAGTAGATATCTATATTCCTTCTTTGAAGGTTGGTATTGAATATGATGGGCAATTTTATCATAGAGATGAAAAAATCAAAAAAAGAGATGTTGAAAAGGCTATACTTCTCTCTAAAAAAGGGATTTACCTAATTAGAGTCAAGGAATCTTCTTACGATTCGTACGACGAGAAAAATAAAACCTTGTATTTTAAATTTGACAGTCAATATAGATATATCGATGGAGTGGTTAACTGGTTAATCAAATATATAAATTGCGTTTTTCATACGAATTTACAAACAAATATCGATATTGAAAGAGATAGGCTTGAAATCTTAAGTTACTACAAATCATTGAAGATAAAAAACTCTCTTGCGGTCAAGCATCCTTCGTTAGCAAAAGAATGGAATTACAAAAAGAATTATGGACTTTTGCCTGAAAATTTTGATGGCATGAGCAGTCACAAAGTGTGGTGGATATGTGACAAAGGTCATGAATGGCAAGCTAGTATATATTCGAGAACTGCTGGTAATGGTTGCCCTTATTGTGCCAATCAAAAATTGCTAAGAGGTTATAATGATTTATTTACAGTTGCACCTGGTCTTGCAAGAGAATGGAATTACGAAAAAAATGGGGATTTGTTGCCTGAAGATGTAATAGCTAAAACAGATAGAAGTGTTTGGTGGAAATGTAACAAAGGTCACGAGTGGCAAGCACGTATATCAAATCGAATGAACGGAAATAACTGTCCTTATTGTGCAAACAAAAAAGTACTATATGGATATAACGACTTAAAAACATGGTGTATGCAAAATGATAAAATGCATTTAATCAATGAATTTGATATTGAAAAAAACGAATTTGATATATCAGAAATAACCTCAGGCAGTGCAAAAAAAGTTTGGTGGAAATGCTCAAACAATCATTCGTATTGTGCTACTCTGTCACATAGAATAAATATGAATACAGGCTGTCCCTATTGTTCCAACAAAAAACTTCTTCCCGGCTATAATGATCTGGCAACTACACACCCCGAAATTGCAAAAGAATGGGATTATAATAAAAACGGTGATGTAACACCATCTGATGTAATGGCTGGGAGTAACAAGAAAAAATATTGGTTTGTGTGCAAAAATGGACATAGTTACTCTTCGAACCCTCTAAACAGAAAAAAAGGTCGTGGATGTCCATATTGTTCGGGGCGGAAAAAGCAATAATACATAAGAAATCCAAATTGACCCCCACGAATTTCAAATGACCCCACGATATAGTGGCGAAAAGGCAATTTTAACTTTTGTATCAAAATATGCATTCTTACCCAAAAGGAAAGACCACCATCGAACGATGGTGGTCTTTCCTTTTGGCAATCGGGGCTGAGTTGCCCCGGCGGGGTTCGACACCCGCCCGCAGGCGGGCGTGGCGGAGCGCAACCGCCGCTTGCACAATAAGCACTTTGGTTTAGGAACAGGGTTATCACAAATAAAACGAGCACCGAAGCGAATGCTTCGGTGCTCGTTTTTGTTTGCATTAAGCTCTATAAACTTCCTTACCGTTCACAATGGTCATCTTAATATTGATATCCTTGTCGAACAGGGTCACGTCGGCAAAGTAGCCGGGTTCCAGCTTGCCGGTCTTCTCTACGCCCAGGAACTTGGCCGGGTTCTCGCTGGCCATCTTGACGGCCAGTGCCACGGGCACATCGGCCATATTGACCATATTGCGCACCAGGCGGTCGCAGTAGGCCACACTACCGGCGAAGGCGCTGCGGTCAGACAGCTTGGCCACGCCGTCCTCGATGATGACGGTGATGCCGTTGCCGTAGTCGCCCAGCACCATTTCGGAACCCTCGGGCATGCCGGCGGCACGCATGGAGTCGGTGACCAGAGCCACCTTGTCCGGCCCCTTGATCTTGTACACCAGCTTCAGCAGATCATCGGGCAGATGAACGCCGTCGGCAATGATCTCCACCGTCATATCGTCGTTCAGGTACGCCTCCTCAATGATGCCGGCGTGGCGGAAGGCGTTGATGCGGTGGACGGTACTGGTGCAGGAATACAGGTGGGTCACGTGGGTGAAACCGTTTTCAAAGGCCTTATGGGCGGCCTTACAGTTGGCGTCGCTGTGGCCGATACAGGGCAGCACGCCCCGCTCACGCATAAACTTGCCGAACGCTTCAGAGCCGTTTCGCTCCGGGGCGGCGGTCCAGCTGAGCAGATGGGTGGTGGAGTTGGCGATCTTCTCGTACTCCGCAGGATCGAAGTCACGGATATAGCGGCCGTCCTGGGCGCCCTTTTGGCTCATGGCGAAGTAGGGACCCTCCAGGTGGATGCCCAACAGCTTGGCGCCGGGGACACCGGCGGCGTAAGCCTCCTCAAACTTCTCAATGGACACCAGGGTGCTGTCCAGAGCGCAGGAGGTCAGGGTAGGAGCGATGGCGGTGGTGCCGTGCTGTGCCACGGCGGCAGAGATGCCGCTGTAGGCCTCCACGGTGCCGTCCAGGAAGTCGTGATTGGCGGCGCCGTGCAGGTGCATATCCACGAAACCGGGGGAAACGTACAGACCCTTGGCGTCGATTTCCTTGTCAAAGGGCAGGCTCTCGTCGGTCAGGGCGAGGATCTTGTCATCCTCGATGTACAGGTTGGTCTTCTGCTCCCTGCCGTCGGCAAGGACGATACCGTTGCTGATCTTGGTAATCATTTGAAGTCCTCCGCATTCACACGGGCACTGCTGTCGGCGTCACAGTACAGGATGCAGTTGTCCTTGGTGCGCAAAACAGTGGCGGGACACTCCTCGGAAACCTCGCCGTACAGGGTGCGATAGACGGCGTTGGCCTTGGTGGCGGCAGGGACGATGCAGAAGTGGTAGTCGGCACGCATCAGGGTGGGGATGGTCAGGGTCAGGGCGTACTCGGGCACGTCCTCGAACTTGGCAAAGCAGCCATCATTGACCTGCTGCTGGCGGCAGGTGTCATCCAGACCCACAGGCTTGATGATGGCCTTGTCGGCGAACTCCGCCACATGGGGGTCGTTGAAGGCAATGTGGCCGTTCTCGCCGATGCCCATAACCACGATGTCGGTGGGGAAGGCGTTGAGCAGGTCGCCGTAGCGCTTACATTCGGCGGCGGCGTCGGTGGCAGAGGCGTCAATGCAGTTGACGCTCTTGAAGGGCAGCTTCTCAAAGATAGCGGCCTTCAGGAAGTTGCTGAAGCACTGGGGTGCACCGGCAGGCAGGCCGATGTACTCGTCCATGTGGAAGGCGTTGACACGGGTCCAGTCCACGTCGGCGGTCACCAGCCCGGCCAGAACCTCGTTCTGGGAGGGGGCGGCGGCGAAGATCATATTGACCTCTTCCTTCTCGGCCAACAGACGGTTAATACAGGCAGCCACGTCGGCGGCGGCAACCTTGCCCATCTCGGCACGGGTGGGCATGATCTTGACCGCAAGGCATTCTTTCTTAAAGTTAACCATTGGTTATTCCCTCCTTACACGCCGCTGTAGGCGGAGAATCCGCCGTCCACAGGGACGACGATGCCGTTAACAAAGCCGGAAGCCGGGCGGCACAGCAGCCACAGCAGGGTGCCCACCAGTTCCTCCGCCTCACCGAAGCGGCCCATGGGGGTCTGGGACAGGATCTTGCGGGAACGATCGGTGTAGGTACCGTCCTCCTTCATCAGCAGGGAGCGGTTCTGATTGGTCAGGAAGAAGCCGGGAGCGATGGCGTTGACCCGGATGCCGGTGCGGGCGAAGTGTACCGCCAGCCACTGGGTAAAGTTGGAGATGGCGGCCTTGGCGCCGGAATAGGCGGGGATCTTGGTCAGAGGGGTAAAGGCATTCATACTGGAGATGTTGATGATGCTGGCATCTTCCTTGTCCAGCATATCCTTGGCAAACACCTGCGTGGGCAACAGGGTGCCCAGGAAGTTCAGGTTGAACACGAACTCCACCCCGGCCTTATCCAGATCGAAGAAGGTCTTCATCTTGCCCAGATTCTCGGGGGCAAAAAACTCGTCATCGGTGGTGGCCTTGGGGTTGTTGCCGCCGGCGCCGTTGATGAGAATGTCCACGGTGCCGAAGGTCTTGTTGACCACGGCCTTGGCCTGCTCCAGACTCTCGGTCTCCAGCACGTTGGCGGACACGCCGATGGCGATACCGCCCTCGGCATTGATTTCGTCGGCCACCTTCTTGGCGGCGGCCTCGTTCAGGTCCAGCACGGCGACCTTGGCGCCGGTCAGAGCGATGGCCTTGGCGAACATGGAGCACAGAATACCGCCGCCGCCGGTGACTACGCAGACCTTGTTGCTCAGGTCGATTTGAAAGGGCAGTTTCATTTCTTCAGCTCCTTTTCCGCAGCCTCAAACAGGCCGTTGAGATAGGCGGCACCCAGAGCACGGTCAAACAGGCCGTAGCCGGGCTTGCCGCTCTCGCCCCAGATCATTCTGCCGTGGTCGGGACGGACGTAGCCATCAAAACCCTTCTCGCAATAAGCTTTCACGATCTCATAGATGTCCAGCGAGCCGGCGGAGGACAGATGGGCCGCCTCCTCAAAGCACTTCTCGCCGGTGATTTTGATGTTACGAATGTGGGCGAAGTGGATTCGGTCGGCAAAGGTGCGCACCAAATCGGCCACGTCGTTGTTAGGATCCACACCCAAAGAACCGGAGCACAGGGTCAGGCCGTTATAGGGGCTGTCATACAGCTTCAGAAAGCGTTGGATGTTGGCCTTGTTCGTAATGATACGGGGCAGGCCAAAGATGCTCCACGGGGGATCGTCGGGGTGGATGGCCATTTTGATTTTGACCTCCTCCGCCACCTTGATGACCCGGTCGAGGAAGTACTTCAGGTTGTTCCACAAATCCTCTTCGGTAATCCCCTTGTAGAAGTCCAGCAGTGCCTTCATTCCGTCCTTGGTGTAGCTGGCGTCCCAGCCGGGCAGACTCAGCTCACCGGCCACGGGATCCATCTTCAGCACGGTGCCCTCGTCGTACATCAGGGCATTGGAGCCGTCGGGCAGATTGAAGGCCAGGTCGGAACGGGTCCAGTCAAACACGGGCATGAAGTTGTAGCACACGCAGTCCACGCCGGCTGCGGCCAGGTTGCGCAGGGTGGTGCAGTAGTTGTCAATGTAGCGGTCCCGGTCGCCGCAGCCCATCTTGATGTCCTCATGAACGGGAACACTCTCGATGACGGACAGCTCCATGCCGGCATCCTCCACCGTCTTTTTCAGCTTCAGGATGCGCTCCAGGGGCCACGCCTCACCCACGGGAATGTCGTAGATGGCGGTGACAATGCCACGCATACCGGGGATCTGCCGGATTTTTTCCAGGGTAACGGGATCGTCCTCCCCATACCAACGGAAGGTCATTTTCATATGTAGTTCCTCCTTTTTGAAAAAGTGGTTTCACACAATTACGCAGTATAATCATATCGCAATATACTTAAAAAATCTATATAACTATTGTCATCTATATTGCATTTATTGTCAACTTGTGTTATCGTGGAGTCGGTGATAGTATGAAAACAGCCTCTTACAGCTTTAACACACTGGTAATTCCGCAACCGAATAACGACGCATTCCGCCTCCACAACCACGATTTTTACGAGATTTACATGTTCACCAAGGGTGATTCGGAGTACATTGTGGAGGGAAACACCTATACCTTGGAGCCGGGGGATATCATCCTCATCCGCCGCAACGAGATGCACCGTGTCTTTCATAAAAGTGAAGTCGAGTACGCCCGCATGGTAATCGAGGTATATCCCGCCTTTTTCCTTGAAAACAACTGTCCGGAGTACGAGCTCCCCTTTTCCAATACGGAGAAGGAGGGCAATAAAATCAGTGCGGAGCTGGCCCGTAAGATGGGGCTGACCGATGCCTTCGCCCGGCTGAAGACCTACACACAGGAAACCGGGGATAATGACACCCCCGTGTGCCGCAGCACCATCATCGAGATTCTCTACCTCATCAGTAAAATCTCCGCCTTCATGGGCGACGACACTCATGACGACCTGGTCAAGCGGATCTTGCTGTACATCAACAACAATTTTGCGGAGAACGTCAATCTTGACCGGCTGGCCGAGCGGTTCTTTGTGTCCAAATACCACATCTGCAAAATCTTCAAAAACGGCACCGGGCACACCGTCCATTCCTACGTCACCCGCAAGCGCATCACCCGTGTACGTGAGCTGCGCAAGCAGGGCAAATCCATCAGCGAAGCTGCTTATTTGGCCGGATTCGGCAACTACACCTCGTTCTATCGGGCATACCTGAAGGAGTTCGGCGTGCCCCCGGGCAAGATGGACAAATGATTGGAGGTCGCACAAGATGCAAAAAACATCCTTTTCGCAGGTGCTGAAATTCTTTTTGTTTTCCGTTTCCGCCGGTGTGATCCAGACCGTCAGCTTCGCTCTGCTGAACGAACTGCTGGACTGGCCCTACTGGCCATCCTACCTCATTGCATTGACCGCCTCGGTGCTGTGGAACTTCACCTTCAACCGGCGTTATACCTTCAAATCCGCCGCCAACGTTCCCGTGGCCATGGCGAAGGTAGCTGGATTCTACGTGGTGTTTACTCCCCTGTCCACCTGGCTGGGTCAGCTGGCGGAGAATGCCGGGGTCAACGAGTACATCATTCTGTTTGTCACAATGGTGTGCAATCTTGTGTTGGAATTTCTGTTCTGCAAGTTGGTGGTCTACCGCAATCAGGAGAACACCCGAACCTAAAACCAAAAGCACCGTCTGCGACGCAGACGGTGCTTTTTCATTGCTTAAAATCCGATATAGTCCAGCCAGTCCAGCACAAGCTTGTTCCAGCGGCGGTTGTACGCCCGTTCCTTGTCGGTACCGCGGCCGTCTACGCACAGGCCCATACCGTGGGGGCCGTCCGGGAACACGTGCAGCTCCACAGAGATCCCGTGCTCGTGCAGACTCTTGGCGTACTGCAGGCTGCCGGCTGCGGGCACCGCCTCATCCGCCATCGTGTGCCAGATAAAAGCCGGGGGCGTGCGGTCGGACACAATGCGGTCAGGCTCCACATCCTCGGCCATGCGGCCCAGCTTCTCACCCAGCAGCATCTCGCCGGTGCCGATGTGGGCAATCTCCCGGCCCAGCAGGCGAATGACGGGATAGCACAGGATCTGGGCGTTGGGGATAAAGTCCTCTTTGGAGACCTCGTCCGGCTCACCGCAGTCGATATCCTTGAAATAAGTAGAGGTCATGGCCACCAGATGACCGCCGGCGGAAGATCCGACGACCGCCACCTTATTCTTGTCAATGCCATATTCGGCGGCGTGGTGGCGCACCCACTGCACCGCCCGGCGGGCATCCTGTAAGGGGGCGGGAAAACGATGGGGGTTCACACGGTAGTCCACCACAAAGGCGGTCATGCCGTTTTCGGCAAAGAAACGGGCGTAGGCATCCCCCTCGTGGTCGGCACGGCCATTGTAAGCGCCGCCGGCAAAGCACAGCACGGCGCAGTCACGGGTCTTGTTGTCCGGCGTATAGGCAGTGATGGCGGGGATCTCCTCACACATACCGGGCACTGCCGTCCAAAGTTGGTATTTGTTAACGTTCATTCAATCACTTCCCTGCATTTTGTTATACCACACGGCAACATCTTGTGCAAGAACTTTTCCGCCCACAAGGCGGTTTTTGTCACTATTTTCACTCGACAAGAGCCCCCTTTTATACTATAATCGAACCACTGATGAAGGAGGGCGTTCCACTATGAAAAACCGAAAGCTTCAACAGCTGGTTCAGACCGCTCTGTTCGCCGCAATGACCACCGTTGCCACCCTTGTCATTCAAATTCCCATCCCCGGGGGCGGATACGTCAACCCCGGTGATTGCATCATTCTGCTGTGTGCGTGGCTGCTCGGCCCTGTGGCCGGTGCCGCCGCCGGCGGTCTGGGCGCCGGACTTGCCGACCTGCTGTCCGGCTACGCCCTCTATGCCCCCGGCACCCTGATCGTCAAAGCGCTGATGGGTCTGTGCGCCGGAATGTTCCTGCACAAGCGCACCTCCCGTCTGTCCCTGCGTCTGGCCGGCGGCGCCCTTGCGGAAGTCGTTATGGTGCTGGGCTATTTCGCTTACGAGGCTGTCATTCTCGGCGTGGGCCTGGGTGCCGCAGCCGGTCTGCCCGGCAATGCGCTGCAGGCCTGCTTCGGTCTGGTTGCCGCTGCGGCCATCTTCCCCCTGCTGCGCCGGCTGACCCGTGCCAAGTAAGGGGTTTGAGGCTTTTTATGGACTACAATTTCCACACCCACACCGCACGGTGCGGTCACGCCTCGGGCCAGGACGAGGAATACATCCTGCATGCCATTTCCTGCGGCGTGAAGGATATGGGGTTTTCCGACCATATGCCCCTCGGGTTTGCCGACGGGCATGAGTCCTATTATCGTGTTCCCATCGCCCAGGCAAGCGAATATATGGCCTCCCTCTCTGCTCTGCGTGAGAAGTATAGGAACCAAATCAACCTCCACATTGGTTTTGAGATGGAGGTTTACCCCAGCCGCTTTGACGAGATGGTCGCCGCAGCACGCAAATACGGCGCAGAGTATCTCCTGCTGGGCCAGCACTACATCGGGGAGGAGTGGCCCAACGGGTTCTACGTCACCAAGGCCAACGACGACCCCGCCAAGCTGAAAGAGTACACCGACTGTGTCATCATGGGCATGGAAAGCGGTCTTTTTACCTATGTGGCTCACCCTGACCTGTTCAACTGGTCCGGTGCCGTAGAGGGACTCTACACCCGTGAAGTCCTGCGCATTTGCGAAACCTCGCTAAGGCTCAACATTCCATTGGAAATCAATCTGCTGGGTCTGCGTGCCGGGCGTTTCTATCCGCAGGATGCGTTCTGGGCCATTGCCGGTCAGACCGGCTGCCCCGTCACCTTTGGGTTCGACTCCCACCGTCCCGAGGATGCCTTTGACGAGTCCTCCATCGCCGTGGCGCACGAGATGGTTCATAAATTTAATCTGAACTACATCGGAAAACCCAAGCCGATTTCCCTGAAATAAACGCAAAAAAGCCGTGAGCATTGCTCACGGCTTTTCTCATTCCACGGGCACTACCTTCAGGTGCAGCTTCTGCAGCCACCGCTCCACCCTCTCACGGGGCAGCAGCAGGTTGATCAGCAGGGCCACGGCAAAGCCCACGCCGGTGTCAAACATGCGGTTCAGGGAGTAGCTGACGTAGGTGGCCACCGGAGTGTTGAACAGAATGATGCACAGCACCACACCGCCGGGCTGCACGCCGCCGGGCCAGTGAAACACCCGACAGGCAATGATCAGCAGGATCACGCCAAGGAACAGCAGCGGCGCCAGTAGCAGGTTGATACCACCCTCGGGATAAAAACAGATGTAAATGCGGAACATCGCCATACCAATAAATCCACCGATAATGGTGCCGAAAAAGCGGTTGCCACCGCTGAGCCAGGAGTTGCCCATATCCGTACCCAAGCCAAAAATCGCACCGATGCAGGCGAAGGCAGGGCTGCGGTGAAATGGCAGGTACAGCAGCGCACACAGCGTAGCCGCCAGTGCGGTCTTGACATTTCGCATACCCACGTGCAGATAAGTTTTCAAAAACTGTGCCATCAATATCATCTTCTTCCAACAGAATGCCGGATTGATTATAGCACGCCTGCTGGGTTTGTCCAGTCCTTTTTTTATTTTTGGAGGTTTTATCGGTTTCCCCACTGTTTTTTCCTGCCGATTGTTACTTTTAGGGGTTGAAAGGGTATCGGTTGTCTGTTACAATGTCCGTAAAGACAGGCGAAAGGGGATTTTTTCCATGCCCGAACTTCTGGAAATCGTCATGCTGCTTTGTTTTGGCGCTTCCTGGCCCATCAATGCGGTGAAATCCTACCGGGCCCGCACCACCAAGGGCAAGAGCATCTTCTTTCTGCTACTCATTGAGCTTGGCTACATCGCCGGTGTTTCCGCAAAGTTGCTGAACCCCGCCTTCGACTACACCACCAAGTGGTACGTGCTGTTCTTCTACGTGCTGAACTTTATGATGGTGGGTGTGGACGTGGCCATCTACTTCCGCAACCGCAAGTTGGATATGCTGGCTGCAGCCTGAACTGCGACCCGTTACGGGTAGGTCGGTCATCTGGCCGGCTTAAAACCGTTTTATAAAAAACGAAAATGAAATGAGGCTTACTTATGGAACATTACATCGTAGCTCGCAACGCCGAAAGCCTGTTCCCCTATCAGGGCTGGCCCACCATCGCCCGTGACGGCAACGGCGTGCTGTACGCTGCCGTGTCCGGCCACCGTTTGGGTCATGTGTGCCCCTTCGGCAAGAACTATCTGTACATCAGCAAGGACGAGGGCAAGACCTGGTCTGTGCCTTTGGTGGTCAACGACACCGCTCACGATGACCGTGACGGCGGTCTGTGCGCCTGGGGCGACGGTAACCTGCTGATTACCTGGTTCCACAACACCAAGCAGCTGTACCGTGACCGTGCCTTCCTGGCTGAGGATCAACCCATCAACAACGGTGCTGCCGCTGCCCCCGTTTCCTATGCCGTTTACGATATGTGGGATCAGCTGCCCGCCGAGCGCATGATTGAGGGCATGGCCTTCACCCGCCGTTCTCACGATGGCGGCATGACCTGGGATGAGGCCACTCCCGTCCTCTTCTCCGCCCCCCACGGTCCCATCCGCACCCCCAGCGGCCGTATGCTGTACGCCGGCCTGACCTCCAGCAGCCTGGTTACGGCGGAGAACCCCGAGCGTCGCATCGTTCTGATGGAAAGCCATGACGACGGCAAGACCTGGGATAAGCTGTGCGTGGTGCCCCGTCTGCCCGATGCCGACGTTTCCGACCCCTGCGAGCCCCACTGCCTGGAGCTGCCCAACGGCGAGATTCTGATTGTCATCCGTGCTTGGCGCACCGAGTCCAAGAAGCTGAACCTGTACCTGACCCGCTCCGTGGACGGCGGCAAGAGCTTTGAGGTTCCCCAGGCTATCGAGGGTCTGTACGGTGCCCCCGGTCACCTGATGCTGCACTCCTCCGGTGCCGTCATCGTCACCTACGGCGTGCGTTTCAGCGATACCAAGCCCATCGGCTCCTACGCCCGCGTCAGTTATGACAACGGTCACACCTGGGGTGAGGAGTTCATGGTTGGCAAGCCCTCCCCCGTTTGGGACCACGGCTACCCCTCCACCGTGGAGCTGTCCGACGGCAGCCTGTACACTCTGTACTATCAGCGTGCCTACGACACCGACGACTTTAACTCTCTGCTGGGCTGCCGCTGGGAGCTGCCCGAGAAGCCTTAACACATAATCAAACGCAAAACACCCCCGATGCAGATGCATCGGGGGTGTTCTGTTTCTAAACTTACTTGCGCATATCGGCCAGCAGCTGGCTGCCGCCGGCGATAATGTCCTCGGCCACACCGGACACATAGTTGGAGGAGCGAGCCTCGTAGCCGCCCTCATCAAAGGCGTCCTTCATGGGGAAGTAACCCTCATTGCCATTGGTCAGGCAGGCAGGCAGGATCAGGCGCCAACCCTCGTTGTCCTTGATGCCCACACCGATGCCGGTGAAAGGCTCGCCGGGGATACCGACAAAGGCAACACCGCCAATGCGCAGGCCGGTGAGAACCAGGTCAAAGGTCTCGGGGCCGTTCTCCAAGCGGCACATACGACCGGCCTCGGCCACCACGGTGGTCAGTTCCATAGCCTCGAAGGGGATCAGGTCATCACGACCGGCCTCGTGCAGCTCCTGATACTTGTGAGCCAGGGGCAGTTCCTCAGGCTTGGGGTTGTTGGCCTTAACGGTCACCACGTGGTGCAGCATAGACACCTTGTCCACATCGATGTACTCCACCTTATCGTACAGCTGCAGGATGGTGCCGGCCAGCGCACGGCCGATAAAACGAGCCATACCGGGGGACTTCATCTCGTTGTCGAAGCTGATCTCCGTGTCGTTCATGCCGCCGCCGTCGGGGTACACGTGGGTGCTGCCCACGTCGCCCTGGGCGCCCACGATGCACAGAACCTTGGTGCCGTCCAGCGCCTTGTCGATGGTCTTACGCACCCAGTGGGGCCAGTCGGCACAGATCAGATCACCATTGACGCAGTCGGCGTGAACACCGTAGTTCAGCACCACGATGCTCTCACCGCCCTCACGGTCAAAGCGCAGCACGTTGACACGCTGATCCAGCTCGCCAATGGGATGGTCGATGTTGGGATCGTTGATGGGAGGGCAGGTCATGGTGCTGCCGTCCTTCATCTTGTAGCGGCGGATGTAGGCGATGCGGTCGGGGGCATGGCCCACGGCAAAGCCCATGCGGGCGGGCTTCATGTCGGCCACGGCCATCACGGCAGCATCACACAGACGCTCCTCCAGGAAATCCACGTACCGGTTGACCTGGGCCATCTGCTCCTCGGTGGGAGTGAACATCTCCGGCTCCTCACGCAGGATGGGGCCGGTATGGGTGTGGGTGGTGTGCAGGAAGATGTTCTTGGCGGGGACGCCGGACGCCTTGGAAATGGCAATGCAGAAGCGGTTGACCATCTCGGCGATGATGCCGCCGTTGTCCACGCTGTACATCAGGTAGGTTTCCTCACCGCTGGACAGAGCCATAACGTGGGTCTCCAGATCATCCACAAAGCCCTTGGCAAAGCGGGGCACGAAGTAACCGTACACACCGATGCCCAGAGGGGGGTTGATGTTTACGCCGGCATAGCCGACTTTCAGAGTATTCATAGCAAATACCTCCTTCGGGGGTTATAGGTGCGGCTTACAGCTCGCCAACCTTCTCCATGGCGGCACGGATCACAGCCACGTTCTCGGGCTTGATGGGGTCGTTGATGTCGGGGTCATGCTTGCCGGAGTAACCCAGCATGTTCATGGCCTCGCTGGCGCAGGGCCACAGGTCGTGAGCGGCCATGGTATCACGCAGATACAGAATGTTGTTCAGGCAGGTGGCGGCAGTGTCGTAATCGTTGGCCTCCATAGCCTTGAACATCTTCTCGGTGTTCTTGGGAGTCAGGGGCAGCATACCGTCCAGGCAGTTCTTGATGCCCCACTTGTAGGCCACGTCGAAGGTATCCAAACCGGAGTAGACCATGATGAAGTCCTCGGGCACCTCGGGGTTCAGGATCAGCTTGCGGAACATCTGGGTGTCGGCGGACTTGATACCGATCAGGTTGGGGATCTCCTTGCGCAGGTTCAGCACGAAGTCATAGGTAAACTTGAACTGGGTCACGCCGGGCAGGTCATAGACCATGATGTTGTGCTTGGTGGATTCGGCAATGCCCTTCAGGTAGTTCTTAATCTGATGGGGCTTGCAGGAGCTGTAGTAGGAAGCGGTAAACACAAAAGCAGCTACGTCCAGATGCTCCATAGACGCCACACGCTCCTTGGCACGGCAGATGGACACGTCCATAGCGCCCACGAACACGGGCACACGACCGGCAGCAGCGTCAACGGCCACACGGGCAACCTCAACGCAGGTGCTGGGACGCAGATAAGCCTGCTGACCCATGGAGCCCATGCTCAAAAGACCCACGGCGCCGGCCTGGATCATATCTTCAATCTGCTTGCGGTAGCTGGCCTCGTCCAGGTTGCCGTTGGCGTCGATGGGAGTCAGCAGGGCGGGAACAAATCCGGGTTTGAGTTTCATAATAAGTACCTCCAAATTTTTTGTTTTTTATGTTAGGGTGTTTACTCACAAATGAATCAGGGATTCGGGCTTACAGCTCACCAATCTTCTCCAGATCGGCACGCATCACAGCCACGTTCTCGGGCTTGATGGCATTGCACCAGTCGGGGGCGTGGTTGCCGGAGTATCCCAGCATATTCATAATCTCGCTGGCGCAGGGCCACAGATCGTGGGCAGCCATACGGTCGCGCAGGTAGACGATATTGTTCAGGCAGGTGGCGGCGGTATCGTAATCGCCGCCAGCCATAGCCTTGAACATCTTGCCGGTGTTCTTGGGAGTCAGGGGCAGCATACCGTCCAGACAGTTCTTGATGCCCCACTTATAGGCCACGTCAAAGGTGTCCAGACCGGAGTAGACCATAATGAAGTCCTCGGGCACCTCGGGATCCAGAACCAGCTTGCGGAACATCTGGGTGTCGGCGGACTTGATGCCGATCAGGTTGGGCACTTCCTTGCGCAGGCGCAGCACGAAGTTGTAGTTGAACTTGAACCGGGTCACGCCGGGCAGGTCGTAGACCATCACGTTGTGCTTGGTGGAGGCGGCCACCGCCTTGATGTAGTTGCTCATCTCGTCAAAGGACAGCGCCTCGTAGTAGGGGGCGGTGAAGACGAAAGCCGTCACGTCAATATCCTCCATCGCGGCGATACGCTCCTTGGCGCGGCAGACGGACACATCCATAGCGCCCACAAACACGGGCACGCGGCCGGCAGCGGCGTCTACGGCCACACGGGCCGCCTCCACGCAGGTGGAGGGACGCAGGAACGCCTGCTGACCCATAGAGCCCAGCGCCAGCAGACCCACGGCGCCGGCAGCGATCATATCCTCGATCTGCTTGCGGTAGCTGGCCTCGTCCAGATTGCCGTTGGCGTCGATGGGAGTCAGCAGGGCGGGAACAAATCCGGGTTCGAGTTTCATAATTAACTCCTCCAAATTCTATTTGTTTGTTTTATGATTTTGTGAATTAATCGGTCACGACTTCGCCGCAGAAGATGACCTGCTGCAGCTTGAAGTCTGCATCCAGCAGCACGAAGTTGGCGCACTTGCCGGGAACGATGGAGCCAACCTCCTTGTCCACGCCGATGGCACGGGCGGGGGTGGTGGCCGCCATACGGAAGGTATCGGACACGGAGGCGCCGGTATGCTTCATAAAGTTCACGAAGGCCAGATCCATGGTCAGGCGGGAGCCGGACAGCTCCTCCTTCTCGTTGTAGTTCAGGTCCACGGTGCTGCGGAAGTGGTCGGCGGGGTAGTCGGCCGGATCGTAGTTACAGATGGTACTGTCGGTGATGATGGCGATACGGTCGGGACCGGCGATCTTAAAGGCCAGCAGCATCTCGGTAGGCTTGACGTGGACGCCGCGGCTGTCGGGGATGATCTCGTAGGTCATCTCCGGGCAGACAAGACAGGCATTGGCCACGGTCTCCTGGGTGGTACCGGTGATCTGCCAGGAGTCCTCACCACGCCAGCAGCCCATGGCGTCGTACAGGTGGGTGGTGATGGTAGCGCCCTTGTCCACGGCGGTACGCACCTGGGCGGGTGAGGCGTTGGTGTGCCCCACGGCAGCGGTGATCCCCTTCTCACGCAGGAAGTCGCCGAAGGATCCGTCCACATCCATCTCGGGGGCGTACATCCACTGGCCGATCTTGCCGTGAGTGGCCTCATACAGGGGCAGATACTCGGCGGGGTTGGGGCCGGAACGGGCAAATGCTTTGCTGTTGGCGCCGCGGCTGGGGTTGATAAAGGGACCCTCAAAGGCCACGGCGTACACGTTGGGCAGCAGACCTGCGTCGATCTTCTCCTGCACGTTCTTGGTCTTTTCCAGCAGAGACTCGGGGGTTTGGCCGTAACTCATCGTGGCCACCATGGTGGTGGTACCATGGCGCAGGTGATGGCGGGCGGTCTGCTCGGGACCGGTCTCCCATCTCCAGGCGCCGCCGTCACCGTGGATGTGGATGTCCACAAAGCCGGGACCGACCCACATACCCTTGGCATCCAGAATCTCGGCACCGGCGGGAATCTCCACATCCTTGCCCACAGCAACGATGCGGCCATTCTCGTACAGAATGGTGGCATTGTCTACCACGCCGCCGGGAAGAACCGCCTTTGCGTGAATAATTGCGTTCATTTATTACATTCCTCCTTCGAAGAAGTTTATTTGCCCTGTTTGGTTTATTTGTGCTCCTTCCCCTTTTGCTCCTTTCGGTATGTCTGGGGCGGAATGCCGAAGTGAGTGGAAAAGGCTCGGTAAAACGAGGTGTCGGCCGAATAGCCACACAGAGCGGCCACTTTATGGCACGGAAAATCGGTGCTGCGCAGCAGCCAGGATGCGTAGTCCATCTTGGCAAGACGCAGCTTTTCCCGGAAGCTCATGCCATAATACTGCCAGATGATGCGATTGAGTTTATGTCGGGAGATGTTCAGCTGCCGGGCCAGATCCCCCTCCGTTCCCAGGGCATTGGGCCACGGGGAGAAAAACTGGTCGATTCCAATCAGCAGCGCCTGCTTTGGCGTCCGGTAGGCATCGATACTGGGCACCTCGCCCGGTTCCGCCTGACGCAGGATGTCCACCATCAGCTGGGTCAGCTTGGCCTGCACCATATCGACGTAATAGGGTATATCGCCGTCCATTTCCCGGTTCAGGCTGCGGCACAGCGCCACCGATTCTTTGGACAGACGGAAGCTTCTGCCGCTGAGCTTTTGCAGCTGCAGATCCAAATAACCGCCGGAAACCACATCCAGCATAAAGGAGCAGCGCTCAATATCCTCCGTGGCGTCGAGGGGCGCGTGGAACTGTCCCTTTCGCACAACGAAGGCTTGTCCGACGGTCAGCTCGTGGATCTCCCCCTCCACGTCCAGCTTGCAGCCGCCGGAGAGGATGACGTGCACTTCGTCCCGGATGTTGCTGTGCCGGCGTGAGTCCCACCCGAAGCAGCAAAATCCACGTGGGGTATAGCGAATAAAAGTAAAATTCTCGCCGGACAGAGACAGGTTCAAAGACGCAATACGACTTCTGTATATATCACCCATATCGCACCGCCCCTTTCTTCGCAGGTCCCCGAACGCGCAGTACCGCACCTTAATTAAGTACAGAATAAGTATAGTCCTTTATCCTTTCATTTTCAACTGTCATTTTGGTGCATTTTTGAAATTTTCCGCTCAAAACTTCCGTTTGCGCCGTGTTTTTCCCTATTGTGAAACGGCACTTTTTGTGTTAAACTGTTATGCAATGCATTACACCTGCGAAAAAGAGAGAGTGTAAGGAGAATACGTACTATGAAACTTGGTATCGTGGGCCTGCCCAACGTGGGCAAGAGTACCCTGTTCAACGCCATCACCAACGCCGGCGCCGAAAGCGCCAACTACCCCTTCTGCACCATCGACCCCAACGTGGGCATGGTGGCAGTTCCCGACTACCGTCTGGACAAGCTGTCCGAGATGTACAACCCCAAAAAGACCACCCCTGCCGTCATCGAGTTTGTGGACATCGCCGGTCTGGTCAAGGGCGCCAGCCGGGGCGAGGGTCTGGGCAACAAGTTCCTGGGCAACATCCGCATGACCGACGCCATCGTCCACGTGGTGCGCTGCTTCGACGATGACAACGTCATCCATGTAGAGGGCTCCACCGACCCCCTGCGTGATATCGACACCATTGATCTGGAGCTGGTTATGGCCGACCTGGAGATGGTGGACCGCCGCATTGACAAGGCCAAGAAGGCCGCCAAGGGCGACAAGAAGTTCCTGCAGGAGGCCCCCGATTTTGAAGGTCTGCGCGACTGGCTCAACGACGGCAAGTCCGCCCGTACTTACGAGGCGGTCGATATTGCCGCCGAGTACCCCGACTGCGAACTGCTGTCCCTGAAGCCCGTCATCTACGCCGCCAACCTGGACGAAGACGGCTTTGCCGATCCCACCGCCGTTCCCTACTACAACCAGGTTGCCGCCCGTGCCGCCGAGCAAGGCGCACAGGTCGTCCCCGTCTGCGCCAAGCTGGAGGCCGAGATTGCCGAGCTGGACGCCGAGGAGAAGGCCATGTTCCTGGAGGATCTGGGCATCGCCGAGTCCGGTCTGGACCGCCTGGTCAAGGCCAGCTACGCACTGCTGGGTCTGATCTCCTACCTGACCTCCGGTGAGGATGAGTGCCGTGCCTGGACCATTACCCGTGGCACCAAAGCTCCTCAGGCCGCCGGCAAGATCCACTCCGACTTCGAGCGTGGCTTCATCCGTGCCGAGGTGGTGTCCTATGAGGACCTGATGGCCTGCGGCACTATGGCCGCCGCCCGTGAAAAGGGCCTGATCCGCTCTGAGGGCAAGGAGTACGTGGTGCAGGACGGCGATATCATCCTGTTCCGCTTCAACGTATAATACCGCAACAACAAACCGCCCCTTGCCGTGTGGCAAGGGGCGGTTTTCACGTTTCAAACAAATCCTCCACCTGTTCAAACAGGGCCACCGCACGCTCGATCCCCAGTCTCCGTGCCTTCTGCAGCTTTTTGCGGATGGTCGCCCCGTCATCGAACAGTACGAAGTGTGCGCCCCCCTCCCGGGTCATGTAGGTGAAGTACCGGGCGCACAGCTCGTCTGAGAAAAACACCGCAGGCTTCAGCCGCTTCATCAGCGCCGACAATTCCTGCCCGGTCAGCGGTTTCCCACTTCCTTCGGGAGCAGGCAGAAAAAAGTCCTCCGCCGACCGCTCCACCCACAGGGCCAGCCGCTTCACTCCGCCGAATTTGACCGCTGCCTCCTCCAGGCGACAGGTAAGACTCCCTCCGGACAGGGCCGAGCCAATCAGCACCCGGGCTTGCTTGGTGTACTCCCCCAAATGCTCCGGCACGTAGAGCGCAATCCCACGTGCAGCAAGCACCTCGTCCAGTGTGGCCACGAATTCCCAAGATGCTGTCCCTGTGCACACAACGCCGCAAAACCCCCGTGCGACGCATTCATGGACGATTTGCCGGCACACGTTCTGCAGATTTCCACCGCCAAGACCTCGAATTTCCACAGCCATGGCGCCACTGCGTGGATTGCACTGTCCCATGCGAAACAGCCGTCCGTTCCCTACCCGATAGACCGGGTGGGCCGGGATAGCCATTCTGCCCAGTCTGGTCAGCCGTTCCGGCGGCGTGATGACCAACAACATATCTTCCACAGGCTTGCCCCCACCCCAAAAAAATGTTATACTGGTTAAAATTATGCCCCCCTCCATGGGGGTAGAACAAGGAGGTATGCCCTGTGGCCTTTTCCCTGTTTCCCAAGGCGTACTATAAAACCATACTGGACGTGCACCCCGAACAGCTGACCGCCCGTGGCATCACCCTGCTGCTGGTGGATCTGGACAACACCCTTGTCCCCTATAAGACCCCCTCCCCCACCCCGGAACTGCTTGCCTGGCGGCAGGAAATGGAAGCAGGCGGCGTGCAGGTGTTCCTGCTGTCCAACAGCCGCAAGCCCACCCGCCCCGGCAGCTTTGCCGGTCAGATGGGCATCGACTTTGTCGGACACGCCGGCAAACCGAAGCGGGGTGGTTTTTTGTCCGCTATGGAGCGCACCGGCCGAACACCCGAGCAGACCGCCATCGCCGGTGACCAGATTTTTACCGACATTTTGGGCGGCAACCGCTCCGGCGTGACCTCCATTCTCATCCAACCCATCCAACTTGCCGGCAATCCCGGCCGTTACGTCCGTTACTGGGCGGAGACTCCCTTCCGCCTCGTGGCACGAAAGCGTGGGGCACTGTGAGCGCCCGGTTCGGTCCTGCAGGCAATGCGGAAAACTTCCCCGGCAAATCCTCCGCCGACGCCCCAAAGTGGCTGGCACAGTTAGGCCTGGACTGTTATGAGTACCAATGCGGCAAAGGTGTCCACGTGGGAGAAGATACCGCCCGCCGTGTAGGTCAGCAGGCGCAGGAACACGGCATTGCCCTGTCCCTCCACGCTCCCTATTTTATCAACCTTGCCAACCCTGATCCGGACAGCCTTTCCAAAACGACGGGCTACATCACCGGCGCCTGCCTGGTGGCCGGTCAGATGGGTGCGGAACGAGTCATCATCCACTCCGGCGCCCTGATGAAGCGCACCCGGCGGGAGGCTTTGGACACCGCTCTCTCCTCCCTCAAGCACGTTTTGTCCGTCTGTGACGATATGGGCTTTGGGCACATCGCCTTGTGTCCCGAAACCATGGGCAAGATCAACCAGCTGGGCGACCTGGACGAGGTGCTGGAGTTGTGCTGTTTGGATGCACGGCTTGTCCCCTGTGTGGATTTCGGGCATCTGTACGCCCGCTCTCTGGGCGCCGACGACGGGGCCGAGGCCATGGACCGCATCCTGAATCGCATGGAACAGGTTCTGGGCACGGAACGGGCAAGCCGCTTCCACAGTCACTTCTCCCACATTGAGTTCACCCCCAACGGCGGTGAGAAGTGCCACCGCACCTTTGACGAGGACGGCGGCTTCGGTCCGGACTGGACGCCCCTTGCGAAGGAAGTGGCCCGCCGTGGCTGGAACCCCACCTTCATCTGTGAAAGCGCCGGGACCCAGGCTCAGGACGCCGTAACTATGAAATGCATTTATCGGGAGGCGTTGAAATGAACCATATCCAGCAAATCGCCGCCGCCCTGCCCGAATATGAGCTGGACGCCATGCTCATCGTCAGCGCTCCCGGCGAGCGCTACGCCGTCGGCTTCGAGGGCGAGGGTCTGGTGCTGGTCACCCAAAGCAGCTGCCACTACTTTACCGACAGCCGCTACATCGAGGCGGCACAAAATGCGATTCAAAACGCCCACGTGGACTGTGTGGGCCGTGGCCGTAGTCACCTTGACCTTGCCGCACAGGTTATGGAGTCGGAGGGTCTGCATGCCGTCGGCTTTGAAAGCGACCGGGTCAGTGTGGAGCGGCTGGAACTCTGGCAGGAAAAGCTGCCCTGCACCCTGATTGCCGCCCCCGCCCTGCTGAACAAATTGCGTGCCGTCAAGGACGCAGATGAGCAGGCTTTCATGCGCCAATCCCAGGCCATCACCGACCGTGCCTTTGCTAACCTCCTGAACTTCATCCGTCCCGGCGTGACCGAGCGGGAGGTGGCGGCTCGGCTGGTGTACGAGCTGATGCGGCTGGGCGGTACCAAACCCAGCTTTGACCCCATCGTGGCGGCAGGTCCCGGCGGTTCCATGCCCCACGCCGTGCCCGGTGTGCGAGTCATCGAGCCGGGTATGTTCGTCACCTTGGATTTTGGCTGTATTTATGAAGGGTATTGCTCCGACATGACCCGTACCGTGGCGGTAGGCACCCCCACCGATGAGATGGTCCAAGTCTATCATACCGTGCTGGACGCTCAGCTTGCAGGGCTTGCCGCCGCACGGGCCGGAGTCACCGGACACGAGGCAGACAAGGCCGCCCGTGACGTCATCGACCGGGCCGGGTACGGGGAATACTTTGGTCACGCCTTGGGTCATTCCCTGGGTCTTGAAATCCACGAAAGTCCCAACTTCTCCCCCTCGGAACAGTCCATCCTGTCCGCAGGCGCCGTGCTGTCCTGTGAACCGGGTATCTACCTGCCCGGGCGGTTCGGCGTGCGCATTGAGGACGTGGTGATTTTGACCCCGGACGGCTGCGAAAACATCACCGATTCCCCCAAGGAACTGCTTATTTTGTAATTTACCGCAAAAAATCTGTCGAAATGGGATATTTCCCCTGTAAACCCCTTGCCAAAGCGGGGAGAATGGGGTAAAATATATCAGCTAAACTTCTACACTTTTTATTTGGAGGATGATTCTTATGGCAATGATTTCTGCCAGTGATTTCCGCAACGGCGTTACCTTCGAGATGGAAGGCAAGGTCATGCAGGTGGTCGAGTTCCAGCACGTTAAGCCCGGCAAGGGTGCCGCTTTTGTCCGCACCAAGATGAAGAACATCATCACCGGCGGCGTGACCGAGACCTCTTTCAACCCCACCGCCAAGTTCGAGCAGGCTTTCGTGGAGCGCAAGGAGATGCAGTACAGCTACAACGACGGCGACCTGTACTACTTCATGGACATGGAGACCTTCGACATGCTGCCCATCGGCAAGGATCTTCTGGGCGACGCTTTCCGCTTCGTCAAGGAAGAGGAGATGTGCAAGGTCATGTCCTACAAGGGCAATGTCTTCGGCGTGGAGCCTCCCAACTTCGTTGAGCTGGTCATTACCGAAACCGAGCCCGGCTTCGCCGGCAATACCGCTACCAACGTGACCAAGCCCGCCACCGTGGAGACCGGTGCCGAGATTCGTGTCCCCCTGTTCATCAACGAGGGCGACAAGATCAAGATCGACACCCGCACCGGCGAGTATCTGGAGCGCTGCAAGTAATTATCTGCCCTGAAAGGAGATCGTTACTATGACCATTTCTGAAAAAGTCGCCTACCTCAAGGGTCTGGCCGAGGGCATGGACCTTGACACCGAAAAGTCCAAGGAAGCCAAGCTCATCAACGTGATCATCGGCATTCTGGAGGAGATTGGCCTGTCCATCGAGGATCTGGAAGAGAACGATCTGGACCTGGGTGAGGAAATCGACGTCCTGTCCGACGACCTGGCCGACGTGGAAGACATCGTCTTCGGCGATGACGAGGAAGACGACGACTTCGACGAAGATTTCTTCGAGGTGGAGTGCCCCTCCTGTGAGGAGCCCATTGTCATCGATGACGAAGCCCTGGCCGAGGGCGTTGTCCAGTGCCCCCACTGCGGCGACAACTTCTCCCTGGATCTGTCCGACGACATTTGCACCGAGGACGAATAAAGCAAATTAAAAATGCGGTCTGCCATGGCAGACCCCATTTTTTATGAGGAGCGATTCCTATGACCCCCACCTACGATCAAATGGGTGATATGCTGGAGGAAATTGCCGCCCAGTTTCCCGACGCCTTTTTCGAGGGCCTGGACGGCGGCATCCAACTGGAAGAATGCGCCCTGCCCGACCCGCAGTTCCCTCCGGGAGAAATGTACATCATGGGCGAATACTGCCATGACCTGCTGGGGCGGTATATTTTGCTCTATTACGGCTCCTTTGCTGCCCTGCTGGCCGACGAGGACGAGGATGCGTGGCTGGACGAAATCTTCGCCACGATGGCCCATGAATTCACTCACCATTTGGAAGATACTGCCATGCTCCACACCCTGGATGACGCAGATGCGGCGTTTTTGCGCCAAGCACTGGAAGAATGTAAACAATAACCAAACGCTTGCGCTTGTTTTGTCACATTTTGTCGTTATTTGTTTCTGTTTGTCGCCTTGCTTTCTTCCTATTTAAGTGTATAATGTGTTGTGTATAATAGAATCGAGGCTTGTGCCCGTGTACAGGCCAATTCCCTGTCAACTGGGGGTCGCTTCATGGATTATCATGCTTTGCTCAACCTTGCTGCCGAGCTTGGCTGCCGTTTGATGGAAAGCGGTGCGGAAATCTACCGTGTCGAGGATTCCGTCATGCGGCTGCTGCGTGCTTACGGCGCCCGGGATGCCCAAATATTCGCCATTCCCAACTGCATCATTGTTTCTCTGACCGACAGTGAGGGGCAACCCACCACCCGGCTGTGCCGTGTGGCCTCCCACGATACAGACCTTGACCGGCTGGAACTGTGCAACGATCTGTGCCGCAAGTTGTGCCGGCAAACTCCCCCGCCGGATCAGGCCCGCCGGGAGCTGGACGATCTCTTCCGCAGCCATCCCCGTTTTTCCTCTTGGGTAGTCCTGCTGGGCTATATCCTGATTGGCGCTTTCTTCACCCCTTTCTTTGGCGGCACCGTCTTTGACGCCCTGTGCGGCGGTCTGTGCGGCGGAGTTATTTTCCTCGCCACCCGTCTGCACACCGGTCCAAACGCATTTTTCCGCACCTTGTTGGCCGCCACCGCCTCCTCTCTGGCGGCACAGCTGCTGGTCCATTCCGGCCTGGGTCAAAATGTGGACACCATCATCATCGGCGCTCTGATGAGTCTGGTCCCCGGCGTGGCCCTGACCACCGCCATGCGTGAAGTTATGGCCGGTGACCTTGTGTCCGGCCTGTCCCACACCGCCGAATCCTTGCTGACCGCCACCGCTATCGCCTTGGGTACCGGCGCCGCCCTGTTTTTGGGCGGGCTACTGTAAAGGAGGGGTATGATGCAAGTTCTGACCGAATGGTTTCTGCCCTGTTTATATGCCTTTGGCGCCTGTGTGGGTTTCTGCCTGTTGTTTAATATCCACGGTCCCGGCATTGGCATCTGCTGCGCCGGCGGTGCCCTTGGCTGGCTGGTCTATCTGCTGATGGGTCTGTGCTGGTCGGGCAGCTTTTTACGCTATCTGATTGCCGCACTGGTCATCACCCTATATTCGGAACTGATGGCCCGCATTCGCCGCTGTCCCGTAACCAGTTATCTCATTGTAGCCCTGCTGCCTCTGGTTCCCGGCGGCGGCATCTACTACGCCATGCGCCACTGCATTGCCGGGGATAACTACCGGTTTTTGACCACCCTGCTGGAGACCTTTGGCATCGCCGGTGCCTTGGCACTGGGTGTTCTGCTCGGGTCCTCGGTTGTTCGTCTGTTTCTATCCTTCTCCCTGCGTGCACGCAAGTAAATTGGAGGGTTCCCCATGTTCTTCCACATTCTGCCGCTGATCTTGGCTCTGGCCTTAATCAGCGGTTACCAGCCTGTTGCCAACACAATATTCCCGTTTGGTCTACCGACCTCTCCGGACACCTCCCTGTCGGAGCCGTCTGTCTCTCCGGCCGGCACCCCCGTCTCTTCCAACACCGACAGTGAGGTTTACGAGGATAGCATCCCCGCTCTGTTTTCCTTTCCCGCTTCCTATGATTTTTCACAGCCTGTCCCCCGGTGTCCGTCGGTGGACAATTCCTACTTCTCCGATGCCGCCTTTGTCGGCGACTCCAGAACGGAGGGATTTTGGCTGTACAGCAAGGTAAAAGAGGGTAAACTGATCAGCTACACCGGTCTGACCGTTTTCGGTGCTTCCAAGTCCAACGTCATCAACATCGATGGCAAGAAGGGCACCGTACTGGACGCTCTGTCCGTAGGCAGCTATTCCAAAATCTATCTCGCCTTTGGCATTAACGAGCTGGGTTACCGCAGTACCGAAACCTTTTACCGCACCTACTGCCAGCTGATCGACTCCATCCGAGCGGTTCAGCCCAATGCTCTCATCTACATACAGACCATCATCCCCGTCAACCATGAGCGTGCGGCGGCCACCGGACATGCCCGCTATGTGAACTGCGACCGAATCCGTGAATTCAACGAAGTGATCCGCCGGGTCGCCAACGACAAGCGCATCCCTCTGCTGGATATTTACAATGCCTTCGCTGTGGACGGGCAGCTACCCGCAGACGCCAGCCGGGACGGCGTACATCTGGTTCCGGAATACTGTGAAAAGCAGCTGGATTTCTATCGCTGCCACGCAATCCCCACCGATTCATTTGTCAATCTCATGCCGTCCACCCAGTCGACGGAACCTGTCAGTCCCGCTCCCGCCCCCGTGACCGAGAACCCCACTGAACCCGAACCCTCAACTACACAGACAAATCCGGAGGTTACCGCACTATGAACCGCACGTTTGCTCTTCTGCTAACGCTGTCCCTTGTGTCGCTGTGTGCCTGCAGCACCCAGCCGAGCGAGAGTTCCACCCCCGTTTCCGTTTCTGTTTCCGCTTCCACCTCTGCCGACAGCTCCGTGCAGGAGCCGGCTGCTTTGGACATCGCAGACCGGTTGCTTGCCGCAAACGTGTTTTCCGAGCCTCTGGAGCTGCTTGACCCGGAAATTGCCCCGATGGTCTATCAGCTGGACGCTTCCCTCACCCCCACCGCCCTTCGTGCGTATCGTTCCTCCGGCGCCACCTGCGAGGAGGTTGCCGTCTTGGACTTTGCAACCGAGACCGATGCCACCGCTGCACGAACCGGTATGCAAGCATATTTGGCCACCCAGGTGGAGATCAATCGCAACTACCGCCCCGCTCAGATATCCAAGCTGGAGCACGCCCTGCTGGAACAGCAGAGCAACGTCTTGGTCATGGTAGTTGCCAATGATTGGTCCGCTGCTGCACAGCTGCTGAAATAACCGCTTCACCGCACTCCTTTGGAGTGCGGTGTTTTTTGTCCCGCAAGGCTTGCACGGCCATTTCCATCATTTACAGCTTGCCCCACCTGCCTTTGGCGGTTACACTTGATATATCCAATCCCAAAGGAGGCCGTTATGTTCCCGTTATTATTCCGCCGTCTTGCCGGCGTTTTGTTTGTCCTGTGTCTGCTGGCCGTTGTCCCGGTCCATGCAGAACACCAGCCTGTCACCGTAGAGATCGCAGGTCGTGCTTTGCCGGCCGATACCGACCCATACATATACCAAGGCACCACCTACGTCCCCCTTGCCGCCTTCGTGCGGGAAATGGACGGCAGTGACCTGACCTGGGACGGCGCATCCGCCCGGCTGGACAGTGAACATTTGGAGCTGACCGCCACTCCCGGCCTGCAATGGTTGGTAGCCAACGGTCGTGCTCTCTACACGCCGCACACGGTCCAGCTGGTCAACGGTCGTACCATGGTTCCCGTCCGTACCGCCGCACAGCTGTTTGGTGCGGAGGTAGTGTGGGACGAAGAATCTCAAATCGTCCGGGTATCCGAGGGGAGCAAGATCTTGCCCCACGCAGACGATTACTACGACCCGGACACCCTGTACTGGCTGTCCCGGGTCATCTCGGCGGAGAGTCGTGGAGAGCCGCTGTTGGGCCAGATTGCCGTGGGAAACGTAGCCCTGAACCGGGTGACAAGCTCCAGCTTCCCCGACACCCTGTATAGCGTCATCTTCCAGCCGGGACAGTTCGAGCCGGTGGAAAACGGCACCATCTATCAGGAGCCGTACCATCTCTCCGTCACCGCCGCCAAGCTGTGTTTGGAGGGTGCACAGGTCATCGGCGATTGTCTGTACTTCTTCGCTCCCGACCTGTCCCCCGGCACGTGGATCGTTAACAACCGCACGTACTACACCACCATCGGCTGCCATCAATTTTATCTATAAAAAAAGGCTGCTGCGGAGAGCTCCGCAGCAGCCTTTGGTTTAGCGCTGATATTCAAATTCAAGGTCGTAGAGCGAAACGATATCGCCGTCCTGAATCCCCATAGCCTCCAGCTTGTCAAACAGGCCGGACTGACGCAGCTGGCGATCAAACCAGTTACGGGACTCGTAATCGCCGAAGTTGACGTTGGCAATAAGTTTCTGCAGCCAGGGCGCTTCCACCACCCAGGTATCGTCGTACTGCTCGATGGTCACCTCGCCGGTGGTATCCACCTCCGGCGGGCGCTCCACATAGGTGGGCTCGTACACGATGACAGGGGGCAGCTGTGCCAGCTCCTGCGCCGCACGCTTGATAATCTCACGGGTTCCCATGTGGGCAGCGGCAGACATCTCGAACAGCTCCATACCCTTGGCCTCCACGTGCTTGCGCAGGCGTTCCAGCAGCTCGGGATCCTCCAGCATATCCACCTTGTTGGCGGCCACGATCATCTTACGGGTAGCCAATTCGGGAGAATACTGGGCCAGCTCCGCATTGATGGCCTCAAAGTCCTCCACGGGGTCACGGCCTTCACTGCCCGACACGTCCACCACGTGGATGAGCAGGCGGCAGCGGTCGATGTGCCGCAGGAAATCATGTCCCAAGCCCGCACCGTCGGCAGCGCCCTCGATAATGCCGGGGATATCCGCCATAACGAAGGACACCCCCTCCTCCACATAGACCACGCCCAGATTGGGAAACAGGGTGGTAAAGTGGTAGTTTGCGATCTTGGGCTGGGCACGGCTGACCACGCTCAAAAGGGTGGACTTGCCCACGTTGGGGAACCCCACCAGGCCCACGTCAGCCAGCAGCTTCAGCTCCAGCACCACGTCCCGGCTCTGCCCGGGCAGGCCCGCCTTGGCAAAGCGGGGCACCTGACGGGTGGGGGTGGCAAAGTGCTGGTTGCCCCAGCCGCCCTTTCCGCCCTTGCACAAAATGAAGGGCTTTTCATCGGCCATATCGTGAATGATCTCGTTGGTTTCCGCGTCACGAATGACGGTGCCGCGGGGCACCTTCAGCACCAGATCCTCTCCGTCACGGCCGGTGCAGCGTTTGCCGCCGCCGTCCATGCCGTTCTTGGCCACGTACTTTCGCTTATAACGGAAGTCCATCAGGGTGGACATATGGTCGTCAATGGTGACCACCACGTTGCCGCCCCGTCCGCCGTCGCCGCCGTCCGGACCGCCGTTGGCCACGTACTTCTCCCGATGGAAGGACACCACGCCGTTGCCGCCGTTGCCGGCCCGGACGGTGATGCGTGCCTTATCGATGAAAGAAGACATAGAAATAACCTCCTGTGGTGGGAGTTGCAACGCCTGCCGGAGCAGGCGGATGTGTCGGTATGGCG
>JAZSAQ010000017.1:0-7453 GCA_045601985.1 Lawsonibacter sp. | reverse complement strand
TCCCGTCTTCCCCTTCCCGAGTTGGATGCTCCCGTGGCCGCCGCCCTTTCCCGTGGTCAGTTGACTGCAGTCAACGTTGACCGGCCCGATTGGCAGCGGTTGCTGGTCTGCCCCACCTCCGGCAAAAAGCGAGTCAACATTCTGGCCATCGGCGACGTGGGTTCCACCCTTCTGATGGGCCTGAAGCTGCTGGGCGGCGACGTTATCTCCTCCATCGGCATCTGCGACCTGTCCGAACAAATCACCGCCCGCTGGGAGTTTGAGATGGGTCAAATTGCCCTGCCTTGGGATTACGATGCCATGCCCGAGGTGGAGGTAATTTCCCCCGACCGGCTCTTTGACTGCGACGTATTCGTTTTTGTCGCCTCCAAAGGCATCCCACCCGTAGGCTCGGACATCAAGGACGTTCGGATGTACCAGTTTGAACACAACGCCAAAATCGTGGCGCACTACGCAAAATTAGCCCGAAACTCCAACTTCAAAGGGCTTTGGTGCGCCGTATCCGACCCCGTTGACCCCCTTGCCAAGGTGGCCTATCTGGAAAGCAACCGGGACGAGAGCGGCAACTGGGACGGCAAGGGTCTTCTGCCCGAACAGGTGCAAGGGTTCGGTCTTGGGGTCATGAATGCCCGTGCGGCCTACTATGCCAAGCGGGATAACCGATTTGCCGCTTTCCTGACCGACGGACGTGCCTTCGGCCCCCATGGTACAGGCCTGACAATTGCCAACTCTATTACCCATTATGACGAGGCGTTGTCCCGGGAGTTGACCGAGCTCACTGTCACCGCTAACCTGAAAATGCGTGAAATCGGGTTCAAACCCTACGTGGCCCCGGCCCTGTCCTCCGGCGCCCTGTCCATCCTGCTGACCCTGCGTGGTCAGTGGCATTACGGCTCGGTCTTTCTGGACGGCATCTACATGGGCGTGAAAAACCGCTACACCCCCTACGGTATCGAGACCGAACTGCTGGAGCACATACCCGAGCCGCTGTTCGCCCACGTAACGCATGCGGCAGAGCACTTGAAACAAATTCTGTAAAAAGGCAGGTGAGCACGTTGTCCCTGACGGTTATTTATCCGCAAATTGACGGCGGCAGTCCTCGGCTGGACGGGGTGCTGACCCACGCTCTGACCGACATTCCTCATCACGTGCTTAACAACATGAGCCACCTTGGCGACCTGCGTGGTCAGCGGTTGCTGTTCGCCGTCCCCGTGGGCAGGTGCGGCATTAACCTCGCCTACCAGCAACTTCTGCTTGCTTTGCGCAGCCATCCCGACCTGCTGTGTGGCTGCACCGCCGGTCTCATTGTGGACGGAGAGAGTGAACAGTACACCAAGTCCACCGCTACCGAGCTGACTCTTGCCGCCAATTTAGCCGGCTGCGCCTTCGTGGGTCGGCCGCTGGTGGAGGGAACCGGCTCGCTGGCTAACCTCCGGATACAGGCAGATGCCCTGAACTGCGCCTTGGAGGATGCCTATCGCACCGCCGCCCGGGAGTTGGTACAACGCCTTTTGGACTACGCTCCCATCCGGAAGGACCGTCCCGAGGTGCTTGTCCTTCACGCCTCCAGCCACCATATCTCCAACACGCTGGACCTTTGGGATGAGGTGGCCAAGCGGCTGGACAAACGCTGCACCATCACCGAAATCGGCCTGCGCAACGGCACGGTATTCGATTGTTCCGGCTGCCCCTACACCATGTGCCTGCACTTTGGCGAGCAGGGCGGCTGCTTCTACGGCAGTGTCATGCAGGACGAGGTGTATCCCGCCGTCCGCCGTGCCGATGCCATTGTGATGGTCTGTCCCAACTACAATGACGCCTTATCCGCCAACCTCACCGCCTTTGTCAACCGCCTGACCGCCCTGTTCCGCCAGACCCGGTTTTATGATAAGGCACTGTTTGCTATCGTGGTGTCCGGCTACTCCGGCGGCGACATCGTAGCCAGACAGCTTATCGGCGGCCTGAACATGAACAAGTCCTTCCATCTGCCCGGCAACTTCGCCCTCATCGAAACGGCAAACGCCCCCGGCGAGGCGCTGACTCTGCCCGATATCAGCACTCGACTGGACTCCTTTGCCCAAACGATTCTGAATTCCCTGACTTAAAAAAGGAGTGCTGCAGCTTGCAGCACTCCTTTTCGTTCATTCTTATACTATCAATACTGCGGCAAATACTGAACGGGGTCTACCGCCCGATTGTCCAGCATGACCTCCAGATGCAGGTGGGGCGGCCGGCCGCTTTCCGCAATGGCGGTATCCCCCACAGCACCGATGACCGTCCCGGTCACCACCGCATCCCCCTGGGCCACCGCAGGGTAGACGGACAGGTTTTGATAGGTGCTGATCAGTCCGTTCCCGTGGTCGATGACCACGCTGGTACCCATCAGATCATCCTCATATACCCTTGCCACCGTGCCGCTGCTCATAGCCAGCACACGGGTACCCACCTCTGCGGAAATATCCACGCCGGAGTGGGTGCGCCAGTCCCCCATGGTTTCGTCGTAGGCCAGCACCTCCAGACTGAACTCGCTGAACACCTCGCCCTTCACAGGCCAGGTGTAAACCGGCCGCTCTTCTGCCGGTGCGGCGGTCTGCCGGTTCTCCGTTTCCTTCGGTTTCTCCACCGGCTTGGGTTGAGGCTTCGGCTGCTCCTGCCGGGGCTGCTGTTTGATTTCCGGCGCTTCCGGCAGTTTATCCTGCCCATCCTCATTCTTGGGCAGAACCACCTGCGCCTTTCCTCCTGCCGGGTTAACCTGTCTTGCACCGCTGATTTCGCTGTACAGGTAATAGCCGGACACTCCAATGGTGGCAACACACAGCAACAGGGCTATGTAGAAGCCCTTACCCATAGCAAATTCGCCCAGCTTGGTCCAAATGCGTTTCATACATACCTCCTTGCGAGCCGTCATCGGCCCTGTACCAATAGTGTGGACAACCCCGGCCCCGCTTATACCCATACTGGACAAAAACGGCAAAATCTTTTATAATGGGGTCATAGGAAAGGAGGCTCTTCCATGAAACGACCTGTCCGACTGTATAACGTTCTTCTCCCCATTTGGCTGCTGTTCCTGTTCCCCATCATGTGGCTGGCAGTGCTGCCGGGCAATCTCATCATCGACTGCGCCGTGGTCTTTTTTTCTCTGCTGGCTCTGAAACACACGAACAAGAAGGGCGTACTGCGCTATGCGTGGTGGCGGGTCTGGCTGCTGGGCTTTGCGGCGGACTTCGTGGGCGTGCTGTTCCTGTTTCCCTCCATGATTGCACTGGACTTCCTGCCCGAGCCGTGGAACAGCTGGCTGGAGCCGGTGATGTATAACGCCTTTGGGAGTTGGCTGGCCTTTGCGCTCACCCTGATTGCCGTGGTGCTGTCCGGGGTGTGTATTTACTTCTTCGACCGCCGGGCGCTGCTCTCCTGCCCCACTTTGGATGACCGTCAGCGGCACGTCGTTTGCCTGACTTTGGCCCTCGTCACCGCCCCGTGGCTGTTTTTCATCCCAATGTATTAAAATTTTCCTCCGTTTTGCTTGTAAAACGGGGACAAAGGCATTATAATAGGACTGTCCGTCTATGCGGACAGTCCTATTTGTTAAATTGGAGAGGATATTATGAACCGCACGACTATTGCTGCCGTCTTCGCCGACCGTGAGGCTCTGTCCGGCCAGTCCGTCACCGTCATGGGCTGGGCCCGCACCATCCGGGATATGAAGACCTTTGGCTTTATCGAACTGAATGATGGCTCCTGCTTCAAGAATCTGCAGGTGGTTATGGACGCCAACGTGTTGGCTAACTATAAGGAGATCGCCGCCCAGAACGTAGGCGCCGCTCTGATTGTCAACGGCACCGTGGTGCTGACTCCCGAAGCCAAGCAGCCTCTGGAGATCAAGGCCGCCTCTATCGAGGTGGAGGGCGTGTCCTCCCCCGACTACCCCCTGCAGAAGAAGCGCCACAGCATCGAATTCCTGCGCACCATCCAGCATCTGCGTCCCCGCACCAACCTGTTCTCCGCCGCCTTCCGGGTGCGCTCCGTGGCCGCCCATGCGGTGCATTGCTTCTTCCAGGATCAGGGCTTCGTCTACGTACACACTCCCATCATCACCGCCAGCGACTGTGAGGGTGCCGGCGAGATGTTCCAGGTAACCACCCTTGATATGGCCAATCCCCCCCGTCTGGAGGATGGCTCCGTCGATTGGAGTCAGGTCTTCTTCGGCAAGAAGGCCAGCCTGACCGTATCCGGCCAGCTGAACGCCGAGAACTTTGCGATGGCTTTCGGCAACGTCTACACCTTCGGCCCCACCTTCCGTGCCGAGAACTCCAACACCCAGCGCCACGCCGCCGAGTTCTGGATGATCGAGCCGGAGATGGCGTTCACCGACCTGGCTGGCTATATGGACAACGCCGAGGCTATGATCAAGTACGTCATCAAGACCGTGCTGGAAAAGTGCCCCGATGAGATCGACTTCTTCAACTCCTTTGTGGACAAGGGCCTGCGCGAGCGGTTGGAGCTGGTTGCTAACTCCGACTTTGGCCGCGTCACCTACACCGAGGCCGTGGAGATCCTGAAAAAGGTCAACGACCAGTTCGACTACAAGGTGGAGTGGGGCACCGACCTGCAGACCGAGCACGAGCGCTACCTGACCGAGCAGGTTTTCAAGCGTCCCGTCTTCGTCACCGACTACCCCAAGGAGATCAAGGCCTTCTATATGCGCCAGAACGACGACGGCAAGACCGTTGCCGCCGCCGACTGTCTGGTTCCCGGCGTTGGCGAGCTGATTGGCGGCTCCCAGCGTGAGGAACGCATCGAGATTCTGGAGTCCCGCATCCGTGAGCTGGGCATGAATCCCGAGGATTACTGGTGGTACTGCGATTTGCGCCGCTATGGCTCCTGCCGCCACGCCGGCTACGGAATGGGCTTCGAGCGTATGGTCATGTACCTGACCGGCATCAGCAACATCCGCGACGTGGAGCTGCATCCCAGAACCGTAGGCAACGCCGAATTCTAATAAAGCAAAAAGTCCGCATGAAATCATGCGGACTCTTTTGTGCCTCTGCAGTCCCTTTTTACTGTTCCTTGTCTATGCCCCATCACATAGGATAAAAAGCGCCGCACCCAAACGGGTACGGCGCTTTTATGTTACAATGGTTGCGCTACCTTTTGATAGATAGCCGGACCGGTCAGCTTCAAGCCAAGCTGTGTGGCCATAGCTTCAAACTTCCCACAGTCGCCGGAGGTATAGATCTGCAGCTTGCCGCCGCTTAGATTAAGCGCATTGTTTGCGGCAAAGCAGGCTTTCATATTCTCCACCTGACCCATGGCAGGGTCGATGATATTGGTGAACTGGGGATATTCCCGGGCGATAACATCCCGGACGATGGGATAGTGGGTACAGCCAAGCACCAGCGAGTTCAGCTGCGGCTGTTCCTGTGCCAACCGTCCAAGGCTTGCCCGCAGCTCGGCAACAATCTCCGCGTCACTTGCCTTGCCGGACTCCACCAAAGCAGCCAGATTCACACTCCCCTGGGAAAACACGTCCACGTTGGGGGCAGCCTGCTGAATGAGCCGGGGATAACTGCCCGTTTTGGCGGTCAGCACGGTGGACAGTACACCAACTTGCTTGACGCCCTGCCGGATCACCTCGTCTGCGCCGGCCTGCACGATGCTGAAAATTGGGAAGTCATATCGGTCGGCAAAGCGGTCAATGAGTGCGGAACTGGTATTGCACGCAAGGCCAACCGCCTTGACCTCCTGCTCCGCCATGAAATCAAGGATTTGCTTCACAATATGGACAATATCATCGGCAGTTCGGTTGCCGTAGGGGGCGTTCCCGCCGTCACCATAGTAAATAATGTCCTCGTTGGGCAGCAGCTTCTGCAGAACTCGGGCGACCGTATAGCCACCCACGCCGCTGTCCAATATTCCGATCGGTGCATCGGCACGCATACCGCCGCCCCCTTTCCAAAGACTACCCTAATATTATAGTGTTCCCGCCCGTCTTTGTCAATCAAAGCCGTACGGGTATTTTACCTTTGATTGCAAGGGTTTCTGCGGTTACTCCACAATCCAGTGCCAAAATGTGGACTCCTGCTTTCGCCGCCCGACGCAAGGCCTGGCCAAACTGCGGGTGGGTGGCGTCATTTGGCTCAAACCACTTCACATCGGACATTTGGATGACAAAGCAGATCCAGCTTTCATACCCGTTCTGTGCAGCCAAAATCAGTTCCTCAATATGTTTAACCCCCCGTTGCGTTGGGGCATCCGGAAATCGGACGACACCATCCTCTTCCAATGTCACGCCCTTAACTTCAATAAAATGCCGTTTACCGTCAGCCTCAGCGTAGAAGTCAAAGCGGGATGCACCGTAGGTGGTCTCCGGCTTCAGCAGGGTCAGGTTGGGCAGGAAGTTCCCTGCCTTCGCCCACTCGCAGAACACCTTGTTCGGCGCCTGAGCGTCCATATTGATGAGCCACGTACCTTTCTCCACCGCAATCAGATCCCACGCCGTCTTGCGGTTGGGGTCGTCGCTATGCTGTACATAGACCGTGGCCCCCGGTACCAACAGCTCCCGGCAACGGCCGGTGTTCTTCACGTGGACGGTCTGCGCCTGCCCGTCGATTTCCACGTGGGCAATGAAGCGGTTGGGGCGGTCAAGAAAGCGACCGGGCATTATCTGTTCGTATTGCATTCGTCCACTTCCTGAAATCACTTAATTTTAGCAATGTCCTTCCCGGTTTTTCCCTTGATAAAGGCACGGAATTCTTCCGGTGTGCCCCCGGTCAGACCGGTTTTGGCATAGACTTGTGCATATCTCTGATCAAACACAAAGATAAAGTACTCACCGTCCTCCGCAATGTGAGCGATATTCTCATAGCGCCACTCGGTCTTTCCGGCCGCAGTTTCGGAGCAATAATTCTCCTCTTTGAATGTGACGACCGCACGTTCTGTCCCGGACATCATACGCCTGCGCGCAAAAAAGGCGTTAAGGGAATCTTCAAACAGGAGCGCAGCGAGCAGAACCAAGCCGGTGCACCAAGTAATGACCGTCCGCCCATCTATCACAACGGGTTCACGCAGCGTCATCAGCAACCCAAACGCAATAACCAGCCACCCTAAAATATGCGCACGTCGGCTTCTTGTTTTTCGAATCGTCCTGCGAAGTCCTCTCGCCATAGCCGTCACGGCCTGCTGATTATAGACGGTTTCAAACACAAATTCCATCGGCGCCACTCCTTTCCGTAATGCTATTTTACCACGTAGAAAAGAAAAAAGGAACTGCATTTCTGCAGTTCCTTTTGTGTTGGCGTTACCTATCTTCCCAGGCCGTCTCCAGCCAAGTATTGTGGGCGCAGATGAGCTTAACTTCCGTGTTCGGAATGGGAACGGGTGGACCCTCACCGCAATCAACACCAACTATTTTAATCATCACATAAGTGACAACTAAAATCAATATGAAATTCAA
>JAZSAQ010000016.1:0-24120 GCA_045601985.1 Lawsonibacter sp. | reverse complement strand
GTAGCCATAATTACACTCCTTTTCTTTTGTCGGCCGGAGCACGCCCTTTAGCACTTGAATAAACAACCGCATTCCCCGCTGTTCGCGACGGCTCGGACGCTTATTCAACTGCTAAAAAAGCGCTGTGCGCTCCGGCAAATTCTTTTGGTTCAATATGCGAGAAAAGGGTGGTATGGAACGTCCACACCACCCTATTCTTGACACATTACTTACGGATGCCCAGCTTGGCGATCAGAGCACGGTAACGCTCGATGTCCTTGGTCATCAGGTAATCCAGCAGCTTGCGGCGCTTACCGATCATCTTGTACAGGCCACGGCGGCTGTGGTTGTCCTGCTTGTGCACACGCAGGGGCTCCGTCAGCTCGTTGATGCGGGCGGTCAGGATAGCCACCTGGACCTCGGGGGAACCGGTGTCGGTAGCATGGGTGCGGTTGGCCTCGATAACGGCCGTCTTTTCGTCCTTACGGATCATGGTTGTTTCCACCTTTCAAACTATTTCCCTGTCGCTGCGTAGCGGGCGGGTAGATCCCCACCCTGTTGGGTGAGCCGTTGTCCCGGAACGAAGCTAACGGGCAGATGCGCATGAAATCTCACGCTCGGTTACTATACCACAGTTTTTCCCCTATGTAAAGCAAAAAATGCCGTTTTTGTGGGAATTTTTTGCCGTTTTTCTGCCCATACCATATCTTGGGTCGGGTCACTGTGTTGACACACGAAATGTAACACCGCCAGGAGTCCCGGGCGGTGTTTTTTGTTTAACCTTTATAGTCCAAAATGACCTTTTTACAGCTTTTACAGCAGAAAGCAACGGCCTTATGGCCGCTGAAGATACCACCATTCTTGCCATCGCTTAGGTCGATACGCTCTTTGCCGCCCAGGGGCAGCGCCGCCACCGGGCGGGGCTTGGCCGTCCAGAAAAGGCCGTCACGGCTCTGGATGATGCCCTCATCCATAGGGTTTGCGCAACAGGGGCAGTTCATGGGGCATCCTCCTTACTTGTACTTTTGACTTTCGGCAACCGCCAGTTCGTCACAACGGTTGTTGTACTCGTTGCTGGCGTGTCCCTTTACCCAGTGCAAATTCACTTTGTGATGGTCGCACAGATCCAGCAGGCGCCCCCACAGGTCGGGGTTCAGGGCGGGTTTTTTGTCCGCCTTGATCCAGCCTTTGGCCCGCCACCCCTTTGCCCAACCCTTTTCCAGGGCGTCGATGACGTACTTACTGTCGGAGTACAGCTCCACGATGCAGGGTTCGGTCAGCGCCTGCAAGGCGGTGATGACTCCGGTCAGCTCCATGCGGTTGTTGGTGGTTTGTGCCTCGCCGCCGGACAGCTCTTTTTTATGCTGACCGTACATCAGAATGGCGCCCCAACCGCCGGGACCGGGGTTGCCGGAGCAGGCTCCGTCGGTATAAATTGTAACCGTTTTCATGTCATCCCTCTTCCTGCGCTTGCGCCGCTTCCAGTTCCAGTTCCAAGGATACAGGATATCGGCCCAAAAGTCAAATGTCCGAAACATGGCCCGTCTATCGTGAAAGTGGGAGAGGCACCCGACCAATAAATAGGCCACCCACGGAACAGAGAACCAAAGTAATATCGACGCACCAACACCAAACAAAATTCGCGCTAACAAATTCATAATACCACCTCTCTCTTGTCATTATATCACTTTTTCTGCCTAAATCCATCGAATTTAGTTGTATTTACAAATAGCATGTCCGTATAATGCGGGGATTGTGCTGTGTACAATTATCATGAGGTGATTTACATGGACATTCGCCATCACAAAGAGTGGATACAAATTGGCTTGAACATTCTTCACTATCGAAAAGAGCGTCGACTGACACAACAGGAGCTGGCAGATGCCTGCGGCGAGGATGGAATGAGTCGGAATTATATTCAGCGTATCGAAACCGCCGCCTGTTCGTGCAGTTTGGACACGCTCATCAACATCGCCCGGGCATTGGATATCCCCCTGTATAAGCTGTTTGAGTTCAAAGAATGACAAAAAACGACACCGTCACGTGTGTGACGGTGTCGTTTTTTATGTATGCGGTTTCTTTAAGCCTTCCCCCGGGGGAAGGTGGCGCGGCGCAGCCGCGACGGATGAGGGGACATTTAATTCCACCTCCCGATTAATTGCGGCGCATACGCCTTCAAAATTTGTTTTGATATCCAAATTGGTAAAGCGGATGACGCGCAGTTTTTCCACCTGCTGCAGATACTCCGTCCGGGCTGCATCATACTGCAGTCCGTCCTCTTCAAAGTGCTGCGAACCATCCAACTCGATAACAAGTTTGGCTCGGTCACAGTAAAAATCCACAATGTATCTGCCAAACGGCTTCTGCCTGCGAAACTGCAGGGGGTGATTTTTCAGAAAATCATACCACAGATGGTTTTCCTCTTTTGTGGCATTCTTTCTCAGTTCCTGGGCGCGGGTTCGTGTCAACATTTCTTTTTCCATATCCGTGACTGTCCCCCTCATCCGTCCCCTTCGGGGACACCTTCCCCCAGGGGAAGGCTTATTCTTCGGCTGGTGTTTCAGCGGTTTCCGCCTCTTCCTGCACCTCGTGCTCGGTCAGGGCCATGGAGATGACCTTGTCGCCCTCTTCGCGGAAGCGCATGACGATGATGCCCTGGGTGGCTCGGTTGTTGGTGACCTTGATATTCTGCACAGGGGTGCGGATCAGGATGCCCGCCTGCGTGACCAACAGCAGATCCTCGCTGCCGTCCACCACCTTGACACCCACGATCTTGCCGGTTTTCTCGGTAACCATGTAGTTCTTGATGCCGATACCGCCACGGTTGGTGATGCGGTACTCCTCCACGGGGGTGCGCTTACCGTATCCCCGCTCGGTGAGGGTCAGCACGTCCTTGCCGGGGATGGCGCGAGCGGCGCCCACCACGTAGTCGCCGGGACGCAGCTTGATGCCACGCACGCCGACGGCGGTGCGGCCCATGGCACGCACGTCATTTTCGCCGAAGCAGCAAGCCATGCCGTCGTGGGTGGCGATCAAAATTTTCTGATTGCCGTCGGTCTCGCGCACGGCGATAAGCTCGTCTCCCTCGTCCAGGGTCAGGGCGCGGATACCGCTTTGACGGATGTTCTTCAAAGAGGACACGGGCAGGCGCTTGACGGTGTCGTTGCGGGTGACCATGACCAGGAACAGCTCCGCTTCGTCGGACAGCTCACGGGTGTGGATCATGGTCTGCACCCGCTCGCCGGGCTCTACCTGCAGGATATTGACGATATTGGTGCCCTTGGCGGCCTTGCCGCTCTCGGGGATTTGATAACCCTTCTTGCGATACACCTTGCCGGTATCGGTGAAGAAGAACAGGAAGTCGTGGCTGGAGGCGGTGAACACATCCACCACACAGTCCTCGTCCCGGGTGGTCATACCCTTGCGGCCCTGGCCGCCCTTGCCCTGAGCGGCATACTCGCTGACAGGGGTGCGCTTGATGTAACCGGCCTGAGTCAGGGTAAAGACGCACTGCTCCTCCTCGATCAGGTCCTCGATGTCGATTTCATCGGCCACGTCCTGAATCTCGGTAATGCGCTCGTCGCCGTACTTGTCACGGATGGCCGTCAGCTCCTCCTTCAGGATCTGACGGACCAGCGCCTCGTCGGCAAGGATCTGGTTGAACCACTCGATTTTCTTCTGCAGCTCGTCATATTCGTTCTGCAGCTTCTCACGGTCCAGCCCCTGCAGAGCCTTCAGGCGCATTTCCAAAATGGCCTGAGCCTGGATTTCATCCAGATCAAACCGCTCCATCAGCGCTTCCTTTGCGTCATCGTAGCGGCTGCGGATGATCTTGATAACCTCGTCGATATTGTCCTGTGCAATAAGCAGGCCACGGAGCAAGTGGGCACGCTCCTGGGCCTTTTTCAGGTCGTAGCGGGTACGGCGGACGATGATTTCTTCCTGGAAGGCGATGTACTCGTCCAAAATACCACGCAGAGACAAAATCTTGGGTTGGGTCTGGTCATCCACCAGGGCCAGCATATTCACGGCGAAAGAAGTCTGGAGCGACGTCTGCTTGAACAGGCGGTTGAGCACCACCTGTCCGTTGGCGTCCTTTTTCAGCTCCACCACGATACGCATACCATTGCGGTCGGTTTCGTCCCGGATATCGGAAATGCCGTCCAGGCGCTTGTCCTCTACCTGCTCGGCCATGTTCTTGATGAGTTGGCGCTTGTTGACCTGATAAGGCAGCTCGGTAATGACAATGCGGGTGCGGTCACGGCCGAACTCCTCAAACTCGGTGCGGCCACGAACCATGATCTTGCCACGACCGGTGGCGTAGGCGGCACGGATGCCGCTGCGGCCCATAATGATGCCCTTTGTGGGGAAGTCGGGGCCCTTTACATGCTCCATCAGGTCGGACAGCTCCGCCTCGGGATTGTCCAGTACGCAGATGGTGGCGTTGATGACCTCAGTCAGGTTGTGGGGGGGGATATTGGTGGCCATGCCCACGGCGATACCGCTGGAGCCGTTGACCAGCAGGTTGGGGAATCGAGAGGGCAGAACACGGGGTTCCACCAAACTCTCGTCAAAGTTCGGCTCCCAATTCACGGTTTCCTTGTCAATGTCACGGAGCATCTCGTTGGAGATTTTGGACATACGGGCCTCGGTATAACGGTAGGCAGCGGGGGGATCGCCATCCACAGAACCGAAGTTACCGTGACCGTCCACCAGCATATAGCGCATGGAAAAGTCCTGGGCCAGGCGCACCATGGCGTCGTAAACGGAGGCGTCGCCGTGGGGGTGGTACTTACCCAGCACGTCACCCACACAGGTGGCGGACTTTTTGTGCTTTTTATCAGATGTCAGGCCGGTTTCGTACATGGAGTACAGAATACGGCGATGGACCGGCTTCAGACCGTCACGCACATCGGGCAGAGCACGGGCCTTGATAACCGACATGGCATACTCGATGAAAGAGTTTTCCATCTCGGGAACCAGCGGAGACTCCACGATACTCTGTTCCGGGAAGCGGATTTCCTCAGGATCATATTGGGGTTTCTTGCTCATAACTCTTTCACCTCCTTAGTAGTCCAGATTGGTGGCGTCCTTGGCCTTGCGCTCGATAAACTGCTTGCGGGGCTCCACTTCCTCGCCCATGAGGACGGTGAAGACCTGGTCGGCCAGCACAGCGTCGTCCAGCGTGATGCGGCGCAGGGTGCGGCGCTTGGGGTCCATGGTGGTTTCCCACAGCTCCTCGGGGTTCATTTCACCAAGACCCTTATAGCGGTTGATCTCCACCTTGGCGTTGGGGTTATCCTCACGCATTTCGGCAGACACCTGGTCACGCTCCTCGTCGGAGAAGGCAACACGCACCGTCTTGCCACGGGTCAGCTTGTACAGTGGGGGCACGGCGGAGTAGACGTAGCCCTGCTCGATCAGGGGCCGCATGAAGCGGAAGAAGAAGGTCAGCAGCAGAGTACGGATGTGGGCACCGTCCACATCGGCATCGGCCATGATGACGATTTTGTGGTAACGCAGCTTCTCCGGATCGAACTCGTCCCCGATGCCGGCACCCAGTGCGGTGATGACGGGTTGCAGCCTTTCGTTACCGTAAACTTTATCCACACGAGCCTTTTCCACGTTGAGCATCTTGCCCCACAGGGGGAGGATGGCCTGGAAACGGGAATCTCTGCCCTGGGTGGCAGAGCCGCCGGCGGAGTCACCCTCGACGATGTAAATTTCGGTCAGCTCGGGATTGCTCTCATTGCAATCACGCAGCTTGTCTGGCATAGCGGCGCCACCCAAAGCGGTCTTGCGGCGGCCGGACTCACGGGCCTTGCGGGCAGCTTCACGGGCACGGGAGGCCATGAGCGCCTTTTCCAGAATAGCCTTGCCCACCTGGGGGTTTTCCTCCAGGTAGACGTCCAGCTTCTCACTGACCACGCTGTTTACCAACGTGCGGATTTCGGCGTTGCCCAGCTTGGCCTTGGTCTGGCCCTCGAACTGAGCTTCGGTCAGCTTGACGGAAATAACACAGGTCAGCCCCTCACGGCAGTCCTCGCCGGAGAGCTTGTCGTCATCCTTCAAAATCTTCATGCGCCGGCCGTAGTTTGTCAGGGCGGTGGTCAGAGCGCGGCGGAAGCCCTCCTCATGCATACCGCCCTCGGGGGTACGCACGTTGTTGGCGAAGGACACCATGTTCTCCTGATAGCCGTCGTTATACTGCATGGCAATTTCCGCCATGGAGTCCTCCTTGGCGCCGGAAACGTAGATCACCTCGTTATGGACCGGGCTCTTATTGCTGTTGAGCCAGGTGACATACTCCCGGATACCACCCTCATAGCACATGGAGTGACGGCGGTCCTCCTCTGCCTTATCTGCGCTTTCCGCACGCTCGTCGGCGATGGAAATGCGCAGGCCGGCGTTCAAAAACGCCTGCTGCTGCATACGGGTGTGGAGCGTTTCGTAGTTATACTCGGTGGTATCGAACATCTCGGGGTCCGGCTTGAAGGTGACCATGGTACCGGTACGGTCGGTGTCCCCAATGATCGTCATCTCCTGGGCAATATGGCCCCGGGCAAACTTCATCTGGTGGATTTTGCCGTTTTTGTGCACCTGCACCTCCAGCCACTCGGACAGGGCGTTGACCACGGAGGCACCCACGCCGTGCAGACCGCCGGACACCTTGTAACCGCCGCCGCCGAACTTGCCGCCGGCGTGGAGGATGGTAAACACGACCTCCAGGGCGGGCTTACCGGTCTGGGGCTGGATGTCAACGGGGATACCACGGCCGTTGTCGGTAACGGTGATGGTATTACCTTCGTTGATGGTGACGGTGATTTCGTCACAATAGCCGGCCAGCGCCTCGTCGATGGAGTTATCCACAATTTCGTACACCAGGTGGTGCAGACCGGACTCACTGGTGGAGCCGATGTACATACCCGGACGCTTACGGACTGCCTCCAGTCCCTCCAGCACCTGAATTTCAGAGCCGCCGTATTCGTGCTCTACCTGTGTGGAGTTCAGTTCCAGTTCTTCAGACATAGTTTACCTCCGCTGTTTCGCTATGCGATGTTCGTTATTCGTTGTCCAATACAAAAGAGTTGCGCTCCGCACGGCCCTGCAGGGCTGCGGAAGACAGTTGAGTCACATACACCTGCCAGTTTTCGCTGCCGTTGTCGGTGACCACGAAGGAACGGGGCAGGTCGTCACACAGCCAGATGACACGACCCTCTTCCTCGGCAAGCTCCAGAAACTCACGGGTCTTAAAAGCCCAGCTTGCGTTGTCCATATCAAAAATACCAACCACGTCCCGGTAAGGGACTACGGTGGATTGACCCAAATGCAGATACATGGCTTGCTCCTTAAATCAGCTTGCCGTCCTTGATATGGAAGGCGTTTCCGCCCTCCAGGCCCTCCAGCTTTTCTTCCTCACAGCAGGTAATGAACACCTGCCCGCCCTGGATGCGGTTAAGCACGAACGCTTGGCGTTTTGGATCCAGCTCGCTGAGCACGTCGTCCAGCAGCAGGACCGGCCACTCGCCGGTCTCCGCCTGCACGATCTCCCGCTGGGCCAGCTTCAGGGAAAGAGCGGCGGTGCGGGTTTGCCCCTGGGAGCCGTAGGTTTTAGCGGACAAATCGTTCAGGGTGACCGTCACATCGTCTTTGTGGGGGCCGGACAGACACTGACGGCTGTCCAGTTCTGCCTGGCGATGGCTCTCCTGATGATCCAACAACTGAGGCAGGATGAATTTCGGCTGGGTCATGGGGTCGGTGACCGTAGATACCGTTTCATATTGCAGACCCAACTGCTCCCGCCCGCCGGAGAAGTCGGCGTGGATGGCGGGGGCATGCTCCATCAGGCGGCGGATATAGTGGGCTCGGTAGTGAATGAGTATGGCGCCGGTCTGCGCCATGCGCAGGTTAAAGTCATCCAATGTGGCCAAAAGGGACGGATTTTCCTGCCAGTCCCGCAGGATACGGGTCTTATGCTCGTACAGGCGGTTATATTCTGCCAAAGCCTGTGCGTAAGCCGGCCGCAGCTGACAAATAGCCGTGTCCAGAAAGCGCCGGCGGGCGGCGCCACCTTCCCGAATAAGATACAGATCCTCCGGACAGAACAGCACGGTGGTCATAATGCCGGACAGCTCCCCCGCCGTTTTCAATCGAACGCCATTGGAAAAAAGCTGTCTGGCCTTGCCTCGGGACAGATGGGCCTCCAACAGAAAGTCCCGCTGTCGGGAAAAAACATCCGCCTTGATAAAGCCATCATCCACCCCAAGCATAATCATTTCTTTGTCAAACCGGGCTCGGTGGGACCGGGCGGTGGACAGATAGGCCAGTGCCTCCAGCAGGTTGGTTTTTCCCTGGGCATTTTCGCCATAAATCAGGTTAACCCTGGGGTCAAATTCCGCTTCTAAATGTGCATAATTGCGGAAAAAATCCAGTTCCAGTTTTTGAACGATCATTCCACGACCAGCTCCAGCTCGTTATCAATGGCACAGCGGTCACCGGGACGCATCTTTTTACCACGCATGGTGCAGAGTTCGCCGTTGACGGTGACCCGGCCCTCCTGAATGATCAGCTTGGCATCGCCGCCGGTTTCTACGGCGCCGGCAAACTTCAAAAGGTCCTGTAATTTGATAAATTCGGTGTGAATTTGAATGTTATGTCGTTCCATAGTTTCCTCTTTTAGTTTGCCTTCAAACGGACAGGCAAGACCATGTAAACAAAGTTCTGCTCCCCCTCGGTGGGCAGGATGACGCAGGGTGCTACACCGGAGGACATCTCCAGACGCACCCGGTCGGCGGGAGCCGCCTTCAGGGCATCCATCAGGTACTTGTTGTTGAATCCAATCTCCAACCCGCCGCCGTTGCCGTCAATGGGGCACTGGTCAGCGGCATCACCGATGCCGGTTTTGGTGGTGATGGACAGCATGCCGTCATCAAACACACAGCGCAGGGGGCTTTTCAGCTTGTCACTAATGATCAGGGACACACGGTCGATGGAGGTCAGCAAAGCACGCTTGTCACCCTCCACTTTTACGGTGCTGCTGGCAGGAATGGCGTTGCGGTAGGCAAGGAACTCGCCCTCCAGACGGCGGCTGACCAGAATGGTGTCGCCGGTGTCTACCTGGATATGACGGGCGCCCTGAATCACGGTAACGGGAGCGTCGCCGCCGGAACAAATCTTTTCCACTTCGCTCAAAGCAGAACCGGGAACCACGAAGGAGAAGGTTTGGCCGCCCTTCTTGGCGGACAGCTGCTCACGGCGCAGGGCCAGCCGGTAACCATCTACGGATACCACAGTCAACTGATTGTCCTCCACCTCAAACAGAGAGCCGGTATGAACAGGCCGGCTTTCGTTGTCGCTGACAGCAAACAAAGTCTGAGAGATCATGGCTCGCAGGGTTTCCTGAGGCAGGGTCAGGGTATTTACGTCATCCACAGTGGGAAGCTCGGGGAATTCCTCTGGATCGGTGGCCAAAATGTTGAATTCGCTCATGCCGCAACGAACCTTGACCATGTAGTTGTCAGAAGAGAAATAGACCACGTCGTCGGGCAGCTTGCGCACGATCTCACCAAACAGACGGGCGGACAGTACCAAGCTTCCCTTCTCGGTCACGTCGGCAGGAACCACGGTACGAATACCGGTCTCCAGATTATAGCCGGTCAGGCGCAGGGTGTTGCCGGCCTCCACCAGCAGGCCCTCCAGTGCGGGAATGGAGCTTTTGGGAGAAACGGTGCGGGAGGCGGTTGCCACTGCATTCATCAGCAGGGCTTTTTCACAGGAAAATTTCATGAGGGAAAACCTCCTTTGTTTTTTCTCTTTCAAAGAAAGAAAAGATTAATATATATTTCGTTGTGGTTATAGTAGGCAAAAAACTTGTGGACAAACCCGTAAAGCCCTTGGTACAGAACGGACAGGCCGTCCACAGGGGGTGTGCATGATTTGGCAAGCTTTCCACAGCAGGAAAAAACCGAAAACCTTATCCACACCGGGTTTTACACATATCCACTTTTTTTGTGGAAAAACGGCATCGTTTTGCACGCCGGTCATTCGTACCGTGCATTGATATTGGCAGTAACGTCTTTCACGATTTCGGACAGCTCCGGCTGTGTCTTTACTTGCTTTTCGATACGCTCTATAGCGTGCAGGACGGTACTGTGGTCACGGTTGTCAAATTCACGGCCGATTTCTTTCAGAGCAAGGCTGGTCATGCTGCGAATCAGGAACATGGCGATGTGCCGGGCCATCGTGATATCTTTGGTACGTCCCTGGCCACGCAGCTGGTCGGGCTCTATGTTATAGAATTTACAGACCTCTTCGATGATGACGTCGGCTGTGGGCAGGATGTCGGCACGGTCCTTGAACATATCTTTGATAGCCTTGATGATGGTGTCCTTATCGACATTGTCGCCCATAAGCTGCTGGTAAGCGAGGATCTTATTGATGATGCCCTCCAGCTGACGGACATTTGCGGTAATATTTTCTGCAATCAGTTGCAAAAGGAAGTCGGGCAGGTCAATTCCCCGCTGGATGCACTTGTTTTTGATAATAGCCATGCGGGTTTCGTAATCCGGAGGCTGGATATCGGCCAGCAGACCCCACTCGAAACGGGTTTTCAGACGGTCCTCCAACCGAAGCATCTCTTTGGGCGGCCGGTCGGAGGTCAATACGATCTGCCGCTTGGATTCATAGAGAGTGTTAAAGGTATGGAAAAATTCTTCCTGGGTGGATTCCCGGCCTGCAATGAACTGGACGTCGTCCATGAGGAACACGTCAGCAGCGCGGTATTTGCTGCGGAACTCCTGGTTGCGGCCCTCCCGGATGGCACGGATCAGCTCGTTGGTAAAGTCATCGCCCTTGATGTACACAATGCGGTAGTCCGGATGATTTTGCTGAATGGTGTGCGCGATGGAATAAAGAAGGTGGGTCTTTCCCAAGCCGGATTCACCATAGATAAACAGCGGGTTATAGCTCTCTGCGGGATTATCGGCTACCGCCTGTGCGGCTGCGTGGGCGAATTTGTTGGAGGAGCCCACAACAAACCGGTCAAAGGTGTAGTCGTCGGTGCCGGGAACAGCACTGGTCTGCTTGGGCTTGCTGAGGGCATCTACCTCTTCCTGAGAGAGGACCTGCACTTCAAAATCCACAGAAAACAGCTCTTTCAGCGCCTTTTGGATTGTGGGGATATAGAGCTTTTTGATCATCCCGCGATTGAATTGGGAGGGAGAACACAAAATAAGACAGTCTCCGTCAATGGCCACGGCGGTGGCATCGGAAAACCAGGTTTCGATGGTAACGGGGGTCATATCTGCCTGCATCAGGAGCAGCACTTTTGCCCATACATCCGCAGCGGAATTTATCATGAAACGTAACCTCCTGTGTGGATTGTTTTTTTGCGGCGAAATCAGACGAAAAACGCCTGTGCCAAAAGAAAAACGCCCTGTGGCCGCAAGGAAAAAACAGGACGGGCCATTCTGATTTATTATATCAAAAATTCCGGCTGAGGGCAAGAAATTATTACACATTTTTATTTATAAATGTGTAGTAATTATGGGTCAGTCGGCATAAAGGCCACAACATGTTGTGGCAGAGGGAAAAGACGTCATTTTTCTTAAAAAATTGGTTGACAGAAACACTTTATATGGACTATAATGAGGAGCGCTGTGTTTCTACATAGCTATTTTGACAACCGCAGTCGGGTTTTGTCCGGCTGTTGTGGTGAGCCGCTTTTGCGGCTTGAGTATTCTATCAGGAGGTGTCCCGTATGCTTCGTACCTATCAGCCCAAAAAGCGCCAGCGTTCCAAGGAGCACGGTTTCCGCAAGCGCATGGCTACCCGTAACGGCCGGAAGGTTCTGGCCCGCCGCCGCGCCAAGGGCCGCGTGCGTCTGACCCACTGAGGTGGCGCCAACAAGCGATGACATCGTTTTTAGTAGGGGCGTGGGATGGAAATCCCCCGCCCCTGCGTGAGCATTCCAGCCTTTTTCGGGGGTGAGGACGGATGAAACACACGGTTTCCCTGAAACTGAATCATGAGTTCCGCCGTCTTTACAACAAAGGCCGCACAGCAGCCAGTCCCTATATGGCGGTGTATTGCCGCAAGACCCGCCTGCCCTGCAGCCGCCTTGGTCTGACCACCGGGGTCAAGCTGGGAAAGGCGGTAACGCGCAACCGTGTCCGCCGCCGCCTGCGCGAGATTTACCGCACCAATGAGTGGCGGCTGGCTCCCGGCTGGGACATTGTTATCGTGGCCCGGATGAAGGCGGTTTTCGCCCAATACGGCCAATTGGAGCGCAGCTTTTTGTCCCTTGCGGAAAAGCTGGAGCTGCTGGAGCAGCACAGATGAAAAAGCTGTTGCTTTGGCTGATCCGATTTTATCGGAAGAACATTTCCCCCAACAGACCTCCCTGCTGCCGCTTTGTACCGACCTGCTCCCAGTATGCGATGGAGGCGGTAGAGAAGTACGGTGCCTGGAAGGGCGGTTGGCTTGCCCTGAAACGATTGCTTCGCTGTCATCCCTTTCACCGGCAGAAATCCATCGAGTACGACCCTGTGCCGTGACCGGTGGTCCGTCCTGTGGGCGGTAAAAATTGCATACTTTGGAGGGAATTATGGACTTTATTATTATGCCGTTTTCTTGGGCGCTGAACCTGTTCTATAATTTCACGCAGAATTACGGCTTGGCCATCATCCTCTTTGCGCTGGTGGTTAAAATCGTACTGTTCCCCATGAGCTTGAAGGGCAAAAAGGGCATGATCCAAATGTCCATGCTGTCCGGCAAGCTGGACCAGCTGAAAAAGCAGTACGGCAAGGATCAGGCCCGCTATAACCAGGAAATGCAGAAGCTGTACGAGCGGGAGAAGGTCAACCCCATGGGTGGCTGCCTGTGGTCCTTCCTGCCCCTGCTGATCCTGCTGCCCCTGTATTCCATCATTCGAGAGCCGCTGAAGTACATGATGAGCCTGAACGCCGACCAGGTTGCCGCTGTAAAGGGCGTGCTGGAGGCTGCCGGAAACACCTTTGCCACCAACGGCTATGAGCAGCTGCAGATGGCCGCCAAGATTACCACCGAGAATCTGGCACAGCTGACTGCCGCCGCCGGCGAGGGTGCCAAGCTTTTTGTGATCAACTTCAACTTCCTTGGCATTGACCTGGCCGCCATGCCCACCTGGAAAATCTGGACCGATATCACCAACTGGGCCACCGTTTTGGGCCCCTTCCTGCTGGTTATCGTGTCCACCCTGCTCAGCGTAGTCATGGGCAAGGTGTCCAACATGACCAACCAGATGGGCCAGAGCCAGCAGAACAATGGCACCAATAAGACCATGATGCTGATCATGCCTTTGATGTCCCTGTGGATCGGCTTTGTTATGCCTGCTTCCATGTGTATCTACTGGATTGCCAACAGTGTGTTCTCCATGCTGCAGGAAATCGTGGCTGCCAAGCTGCTGAAAAAGGACTATGAGAAGGCCCGCATCGCCGCCGAGGAGCGGGAGCGCCAGCTGAAGGAAGAGGAAAAACAGCGCAAGGAAGAGGCCCGCCTGGAAAAGGCTCGCATTGCCGAGGAGGCAAAGCAGGCCCGCAAGAAGGGCATCAAGCCCGCTTCCGAGGATGACGGGGTCAACAAGGATGACAGCCGTGAGGGTCTGCGTGCCCACGCCCGTGGCCGGGCCTATATCCCCGACCGATTTGGCGGCGTGACCGAGTACACCGATCCCGATGTGCTGTTTGCCCAGCAGGCCAAGCAGGCAAAGAATAAGACCGTGTCCGGTAAGGTTGACCTGACCGGCGTAAAAGACAAAGATGAACCTGCCTCCGGCAAGCCGAAGCAGGATAATGAGGAGCATGTGTAAGATGCGCAAATGGATTGAAACTACCGGCCGTTCCGAAGAGGACGCCATTGCCGCCGCCCTGTTCCAGCTGGGTCTGGACCGGGACGATGTTTCCGTGGAAGTGATTGACCGTGCCAAGCCCGGCTTTTTGGGGTTCGGCGGGAACCCCGCCAAGGTGCGTGTCTACTACGGCCCCTACGAGGAGGGCGAAGAAGAGGTTGCTGCCCCTGTTGAGGACAAGCCCGCTGCCCCCGTGGAGGACGGTCTGCTGCCCGGCGACGAAGTCATCATTGCGAAAGAGCCTGTCCTCGCTGACGATGCCAAGGCCCAGCGTATTTGCGAGTTTATCACCGGCCTGATGGCCCAGATGAACGTGGATGCCACCCCTGTGGTTTCCCACAACGAGAACGGCTATCAGGTAGTGCTGCAGGGTACCGGTTTGGGTGCCATCATCGGCCGCCGTGGCGAGACGTTGGACGCCATCCAGCAGCTGACCAACTACACCGTTAACCGTGGTCAGTCCAGCCGCACCCGCATCCACGTGGATGCGGAGGGCTACCGTGCCAAGCGAGAGGCTGCGTTGGAGGCTTTGGCCCGCAAGGTGGCGGGCAAGGTCGTCAAGTACCGCAAGAACGTCACGCTGGAGGCGATGAACGCCTACGAGCGCCATGTGATCCACAGTGCGCTGCAGGATTATCCCGACGTGACCACCTACTCCACCGGTACCGAGCCCAATCGCCGCACGGTGGTGGCTTATGCCCCCGGCGAGCATCGGTAAAAAACTAGTAAAAGCGCCGCAAGCTGCTTGCTTGCGGCGCTTTTTTTGGCTTTGCACAAGGTCTGAAAAAAATATCTTTCCTAATTGAGGATTTTGGAGTATAATAACTGTGTGTTAGTATCAGTACGTCCCCTAAGAAGGAGTGTTTTTATGAAGCTGGTTATTGCCATCGTAAACAGTGACGACGTTTCTGCCGTCATTCGCAATCTGTCCAAAAACGGATTTTCCAGCACCAGTCTGGCCACTACCGGTGGTTTCCTGATGCGCAAGAACGTCACCCTGCTCATCGGTGTGGATGAGGAGAAGGTTCCTGCCGTTCTCGACATCATCAAGGAGCATTCCCACAGCCGCAAGCAGATGATCCCCGCTTCCTCCGGCATGGGCCACGGCTTCATGCCCGGTATGCCCGTGGAGGTCAACGTGGGCGGCGCCACCATCTTTGTGGTGGACGTGGATCAGTTCCAGCGCATCTGATATGCCGTTATCCGCCCTTGCAGGCAATCTGCAGCTGAAACAGCAGCTTTTGCCCCGGCTGACCGGCCGGCGGCTGAGCCATGCTATGATCGTATCCGGCCCGGAGGGCAGCGGGACCCACATCCTTGCGGGGATTCTGGCCAAGGGGTTGGTATGCTCCGGCACGGGGAATGCACCCTGCGGAGCCTGTGCCGACTGCCGCAAAGCGGCAGCGGGCATCCATCCGGATATCATTACCATCCGTCCGGAGCCGGATAAAAAGGCGGTCAGTGTGGATCAGGTACGTCAAATGCGTGCCGACGCCCACATCCGCCCCAACGAGGCGCCGAAAAAGGTGTATATCCTGGAAGGCGCCGACCTGATGCAGGGTGAGGGGCAGAACGCTATGCTCAAGCTGCTGGAGGAGGGGCCCGCTTATGCGGCCTTTATTCTGCTGGCACGAAACAGCGGCGCACTGCTGACCACGGTTCATTCCCGTTGTGACCAACTGAGCCTTTCTGTGGACGAACCGTCCCGGGACGAGGCGCTGTTTCAACAGGCCGGGCAGCTGGCACACTGTTGGCTGTCCGGGGATGAGTATGCCCTGATGGACCTGTGCGTGCCCCTGGAAAAGGGCGAGCGGCAGCAGGTCCTTACCTTGCTGAGTTATCTGCGCCAGCAGCTGTGTGATATGCTGGCAAACCACCCGGACCGCCGCACGGTTCTACGGGGTATTACCCTGACCGACCAGTTGTTACAGGCGGCAGAGCGCAATGTGGGAACCGGCCACCTGTTGGGTTGGCTGTGCGCAGGCGCAAAACAAACCAATTAACTTACGATCCCGGAGGCATTTTACGCTATGACAGAAATTATTGCTGCCCGCTTCAAAAGTGGCGGAAAATCATATTACTTCTCGCCCAACGGACTTACCTTCCAGCCCGGTCAGGGCGTGGTGGTAGAGACCAGCCGAGGCGTAGAGCTGGGCGAGTGCGTGGAGGGCAACCGCATGGTGGACGAAACCGAGCTGCTGGCGCCCCTGCGTCCGGTGCTGCGTGCCGCCACGGCGGAGGACTACAAGACCGCTGAGCGCAACCGTGAGAAGGAAGAAAAGGCCTTTGCGGTCTGCCAGGAAAAGATCGTCCAGCATGGTCTGGATATGAAACTGGTAGAAGCCGAATGCAGCTTCGAGGGAAACAAGATTTTGTTCCTGTTTACCTCTGAGGGACGTGTGGACTTCCGTGCCCTGGTCAAGGATCTGGCCGGCGCCCTGCACGCACGTATCGAGCTGCGGCAGATCGGCGTACGAGACGAGGCCAAAACACTTGGTGGCCTTGGCATCTGTGGCCGTCCTTTCTGCTGTTCTCAATTCCTGGATGAGTTCCAGCCTGTGTCCATTAAAATGGCAAAGACCCAGAACCTGTCTCTGAACCCCACCAAAATTTCCGGCACCTGCGGCCGCTTGATGTGCTGTTTGAAGTACGAGCAGGACGCATATGAGGATCTGGTCAAGCATGCGCCCAAGGCCGAGTCCTTTGTGGAAACACCGGACGGTGTAGGCACTGTGTGCAACGTCAATCTGCTGCGGCAGAAGGTAAATGTCCGTCTGGAGGACGACCCGGAGACGCCCCGCTGCTACCACAACTGCGAGATTTGCGTGGTTCGAAGCGGCAAGGGCAAGCGGCCTGAGGGTTATGTGGCCCCGCCGCCGGAGGAGCTGGCCAAGCTGCGTCGTCCCGCAGACACGGAAGAGCGTCCCGAGCCGCCTACCACCCCCATGGGGGAGGCTTTGGCCCGGGTTTTGGACAAGAGTGAGGGCGAACCTGCCGCTGCTCCGGAGCGCAGTGGCCGCAACCGGAACCGCCGCCGCCACAGCGAAGGGCGCAACGAGAACAAACCTGCGCCAGCAGCGGCTCCCGCCGAGGAGAAGCCCAACCAGGAGGGTGGCGAGAAGAAACCCAACAACCGCCACCGTCACCGTCATCGCCGCCGTCCGGGTAACAGGCCCGAAGGCGGGCAGAATCCTCAGCAGTAACGAAAGTAAAAAGAGGCTGACCCGTTTGGGTCAGCCTCTTTTCTTATGCGATTATTCCTCGGTGGCCTCTTCCACACGGGTGCAGGCGATGGACAGGTCGTCCAGCTGCTTGGCATCGACAACGTCGGGGCAGGACATCATCAAATCGCTGGCGTTCTGTACCTTGGGGAAGGCAATGACGTCACGGATGGAGGACGCACCGGCCATCAGCATGCACAGCCGGTCCAGACCGTAGGCCAGGCCGCCGTGCGGGGGAGCGCCGTACTTGAAGGCGTTGACCAGGTGGCCAAAGCGCTCCTGAATGTCCTCGTCGGAGATACCCAGAGCCTGGAAGGCCTTCTCCTGCAGGTCGGGGGTGTTGATACGGATGGAACCGCCGCCAAGCTCGCAGCCGTTGAGCACGATGTCATAGGCACGGGCACGGCAGTTGGCCTTGTCGGTGAGGATTTTGTCCTCGTCCTCCACCATGGGGGCGGTGAAGGGATGGTGCATGGCCTGGTAGCGGCCCTCTTCCTCGCTGTACTCGAACATGGGGAACTCGGTGACCCACAGGAACTTGAAGTCCATGGGATCGATCAGATCCATCTGCTTGGCAACCTCGCAGCGCAGAGCGCCCAAGGCCGCCCAGACAACCTCGTTCTTGGCGTCGCCCACGATAAGCACCAGGTCGCCGGTCTCGGCGCCGGCACGCTGCAGGATGGCGGCATTCTCCTCCTCAGTGAGGAACTTGGCAAAGGAACTGGTGGTACCCTCTTCGGTCAGACGGGTCCAGGCCAGACCCTTGGCACGGTAGGTCTTGGCAAAGTCGCCCAGCTTGTCGATCTTCTTGCGGGGGAAGGCGGCGGCGCCGCCCTTGACGTTGATCAGGCGCACAGAGCCGCCCTCGGCCACGGGACCGGAGAACACGCCGAAGCCGCAGTCCTTGACGATGTCGCTGATGTCGGTCAGCTCGAAGCCGAAGCGGATATCAGGCTTGTCAGAGCCGAAGCGATCCATAGCCTCCTGCCAGGGCATGCGCAGGAAGGGAGTCTGCACATCCACGTCCAGGACTTCCTTGAATACCCGCTTCAGGAAGCCCTCCTGAATGGACATGATCTCATCCTCGTTGAGGAAGGACATCTCCAGGTCGATCTGAGTGAACTCGGGCTGACGATCGGCACGCAGGTCTTCGTCACGGAAGCAACGGGCGATCTGGAAGTAACGGTCGAAGCCGGACAGCATCAACAGCTGCTTGTACTGCTGGGGGGACTGGGGCAGAGCGTAGAACTTGCCCGGATGGACACGGGAGGGAACCAGATAGTCACGGGCACCCTCGGGGGTGGACTTGGTCAGGATGGGGGTCTCAATCTCCAGGAAGCCCTGCTCATCGAAGTAGTCACGGGCGATTTTGCAGATCTTGTGGCGGGTGGCGATGGCGTGCTGCATATCGGGACGGCGCAGGTCCAGATAGCGGTACTTCAGCCGCAGCACGTCGTTGGCGTTGGAGTTCTCCACGATCTCGAAGGGAGGAGTCTCCGCCTTGGCCAGCAGGCGCAGCTCGGTGACGTAGATCTCCACGTCGCCGGTGGGGATCTTGTCGGTCTTGGCCTCACGCTCCCGGACGGTGCCGGTGGCAGCGATGACGTACTCGCCACGCAGGGTGGAGGCCTTCTCGAAGATGTCCTTGGCGGTGCTGTCGTCAAAAGACAGCTGCACCAGACCGGTGCGGTCACGCAGATCCACGAAGATCAGACCGCCCAGGTCACGCTGACGCTGGACCCAGCCGCACACGCTGGCGGTCTGGCCCACGTGAGCCATGCGAAACTCGCCGCAGTAGTTGGTACGCTTGAAATTCTGAATGTTATCCATGAAAATCAACTCCAGTTCGTATAATTGGGTGATGGTAGTACAGGCTGGTTATTCGCCCTTATCCAGAATGGGCAAACCTTCGTTCAGCTTGGCAAGGCCGGCACTGATGTGGGCGATGGCCTCGTTGGCAGGCAGCTTGACCTGTTCGCCGGTCTTCAGGTCCTTGACGGCGGCAACGCCGGCGGTGATTTCGTCCTCCCCAAGGAAGATGGCGTAGGGCATGGCCAGCTTGTCGGCGTAGGACAGCTTCTGCTTGAACTTCTTCTGCTCGGCGTGGATCTGGGTTCGGATGCCGGCGGCACGCAGCTGGGTGGCCAAAGCGATGGCGGGGGACAGATCCTCGGTCATGGGAAGGATCAGCACGTGGGCGGGGGCGGTGTTCAGTGCATCATTCAGGTAGCCCTGATCCTCCAGCACGAAGAACAGACGGGTCAGGCCGATGGAGATGCCCACACCGGGCAGCTGCTTATCGGTGTAGTACTCGGCCAGGTTATCGTACCGACCGCCGGAGCAGATGGAGCCAATCTCCGGGTGATCCAGCATGGTGGTCTCGTACACGGTGCCGGTGTAGTAGTCCAGGCCACGGGCGATGGTTAGGTCCACGGCGAAGTGAGTCTCGGGCACACCGAAGGCGGCCAGATACTTGGTAACGGTGTTCAGCTCGTCCAGGCCCAGGTCAAACAGCTCGTGGCGGCCACGATAGCCGTCCAAAGCAGCCAGCACCTCGGCGTTGGAGCCGGTGATGGCGATGAACTTCAAAATCTCGTCCGCCTGCTCGTCGGTCAGGCCGATTTCCTCGTCCACCAGCAGGGCACGAACCTTGTCGGCACCGATTTTGTCCAGCTTATCCACCGTGCGCATGATATCGCCGGACTTCTCGGTCAGGCCCAGCATGGCATAGAAGCCGTTGAGGATCTTGCGGTTGTTCACCCGGATCTGGAATCGCTTCAGACCCATGGCGGTAAAGGCTTTGTAGATGATGGAGGGGATCTCCGCCTCGTTGCTGATGTCCAGCTTTCCGTCGCCGATGATGTCGATATCGGCCTGATAGAATTCACGGAAGCGGCCCCGCTGGGCCCGCTCGCCACGGTAGACCTTGCCGATCTGGAAGCGGCGGAAGGGGAAGGTAAGCTGACCGTAGTTCTGGGCTACGTACTTGGCCAGAGGCACGGTCAGGTCAAAGCGCAGGGACAGGTCGGTGTCGCCCTTGGAAAAGCGGTAGATCTGCTTCTCCGTCTCGCCGCCGCCCTTGGCCAGCAGCACTTCGGACGCCTCGATGAGGGGGGTATCCAGACCGGTGAAGCCGTACAGAGCATAGGTCTTTTTCAGGGTGTCCGCCATGCGGTCGAATTGCACCTGACGGGCAGGCAGCAGCTCCATAAAGCCGGACAGGGTACGAGGTTGTACGATAGCCATAATATCAGTTCCTTTCGGAAATTTACTACTTGTTTGGTGGGCGGGCAAAAAAATACGCTCCCGCCCCGCAGTTTGGGACGAGAGCGCAGAAAACGCTTCGTGGTGCCACCCAAATTCAGGCGCTGTGCGCCCCTTTTGCCTTCTGTTGCGGGAAGGGGACCGCCCCCGTCTCCGGGGCCGCTGGTGCGCTGTCTTCGCCGGATCCTCACGCAAGTCCCTTTCAGCCGGGGGGACTCTCTCTGTGGCGGGGTGTTTCGGTTACTCATGCGCCGTCAACACGGTTTGGGTCGATTTTAGCCTAAAAAGGCAGAAAAGTCAAGGTTTAGACCGCAAACGGAGCGGTTTTGGGGTTTACGATGTCACGCCAATCCAAGTCGCCACGGGACAGACCGTGGATAAGCACCTCGGCGGTGGCTACGTTAGAGGCAAAGGGGACGTTGTGCTGGTCGCACAGGCGGCAGATGTGACGGACCTCTTCCTCCAAATCGGTGCTGGCCGGGTCGTCGAAGAACAGGACCATGTCGATCTCGTTGTAGGCGATACGGGCGCCCACCTGCTGAATTCCGCCATGCTCGTGGGAAAGGAACAGGTTGATGGGCAGACCGGTGGCTTCACTGACCTGACGGCCAGTGCTGTTGGTGGCGCACAGGGTATGGCGGGCCAAAACACCGCAGTAAGCAATACAGAACTGGATCATCAGCTCTTTCTTGTTATCGTGACTCATCAAAGCAATATTCATGTGCAACCATTCCTCTCTCTCTTTTTCTCAGCGGATTCTCATAATGGGGGCGTGCAGGCCCTCCAATCGTTTGGCGATGTTCATACAGGCTTTTGCCGCACCTCGGCGGCCGGTTAAAATCAGCGGCTTGCCCATATTGGCGGCGAGAACCACTTTGGGGTCCTCCGGGACAATGCCCAGCAGAGGCAGACCGGCGGAGTCCATGGCGGCGTCAATGGTGGTGCGCAGGCGGCGCAACAGCTTGGGCTGCACCCGGTTGACCACCAGATGGATCTGTTTGATGTGGTTCAGCTCACCCACGGCCCGTTGTGCATCCCGCAGGGAGGAGGCGTCGTTAGTAGCAACCACAATAGCACGGTCGGCGGCGCAGGAGGCCAAACGGAATCCGCCATCCAAACCGGCGGGGGCGTCCAGCAGAATGTAATCAAACTGCTGCCGTGCCTCGTCCAACAGCTCGGTGATACCGGCCTCGTCCACGCTGTCGGGCAGACGGACGGGGGCGGTGAGCATGTACAGGGAGGGCAGGGTCGGATGCGCCACGGCGGCACACTCCAGAGTACAGCGGCCTTCCACCACGTCGGAGAAGTCCATCAGAACCCGGTCACTCATGCCAAGGCTGATATCCAGATTGCGCAGACCGATATCCATATCGATGCACAGCACCTTACGCCCAAGGTGGGCCAGGCACGCAGCAATTCCGCCGGTGAGAGAGGTTTTTCCGGTGCCTCCCTTACCGGAGGCGATGACGATGGCGGTACCAGTAGCCATAGCGGCCTCCAATCACATCAATAGTCTACCATAAAACCATGATGGGTCAATAGTTTGCGGGAAATTTGTCTTGCTTACAGCGGGTCTTTTTGGATTTTGGCCCACTTGCGGGGATAGCCCTTCAAAGTCGGGGCGACCTTGCGAATGGCCACCAGGCGATGGGTTACGTCGGTGCCGGGGATGGCGTAGTCGTGGCAGGTCTCCACCCGGCCCCCCAACAGTTTGATACAGTGGGCGGCACCGTCAAGCTCCTCATCACAGTCGGTGCTTTTCATAGCGAGGAAGGCGCCTCCGACCTTAATGTAAGGCAGGCACAGCTCGCACAGCAATCGCAAATCGGCCACAGCCCGGGCGGTGGCGAAGTCGAAGCTGTCCCGGAACCCTTTTTCAAGGGCTTTTTCTTCGGCTCGGGCATGGATGGCGGCGACACCCTCCAACCCCAGCTGGCCGGCAACCTCGTTCAGCCAGTTGACCCGCTTGCCAAGGCTGTCCAACAGCGTGACCTGCAAGGAGGGGACAAGGGATTTCAGCACTAGACCGGGGAAACCGGCGCCGGTGCCGACGTCGATAAGGGTTTTGTCCCGGAAATCCACAAGGCCGACCAGTGCGGCGCAGTCCAGCATATGCAGTTGGGCCACACCGGTCTCGTCCCGGATGGCGGTCAGGTTCATGACCTGATTTTTTTCCAACAACCGTTTGCCGTAATCGGCAAGGGTGTTGGCCGAATTGGCCGGAATGGCCTCGGTCAGGCCCAGCAGGTCAAGACCGGCGGAGATCATATCCTTCACGGGAATGCCCTCCTGAATCTTTAAGCGAAGTTAGCCAACAGGCCCGCAATGCCGGGGAACAGAAACCACACGGCAACCAGCCAGCAGACGACGGCGAGGGTCCAGGCCCCACGTTTGCCCGGCGAGCCGGTGGTGCGGGAGCTGATCAGCGCCACGATGCCAAGCCCCACCAGACCGGGGACGGCAAGCAGGGGTGCGATGCCGGTCAGGGCAACGCCGCCGGCGAAGTACATATAGGTGGTCAAAGCCACCAAAATGACCATGTACACGATGCCGACCCACGCCATGGCCCGCTTGACGGGAGAGGCGGGAGTGTAGCCTTCGCCCTGGGCCTGCTGCTCCGGTTTGTTGATGTCAGACATCAGTTCTTCTCCTTGAGCAGATCACGGATCTCGGTCAGCAGTTTCTCCTCTGCGGAAGGCTCAGGCTCGGGAGCGGGCTCGGGAGCCGGCTCTTCCTGCTTGCGGTGCAAGGAATTGATGGCCTTGACCATGCAGAACACCGCAAAAGCGATAATGATGAAGTCCAGGATGATGGCGATGGTGTTGCCGTACTTGACAGCCACCTCGGCGACGGTTTCCACCATCTCGCCGTCCACCAACTCTGTGACCGCAGGCTTCAGCACCCACTTCCACTGGTCGAAAGCAATGCCGCCGGTCAACATGGAGATGAAGGGCATGATGATGTCGTTGACGATGGAGGTGGTGATCTTGCCGAAAGCACCGCCGATGACAACACCTACGGCCAGGTCGATCACGTTGCCGCGCATGGCAAAGGTCTTAAACTCTTCAAAAAACTTTTTCATCTTGGTTGCTCCTCTCGATATTCTCTTTATTTTATGGGAAAGCGAAAACAAAAAGTATTATACGACCCGTATATAACAGAATGGATTTACTTTTTGGGGATCATAACTTCCATCCCGCCAAGATAAGGACGCAGAGCGGCGGGGATCTTCACGCTGCCGTCGGCCTGCAGATTGTTCTCCAGGAAGGCAATGAGCATACGGGGAGGTGCCACCACGGTGTTGTTCAGGGTGTGGGGCAGGTAGGTGCCGTTCTCACCCTTGACACGCATCTTCAGGCGGCGGGCCTGAGCATCACCCAGGTTGGAGCAGGAGCAGACCTCGAAGTACTTCTGCTGACGGGGAGACCAGGCCTCAATATCGCAGGACTTGACCTTCAGGTCGGCCAGATCGCCGGAGCAGCACTCCAGCTGACGCACGGGGATGTCCATGGAGCGGAACAGCTCCACGCTGTAGCGCCACATCTTCTCATACCAGGCCATGGAGTCCTCGGGTTTACAGACGACCACCATTTCCTGCTTCTCAAACTGGTGGATGCGGTATACGCCACGCTCCTCAATGCCGTGAGCGCCCTTCTCCTTGCGGAAACAGGGGGAGTAAGAGGTCAGAGTCTGGGGCAGATTCTGCTCGGGGATGATCTGGTCGATGAACTTGCCGATCATGGAGTGCTCGGAGGTGCCGATCAGGTACAG
>JAZSAQ010000015.1:0-13045 GCA_045601985.1 Lawsonibacter sp. | reverse complement strand
GCTCTCGCCGCCGTTGACGGACAGGGTAGCGGCATCCTTTGTCAGCTCCAGATCGAAGGTCAGGGTGTTCCAGCCGTCCTTCAGCTCGCCAATGGCCTTGTAGGAGTTGTTCATGTACAGCTTGCCGTTTTCCACACGCAGGCTGATGGGAGTGGCCACGTCGCCGTACACGTTACTGAAGGCGCTCTGTAGTTCCAGAGTGAAGGCGGCGTTGGCGGGGGCGTAAATATCCATGGACACGGCGCCGTTCTGCAGATAGGGGACGGAGCGAGTGATGACAGAATCTTCAACGATCTGCATGGAGTACTTGTCCCGGGCATTTGCGGTGGAAAGCTCAGTGCCGCCGGCCACGGTAATCCAGCCTTCGAACCGAACGGTGCCGTGCACGAAGTTGTCGTAACCGCCGCGGGTACGGGTCAGCCACTTGTCAAAGTCCTGCACGAACATATTCAGGTACTGGGTCTGGGGCTGGTTGTAAACGGTCAGGTACAGGTCGTCCCCGTTCACCTTGGCCAGGGAGTGGTTGGTGAAGAGGGAGTCAAAGTAATCGTAGTTCTCCATCTCGGTCTCGAAGAACAGGTTCTGGATATTGCGGTAGGTTTCGCTGTCGTTGGTGGACACGGCCACATTCAGGGGGTTGCGGGTGTAGCTGAGACCGCCGGTGACGTTGTTGCCGCCCCAAATGGACAGGTCCGCAGTCTTGCCGTTGACCTGCATATCACGGATCATGGGCTGCGTGTTGGTGGTGTACATCTTGGACAGGACGCACTCCTCTGTCCAAGTCACGCCCTTATCCAGAGAGTAGGACACGCCGAAGTTGTCGATCTCGCTGCCCTGGCAGCGGGTGTACAGCACCAGCGCACCGTCCTCCCGCTCCTGAATGTAGGTTTCGGAACAGCCACCCTCTTTGTGGTCGGCGATGTCTTTATACGTGATCTTGCTCTCGCTCAGCTGCCAGCTTTCGCCGCCGTCCTTGGAGTAGAACACACGGGTACAGAAACCACCCTGGTCGTTTAGCTGAGCGCCCACAGGGAAGACAAAGTCCACGTTGGGTCCCTTCCCGTCGTTACCGGACAGCTCGATGCCGTCGGAGTAGGTCAGCATATAGGCGGACTGAGGATCGCTGACGACGTCACGTGCCGGGGTGTCCACCAGATACCAGTTCTTGCCGCCGTCGTCGGAGGCGGCAACCATGATCTCACAGTGGGACTTGGTCATATCCACGGTGTTGAATCGGTTGTAGATGTAGTAGAAGTGGAAGAACATCCGGCCGGTGCGGCTGTCAAAGATCCAGCCACCGCTGCCGCCCATCCGTTCTACGGGCTTTTTGAGGAAGGGAGCGGTGTCGATTACCTTGGAGTGCAGGGTCAGGGTGCGGCCACCGTCGGTGGAGGTGTACAGCTCGCCGCCCATGGAGAACAGGGTATCCTGCTTCAGGGTGGAGCCGTTGGCAAACTTGGTACCTGCGGGCAGAGACAGCACCCAGCGGTGATACCGGTTGGATGTGGCGTTGACGTAGATCTCCCGCTTACCGTAGGTGACCTCGTAAACGTTTTCCTTGCTGGCAAGCTCAATGGCGTTGGAAGAGGCATACTGCACATACACCTTAGCGCTCTGGCCCAGGGCCAGCTCGGGATAGCGGACCACCAGGGTATCGCCCTCCACGTAGTGGTACAGGATCTTGCCGGCCTTGTCGAACACACGCACACGGCTCAAATCGCCGGTCAGACCGGGAACGGTCAGGGCGGCATCATACTTGACCGTGGTGTCATTGGTCACGGTGTACTCGGTGGTTTTGCCCTTGACCAGAGAATTGTCGTATCCGGCGGTAATCATCTGTCCGTAAGCGCCCACGAAGTCGGCCTCGCCGCCACGGTAGTGGGTGTAGTGGACCTTGACGTATTTGCCCTGAGCCTCAAAATCGTACAGGTACCAGTTTCGTTCGATGTGGACCAGCTTGAAGTCCTTTACCTGTGTGTAGACTTTGTTGTCCTCGCTGACCCACAGGGTCAGGGACTCGGCATTCAGACGGGCCTTGTCGTCGCCGTCGGTCAGGGTGACCAGGTTGATCTTCTCGCTCTTGTCCTTCACGGCAATGATACTGTTGTTGCCGGTATCAAAGGTGAACAGCAAATCTTCAAACTCGCTGCCGCCTCCCGTGGCGGGATTAAGATCGTTGGTCTTATGCAGCACCTTACTGTTGTCCTTGTTCCGACCCAAAACCACCAGGTCAAAGGACTTGCTCTGCCCGTCAACGGTGGCAGTCACGGTGGCGAACGAGGCACCGGCCTCGGGTCGGGTCACCACACCGGTACGAGTGATGATGCTCTCATCGGAACTGCTCCAAGTAATAGGATAGGTGTTGTCCAGCAGACCGTCGGTGATGGTGGAGGTCATGAGCAGGTTGCCGGTGATCTGGTCGGGAGCCGTATTGCTGCCGGCGATGTCGTCAAAGGAGAGAGCACCCAGCACGCCGCCCTCATCATAGGCGTGACCGAAGGCGATGTTGCGGATGGTGAAGTCGTAGCTGTCCTCGGGACCGGCGGCACCGGGAAGCTGGGGATCACGGTGCATATTGAACACCACAGACTGGTTGGCAGCACCCAGCTTCCACATGGAGGCGGCGGCGAGGGTACCCTTAAGCACGCCGTCCACGTAGACATCCAAGGTGTCGTCCCGGTGCCATTCAGCGGCCACAGTAAACGTATCGCCTACCCGTTTGTCCAAATTGATCTTGTGGGCCACTTCATTGTGCATGACAAAGACCAGCCCCTCCTCGGTATTGACGATACCGCAGGGGACAGCCCAGGACTCTTTGTTAGCATCGGCCTTAGTGCCGAAGACGAAGGCGAATCCGTAGTTGGCGTGGGAACCGATACCCACATGGGCGTCGTTCCAGACGCCGAGGGGCATGGATTTGGCATAGAAATCAAACTCCAGGCGGGTGCCGGCGGTACGGTCGTCAAAGCCGGGATTGGAGTACATAAGGTAGGTACGCACACCGGCAGGATTGCTGCCGTTGGGATTGTACAGATCGTACAGATGCCAGCCGTTTTCCAGCCGGGTGACACCCTGATAACCCTCCACAGGAGCGTTGCCGGTCACCTTAGTCTGGCTGCCAAAGCTGGAACCGGGGGACTTGTAGTTGCGGCCGTCGGCAGCAAACCAATCGATATCGGTCAGGGTCAGCGTGGTGGCGGGGCCGGCGATGCCGTCGGCCTTGATGGCCATAGGCATAGACTTACCGTAGGTAGAAATCTTGCTGCCCATGTCGATGGCACTCAGGGGCAGGGACAGCTCCACAATGCCGTCACCCACGGCTATCTTGGTGCCGGCCACTTCTGCGCCATTTTCCAGCAGTTTCCCGTTTTCCACGGTGAAGGTGTGGCCGTTGAGGGTCAGGGTCAGCGAACCCACATTGTGAGCAAAGTCGACAGCGGCAAACAGATGGGTCTGATTCCACTGGAAGCCGTATTCAGCGGCAATCATCGACTTTTGATCCAGAATGCGACCACCCATACGCCAACCGTCCTCGTTCAGCACGCCGTCCACGGTGACAGTGGGGTTGGCGAAACCGGCATCCGCACGGTCGGGGGACGGGTGCGCAGTCTCGGGACCCTTCACAGTCAGTGTGAAGCTCTTGGTCTTGGAGGGATCGCTGGTCAGGGCAGCGCTGACGGTGACGGTCTCGTCACGGGTCACCTCGCCCACCTTGCCGTCATGGCCGATGATCTCGGGACGGTCGCTGGTCCAGGTCAGGGGGATCAGCAGCGGGCCGGGGACGGAATGGGGCAGATTCAGACTGGAGTAAATGGCGTTTTGCGACTCGTTATTGCCCTTAATGGTGTTAAAGGTCAGACCGTCCAGAAGAATGGCGGGATCCATTTTCTTCTGGGCACCGATGGTCATATTGGAAACGGTGATATCAAAAGCGTTCGCACCGGAGCTGATATAGGCATCGGCGGTATATGCACCCACCTGAATGTGGGAGGGGGTGGCGGCGGTAAACAGGAAGGGGTTGTCGAACTCGGCATTTTCGATATGGCCCACATAGGCGTCATCTACAAAGATGTCGATGGTGTCCTTGGCGGCGTCGTAGTTCATGCGCAGGTGGAACTGCTCACCGACGGTCTTGCCCAATTCAAAGGTTTTGGGCGGCTTTGCCGCACTGGCGTAAGAGGCACCGTCGGCAAAATCCGTGGCACGGACCGTCAGGACGACGCCCTGCTCCGTGTAGGTGATGCCAAAGGTCATACCGGCGGATTGGGTGTTTGCGCTGTCGCCAACGGTGTTGAAATTCTTGCCGCCGATGACGAAGTACAGGCCGGGGCAAGTCTCCTTCTGCCACAGGGTGGTGTAATCCTGTCGGAACACAGGAATCTTGTCAATGCGGACGTCAAACTCAAAGGCCACGGGGGGCTTGGCCGGATCGATCATCTTAAAGGGCTCTGCCAGAGCGGGGTTGTTGCTGGCCGACTTGTCATCACCAAAGCCGTGGCAGCGGGCCAGCACCGTGCCGGATTCTGCAGCGCCGGTGAATCGCAGGGTCTTTGTGCTGCTGTTATAGGTTGCCTTGGCATTGGTACCGGCATTGGAGGCAGGGAACTTGTCGACGGCAGTACCCTCCACCGAGTCGAAGACCAGCGTGCCCGACCACTGGGCGCCACCCATGCTGACACTGAGTTTGGTCATAGGGTCGAAGTCGTTCATGGTGAGACCGGCCTGGCTCAAAGGGATGCAAATCTCACGGGCAGTGGCACTGGTCTTGCCGGCACGGGTCACGGACACACCGTTGAGCGTGATGGCGGTGGGAGCAGCGGGAGCGGAACTGCCAACAAAACCCAGATACAGGTTTTCGCTGTCCCAAATGGCGCCAAACTTCACGTCGCCGGGCAGAGAAATGTTGGTCTGCCATACAGCCTCGGTCAGATTGCCGTCTTCGGCTGCCTCACCGGAATACTTGCCGTACAGGACTTTGTCCCCCACGGCGAAGGAAGCTCCCGCAGCCACAGTGCCCGGGATCATGCCCAGCACCATAACCAAAGCAAGGAATGCAGAGCATAGTTTTTTCATCATATTCATTCGTAATCCTCCTGTTCTCCATTGTTGTACACTATTGCGTTTCTCTCAGAAAACTGTTATCATTCTGTTGTCAGTATAGCACAAGTCCGTTCCGCATTCGATGCGGTCAGCGCTCAAGTGTCCCTTTTTTTCGAACAGTTTTGTGATGATAGGAGGATGCCGGATGTTTTGGCTTTTGGAGGCAAATATGCTCTGTGCGACTACGGAATTGGCCAATCTGCAGTTTCAGACCCTGCTGGGCACCGGCTTCATGCGGCCCCGGTTCCCTTACATGACCAGTCCCCCGCATCGCCACCTGCTCTACGAGCTTTATTTCGTCCACCACGGTCAATGCACCACAAACTGTGATGGCCAGGACTACACTTACGGGCAATCCGATATCCTTTTGGTCAACCGAGGCACTCTGCACAATACCTCCCAGGTGTCGGAGGATGCAGACGTGTATTCCATTCTGTTCAGCTTCTTTCCCGTCGATAAGCAGGACGCTCCCCTCTATTCCCGTCTGCTTTCCCGTCTGTCCTCCCCGATCCTGCTGCATGGGCAGGAACATCTGCTGTTCCTGCTCAACCAGCTGCGGCAGGAGTGCGCCCTGAAACAGCCTCTGTATGATGCCACCGTTGACGCACTGCTTCAGCTGCTCTACGCCCAGCTGCTGCGCAGTCTTTTGGATATCCCCGCCTCCGACCTGCCTCAACTGTTCCCCATCGCCCCGCCTACCACCGAACCGCATCGACTCTGCGACAACATGCCGCAAGTGTTTTATATGGCGGTTCTGGACAGTTTCTTTAACCACCTTCCCCCGCCGCAGAAGGCCACGCTGACCGAGCTTTCCAAGCATATGTACGTCAGTGTCGGCCAAATCCGGCGCCTGGTCAAACAATATTACGGGGTTTCCTTCCAGGAAAAGCTCATCCAGACCAAGCTGGAACGAAGTCAACTCCTCATGGCCACCACCGACCTGTCCCTGAAGGCAGTGGCCGAACAGGCCGGCTACGGCTCCTACAACGCATTTTTCGAGGCATTTACCGCCCACACCGGACAGACCCCATCCCAGTACCGCCAAGCCTGTTGCAAAAAATAAATATCTTCCCTCTCTATGCCGTCGGAACGTGGGTTTCTCCCACATCATCAGATGTCCAACACCGCACAAGCAAGGCTCAACAAACCGGCCGAACCTCCCCACGGGTTTCGGCCGGTTTTCCTCGCTCGCATTACTATTCGATTGTACCATTTCTTCGCAAATTTCTGTCGTTTTATGGAATGGACAGCAAGGCCAAAAAACATTATGATGTATATGGTGGTAACTATTATTTGTATTCGCTCGACATGCGCCACGTTCGTATGACCAAAATCATAAAATAACAACCCATTTTTATGCCCGCAAACAAGTCGCCTGTGATATGATAGCATGGGTGATTTTCTCCAATAACAAGCCAAACGCACAAGAAGCTTTGTGCACAGCGCATAGAGGAGGTGTTGCCGTGGAGAAGCACGATTTCGAATTGACCGTGAATCATGCCCGGGCCCTGTTTCGATTTGGTCCCAATTTTCTGAACCACCGCTATATTTGGGACTCTCCTCGTCACAGTAATGTGAATTATGAGCTTCACATCATCCTGCACGGCTCCTGCTCGGTAGAGGCGGCAGAGGACTCCTTTTCTCTCTCTGCAGGGGATGCCCTCATCGTCGCTCCCGGCGTGTACCATGCCGGAAAAGCGCACGACGGTCCCTTTGAACGGTTTACTCTGACCTTTGCTGCACCCAAGTCCTCGTTAGCTCCCGTCATGAGCAAGGTCATCAACCCCTATATCCGCATTGATGCCCCGCCGGAAATTCGCAGTCTGTGCAGCGCTTTGATGCGGGAATTCGGCAATGAAGCACTGTTGAAAGAGGACCTGATGCACTTCCAGCTGGGACAGCTGCTGGTATTTCTGCTGCGGCAGTTCTCGCTGCTGGAGGAAAATGCCAAGCGCAACGGGCAAACCGCAACCGGAAACATCTCACGGGATGTGGCCGATATGGTCACCACCATCGAAGCCTTTTTTGCAAAGAACATGGCAAGCTACGGCATCATGCAGCAGCTTGCCGACAAACTGCACATCTCCAAACGTCAGCTGTGCCGGCTGATTCCCGAGCTGTACGGCATGACCTTCCGTGAAAAATTATTGGACACCCGGATGGATTACGCCGCATGGCTGCTACGCACCACACAAAAAAGTACCTCGGAAATATGTAAGCAGGTAGGTTACAGCTCCGAGCCCACCTTCTATACCAAATTCAAACATCACCACAGCATCTCCCCCGCACAGTATCGCCGCAAGTACCAAAATCCAAGCAGTGCAGACGCCGCATTGCCAAACATACCGAAAGGAAGGAAGAACCCATGAAAGCAATGAAAAAACTGTGTTCCCTCGTTCTCGTCTTTGCCATGGTTTTGGGCATGATCCCGGGCGCCGTGGCCGCAGGCACAACCAGGTTCTCCGCAGACTCTTTCTCTGCAGGTGACAAGGTTCTGTATGCAAAGTATTCCGACATCATGACCGAGGATGGCAAGCTGTCCGAGGCCGCATGGCAGACCAGCGTCACCCTGTCCGAGGGCGTGAAGTTCGGTATCATGTGGGACAAAGAAAGCTTGTATTTGGGCTTCGCCGGCAGCTCTGCTCCCGCCGCCCCTACATCCATCACGCTGAACGGCAAGTCCGTGACCCGTGCCGGCAAGGCGAGCATCACCACCCGTGAGATCCGCATCCCCCTGAGCGAGGCCGGTATCATCCTGACCGACTATGACCAGACCGTCAGCCTCAGCTTCAGTATGGGCGGCACCGCTTGGACCGGCACCGTGGTGTTCGACTCTGTGGAGAGCACCCCCATCGATAAGTTTGCCGCCTCCAAGACCGAAACGCAGGCCCAGGCCGAATATACCGCCAGCACGCAGACGTTGCACCTCACCGGCAGCGGTGACGGCACGGTGCTGGTCCGTCACACCGGTGCGGCCGACGCCAAGACCACCTCCACCATCGCCGTGCCCCTCAAGATCATCGACCCGGCCAACCCCCCCGTGGCATTTGAGTTTGACTGCCGCATCGACAAAATGCCGGTGTACCGCCAGTACTTCACCAGTGCGACGCAGAAAGAGTCCTGTCACGGTCTGTATTTCATCGTCGGCGGCAAGATCGCCAACGAAAACGGCGCCACCGCCAACACCAACTCCGCCGGTATGACCTTCGGCATCACCAACGTGGAGGAGGGTTTGGTTCTTACTCTCCGTGCCACCGACTTCAAGGATGGCGACGCCTATGAGTCTGCGGCAAAGGCCCCCAAGATGATCGTACTGGACAAGAAAGTGGGCGACCAGTTCCATCTGCGTCTGAACTACGACGCCGCCAACGACACCATCGACGTGTTTGTGGACGACGTGTTCAAGGGCCGCATTGAGAACGCCGAGTATGACAACCCCTTCCGTTACGGCAACACCGCCTACCTCGCTCACCTGCAGGTGGGTGCCTATACCTTCCCCAGCAACATCCTCACCGGCAAAAACGAGTTTGACATCAGCGTTTCCAATCTGTCCATCGGCGCACAGAAGCTGATGGATCCCACCGCTTTGATGGGCGCCTTGACCTTCGACGTCATCAAGGGGCTCAACGGCACTCAGTCCGCCATTTACTCCGATCTGGATCTGGTCAAGTCCATCCCCGGTCCCCTGACCGTGCCCCTGACCTGGACCAGCAGCAACCCCGCCGTCATCAGTGCCGACGGCAAAATTGCCAAGGTGACCGAAGATACCACTGTCACCCTGACTGCCAAACTGGTCAGCGACCCCACCAAGACCAAGTCCTTTACCGTCACCGTCAAGGCTCCCGTGGCATCGGTCGCCTCCCCCTCCCGTGCCGAGGCATCCTTCGCCAAGCCCGCTGTCGCTCTGGACGGTGTTGTGAACGAGAAAGGTTGGCGCATGGGCGGTCGCATCCTGGGTCAGGGCGATATGCTGGTTGCCGAATACGGCTTCCAGTGGAATCAGACCCACCTGTTCACCGCCGTTGACTTCGTGGACGCCGTGACCCCCGTCACCCTGACCTTCAACGGCCACACCTTTACCGTGGAGAACGGTAAGGTATTGGAAAACGGCGCAGAGGTTGCCGGCGCAACGGTCGTTGCAAGCAGCAGCGCGTTTGAGCTGTCCGTCCCCTTCAGCGCCATCGATATGGGCAGCAAAATCTCCTCCTACGGCAAGAGCCTGCCCGCCCATGTCAAGGTCAACGGCATCGATGCTCCGGTCAACACCCTGACCCTGACCGACATCGTCTGGTTCTCTGCCGTCAACCGCAGCAACAGCCCCAAGTACAGCTCCGCCAGCCAGGTCAAGGTGACCGGTAACAACGCCGTGCCCGGCTATCAGGGCGCTACCAAGCTGGAAAACGGCTGGCGCATCTATGATCTGTACAACCCCAGCGGCGCAAACCCTGCCGGCATCCGCACCTACGTGATGTATCAGGACCCCGGCTTCAACGACCGCAACGTGGGTACCCGTCTGGAATTCGACTTCCGGGCCGACAAGATGCCCATCGGCCAGTGGGATGAGCCCGCCGTGGCCATCAGCGCCTACTCCAACTACGGCTTCACCATGGCCTTCGGCACCAAGTACAACGACTCTCAGGAGGCTTGGTCCGTAGTCTGCGGCGTAGTCAACACCGCAGAAGGTCTGGTCTTTGCCATGCGCAACGATGCCGGCCACAAGATCAATCTGGACAAGAAGGTGGGCGACACCTTCAACCTGGCTGTAGAGTGGAATCTGGACGACTCTTTGAGTATCTACGTTGACGGCACGCTGAAGGGTACCATGGGCGCCGCCTCCATGTTCAAAAAGGGCGCATCCAACCAGTCTGTGGTGTTCAACGTCATCCGCAGTCCTCACGAGGCCGGCGCTACCAGCGATGCCGACAGCTATGACGTCACCATCAGCAACATCTCCTTCGGCAACAGCTATAACGAGGACGGCGGTCTGCTGGGCCGCATCACCTTTGCCGACATCGCCGGCAACAACCCCGCCGCCGATGAGGTCACCGAGAACCTGGTCATGACCGGCACCATCACCGACGGTCTGATGGACAACACCTACCCCATCACCTGGACCAGTTCCAACCCGAGTGCGGTCTCCACCACCGGTGTGGTGACCCGTCCCGCCACCGGTGTCGCCTTCGCCACTCTGACCGCCTCCGCCGCAGGCGAGAGCAAGAGCTTCGACGTGGTCGTGCTGGGCAAGACCATGGACAACAGCAAGGTGCTGTACCGTGAGAGCGACCTCAACCCCGCCGCAGGCGCCGGCCGCACCTCCGACCAGCTGCTGTTCACCCTTGACAAGACCAACAACAGTATCATTGCCGTGAAGGACAAGAGCGAGCAGGTCAACCTGGTCACCCTGACCGACGGCGACGACAAGGCCCGTCTGAATGCCGAGTCTCTGACCCTGTGGATCAGCAATGACAACGTGACCTACACCCAGATCCGTGACTTCAAGCTGGTTCAGGACGGTAAAAACTGGTATCTGTACGACTTCGATGCCCGTGCCCAGTACGTCAAGGTCCACTACACCTACTACAAGAGTGCGGACGCCTGCTTCACCGGCGCTTTGGGCACTATGATCACCGCCGGGTACGATTCCTCCTTGGTCAAGGGCAAGACTACCGAGTACACCGTGACCAACAACACCACCCTCAACTACGACCCTGCCCTGACCATCCCCGGTCTGACCGGCGACCTGAACCGTGTGCGCGTATTTGACAAGACCGGCAAGCTGCTGTACCACTACGTAGAGGACGGCGCCGTCATCGTCCGTGTTCCCGAGATCGCTCCCGGCGCCACTGCCAGGGTGTACGTGCAGCAGGCCGCCTCCGGTATCGAGCTTTCCTGCAAGGAAAACGTTCTCGAGGTCACCTACGGCAGCCGTGAGGTCATCGACAACCAAGCCAGCGACAAGGCCATGCGTTGGATCACGGCCCTGCCCGCCGGCACCAAGTTCCCCAACGGCACTACCCTGGAGCAGGACACCATCTACGCCATGGGCAACAAGCTAAACGTCTCCACCGACGGCGGCCGCACCTGGACCCTGTATTCCAACGTGGTCAACACCGCCCCCTTCCTCAAGGATCCCGTGGAGCGTGTGGGCGGCAGCGGTGCCTTTACCTTCGACCACCACACCGGCCGTATGTTCTTCCAGACCTACTACGTCTACAACAAGTTCAACCATCTGGACATCACCCAGTCCCACTGTGAGCAGATGATCATCGCCTCCGACAACGGCGGCAAGAACTGGTATCTGGCCGATACCCTCCCCCGTGACATCGTCAACGATCCCCAGTCCGCCTATATGCTGACCTACTCCGGCGGTACCGTGCTGAACAGCTACGACGGCACCGGCCCCAACGTGGATATGGTCTTCCCCATGGGCGCCCAGCTCAATAACAAGGGCGGCTTCTGCTGCCGTGTGGCCTACACCAAAGATGCCGGCAAGACCTGGCAGCTGAGCACGAGCAAAATCACCTACGGCGACATCGCCACCAACTCCGAGAACGGCTGTTCCGAGGCCTTCATTCAGGATCATGGCGAGGGCGTGCTGGTTCTGTACACCCGCTGCCAGGACGAGGATCTGGATCACTTCGGCGTGTCCTACTCTCTGGATAACGGCGTGACCTGGATGGAGGAGGCCACTCTGTCCAAGATGTACACCACCAACACCCAGGCCACCATTGCCGACTTCCCCGTCAACGGCAAGAATGTCGACCTGTCCATCTGGGGCGGCAACACCGCTCTGGGCTGCCGCAGCTACATCCGTAACCCCCTGAACGTGGCCATCTCCATCAACGGCAGCGAGACCTACCGCAACATCCAGAACCTGTTCTTCGAGTCCGAGATGGAGACTTACGGTGACCGTTGCTACACCATCACCAACCCCACCGCAGCCAAGGTGAATGACACCGATATGCTTATCACGTTCCAGGATTTGAGCGGTTCCAGGTCCTACCTCCATATGTTCGTGCAGGACTTCGACAAGTGGTTCACCCGCACCCGCGGCGGCTACGACAACTTCGAGCACGGCACCACCAAGTACGAGGGCTGGATCACCACCGTCGGCGGCGGCAGCAAGCTGTCCACCGACAACGCCCGGGATAAGTACTCCATGCAGATCGTCAAGGACTCCGTCATCACCCGTACCGTCCCCTATCTGCAGAACGGCACCGTGTCCATGGATATTTACGCCCCTGCCAATGCCTCCTTCACTTTGGAGCTGCAGAGCGCTTTGAGCAACGTCTACGGCGACGTGGCTATGTCCATCGGTCTGCGTGTGGAAAACGGCAAGCTGTACATGAACAACTCCTACAAGGCCATTGGTCAGCTGAAGGACGGCTGGAACACCCTGACCTTCGACCTGGAGCTGACGAAGGATGCCGCCACCCTGTCCGTCAACGGCGGTGAGAGCGTGGCTCTGGACGTTCTGTCCAAGGCCGGCGACTACGTGACCTACATCACCTTCGGTACCCAGAGCGACATCTGGGTGGACGAAGTGCTCATCACCAGCGAGCTGGAGCCCGTCATGGAGTCCACTTCCAACGACAAGACTGCTGCCACCACCGTGATCAACCAGATCAAGGCTTTGGCGAGCGTACCTGCCGAGCAGCGTGAGGAGAAGGCCAGAGAGGTCCTGGCCGCCTACAACGCCCTGACCCAGACCCAGCAGGATCTGATCGACCGCAATGTGGTTGGCAATCCCAAGGCCCCCGTGGCTGAGGCTATGGTCAACTACTATGAGGTGCTGATGAGCTATCTTCCCACCTCCGCACCCCTGACCTTCACCGACGTCAAGGCCGGCGACTGGTACTACGACGCTGTGGCCTTTGCCACCGCCAACGGCATCATGTCCGGCTACAACGCCGAGCAGTTCGGCCCCAACGACACCCTGACCCGT
>JAZSAQ010000014.1:0-54160 GCA_045601985.1 Lawsonibacter sp. | reverse complement strand
GCGTTTTTATTTATTCTCTGGAGGTGAAACCCAAATGCCTAACGCAACTGTTCTGGAGTCCAAGAAGGCCGTAGTTGCCGAGCTGACCGAAAAGCTGCAGAAAGCCGCTTCCGGTGTGCTGGTTGACTACAAGGGCATCACGGTGGCTGAGGATACCGCTCTGCGTGCCGAGCTGCGCAAGAATGGTGTCGAGTACGCCGTTGTGAAGAACACCCTGACCCGTTTCGCTGCTCAGAACGCCGGCCTCGGCGATCTGTCCGACAGCCTGAACGGCACCACTTCTCTCGCTATCTGCGAGGAGGACCCCATCGCTCCCATGCGCGTCATCAACAAGTTCGCCAAGCAGTTCAATGGTGAGAAGTTCATCATCAAGGCGGGCTTTATGGATGGCAAGATCCTGCCCCTGAACGAGATCGCCGCCCTGGCCGACCTGCCCTCCAAGGAGGTCCTGCAGGCTCAGGTTCTGGGTACCATGCTGGCTCCCATCACCAGCCTGGCTATCGTTCTGAAGGCCATCGCCGAGAAGGGCGATGCTCCCGCTGCCGAGTAATCGGTAAATCACTCAAATCTGAAACAAACACAATTTTAGGAGGTACATTATTATGGCTACCGAGAAGATCACCGCTCTGATTGAGGAAGTTAAGGCTCTGACTGTTCTGGAGCTGTCCGAGCTGGTTAAGGCTCTGGAGGAAGAGTTCGGCGTTTCCGCCGCTGCTATGGCTGCTCCCGCCGCCGCTGGCGCTGCTGCCGGCGCTGCTGCTGCCGAGGAAAAGACCGAGTTCGACGTGGTTCTGGCTGGGGTCGGCGCCGAGAAGATCAAGGTCATCAAGGTCGTCCGCGAGGCTACCGGCCTGGGTCTGGCTGAGGCTAAGGCTGTTGTCGAGGCCGCTCCCAAGGCTATCAAGGAGGGCATCTCCAAGGAGGATGCCGAGGCTCTGAAGGCTAAGCTGGAAGAGGTCGGCGCCAAGGTCGAGCTGAAGTAATTCACCACTTCACAGAGAATAGAAAATGTCCCACCCATCCGGGTGGGGCATTTTTTATTCCCAAGCAAAACGCAGAAGACCATAGTGTTCGGGAAGGAAGATAGTGTGAAAGAAACCCAGGAGGGGTGTCTTTCGCGTTCAATCAAACAAAATTTGAGCAACGTTCAAATTTTGCGACGGCTTGACGAACCGCAGTTCGGCAAGCCAAGAAAATGTCCCACCCATCCGGGTGGGGCATTTTTTATTTGTCTATCACCTAAAATCGTGGTACACTACAGAAAAGGAGTGATATTTATGACCGACCGCCAACTGGCTGATCTTGCCCTTGATGCCCGCAAACACGCCTACACCCCTTACTCCAATTTCAATGTAGGCGCCGCCCTGCTGTGCGCCGACGGCACCGTGTTCACCGGCTGCAACGTGGAAAACGCCGCCTACGGCTCCACCATCTGCGCCGAGCGCACTGCCCTCGTCAAGGCAATCAGCGAAGGACATCGTGACGTTACCGCCATCGCTATCGCCGGCAGCGGTGACGATTTCTGCTGGCCTTGCGGCAGTTGCCGGCAGATGCTCTTCGAGTTTGCTCCCAGCCTGCGGGTACTGGCCGTGCGGAGGGACAGGGAATTCGTGGTTTCCTCTCTGGACGCCCTGCTGCCCCACGCTTTCGGCCCCACTGCACTGAAGTAATGCAGGAATTTTGCCTCGGGGGTTGCAATCGCCGCTCCCGGGGCGTATAATGCTTTTGACAACTGGATGAATGTCTTCAGGGCGGGGTGAAAGTCCCCACTGGCGGTACAGTCCGCGACCGGGCGCATTGCGCCCGCTGACCCGGTGCAACTCCGGGACCAACGGTATAGTCCGGATGGAAGAAGATGTGTGCAAACACCTGCTCCTCACCTTGGTCTGCTGACCGGAAGGCACTTCGTCTTGCGGCTGTCCAACCAATCTGAAGGAGTGTTTTTTATGTCCCAAACCAGGCAAGCCAAATGGCTCACCCCCCGTACCATGGTCACCCTGGCCATGCTGACCGCCGTAGCACTGGTAGTCACCTGGCTGTGCAAGGCCATTCCCAGCGTCAACGGTTTTTTGGACTTCGAGTTCAAAAGTGTGGTCATCTGCATCGGCGGCTTTACCCTCGGCCCCGCCGCCGCCATCCTGCTGTCCATTCTTGTGCCGGTGGCGGAGTTCTTTACTTTCAGCGGCACCGGCCCTATCGGACTTGTAATGAACGTCGCCGCCACCGCCAGCTTCTGCTGCCCGGCCTGCTATCTCTATAAGCGCCGCCACACCATGAACGGCGCTGTGGCCGGTCTGGCCGTGGGCACGGTGACCCTGACCGTGGTAATGGTGCTGTGGAACTACCTCATCACGCCCCTGTACCAGGGCACGCCCCGAGAAGTCATCGCCTCCATGCTGCTGCCGGTGTTCCTCCCCTTTAACCTGACCAAGGGCGGACTGAACATGGCGGCCACCCTGCTGCTCTACAAGCCCGTGGTCACCGCCCTGCGCCGTGCAGGCCTTGTCCCACCCTCTCAGGCCGAAGGAAACAAAATATTCAGCAGCGGCTTCATCCTGTTTACCATCGCTCTGCTTATCACCTTCGTCCTGCTGGCACTGGTTCTGTTGGAAAAGATTTAACACGTAAGGAGTGGTCGAAATGGCCGGAATCCTCTACCTTGTCCCCACCCCCATCGGCAATTTGGGTGACATCTCCCCCCGCATGGCCCAAACCATGGCAGAGGCAGACTTCATCGCCGCCGAGGACACCCGTGTGTCCCTGAAGTTGCTCAACCATCTTGGCTTGAAAAAGCCATTGGTGTCCTACCACCGCCACAATACCGAGGCGGGCGGGCAGACGGTTTTGAACCGCATCCTGGCGGGCGAGAACTGTGCCCTTGTCACCGATGCCGGCACCCCCGCCATTTCCGACCCGGGTCAGGAGCTGGTAGCTCTGTGCGCCCAAAACGACGTCACCGTGGTTGCCATCCCCGGCCCCTGTGCCATGGTCACCGCCCTTGCCGCATCCGGCCAGCCTACCGACCGGTTCACCTTTGAGGGGTTCCTCCCCATGAACAAAAGGAACCGCCGTGCTCATTTGGACAGTCTGCGGGGCGAGGTGCGCACCATGGTCTTTTACGAGGCACCCCATAAGCTGACCGCCACCCTGTCCGACCTGTGCGAGGTCTTCGGCGGTGACCGCCCCATTTCCCTTTGCCGGGAGCTTTCCAAGCTTCACGAGGAAATTATCCGCACCACGTTGAGCAAGGCAGTTTCCCTTTACAGCAACGACGTCCCTAAAGGTGAATTCGTTCTGGTGGTCCGTGGTGCCGAGGAGGTCGCCGAACGCTCCGCCACCTTGGAGGACGGTCTTGCCCGGGTGGCACAGCTACGGGAACAGGGCGCCTCTTTGAAGGACGCCGTCCGGCAGGCCGCCGGAGAGCTGTCCCTTTCCAAGAACGAATTGTATGATTTGGCTCTTGGCCGGTAATCCTACAACATACAGGGCGCACACTGGGGTGTGCGCCCTGTTTATTTAGCTTGAAATGTAATCCGCCCCGTTGTATGATAAGAACAGAAAACCGGCACGCAGGAGGTGGCCCCGTGGATCCAATCTACCCCATCAACACAAGACTTATGATTCAGTTAGAGCGTCGATCCGCCCTGGAGCTGACCCCTACTGACCGCACCGAACTAATCGACCAAATGAATGCTGTCCTGTCCGATTTAGAGGTACTGCGTACCTGTCCCGGCACGAACACACAGCCGGAAGCCGAAAACTGTCCTCTTCGTGCCGACGAGGTGCTTTCCTCCACGGACCGTACCATTCTGCTGGCCAACGCACCGGAAACGGACGGGGAATATTTCCTCGTTCCCCGGACGGTGGAGTGAGGTGACCCATGAATCAACTGTTTGAAATGACTGCGCTGGAGCTTGCCTGTGCCATCGCCCGTGGCGAGGTGCTCCGTGACGATGCCATCCACGCCGCCCTTGCCGCCTGTACCGCCCACGGCAAGCAGCTGAACACGTTCATCTCCCTGACGTCTGCCGCCCAACCCGACCAATCCGTCTCTCCCCTGTCCGGTGTACCTATGGCGGTGAAGGACAACATTTGCATGACCCGTTCCCGCACCACCTGCGCCAGCCGTATGCTGGAGCATTTCGTTTCCCCCTACACCGCCACTGCGGCGGAGAAATTGCTTTCCGCAGGTGCTTTCTGTGTAGGCAAAACCAACATGGACGAATTCGCCATCGGCTCCACCTCTGAGACCTCTTACTTCGGCCCGGTGAAAAACCCGTGGAACCCGGAATACAGCCCCGGCGGCTCCTCCGGCGGCAGCGCCGCAGCCGTGGCCTCGGGTCAGGTTTGGTATGCCCTCGGTTCGGATACCGGCGGTTCTATCCGCCACCCCGCCGCCTGTTGCGGCGTCACCGGCATGAAGCCCACCTACGGTTCCGTGTCCCGGTATGGTTTGGTGTCCTACGCCTCCTCCTTCGACCAAATCGGTCCTATTGCCCGGGATGCAGCGGATTGCGCCGCCGTGCTGGATATCATCCGTGGGCACGATGAGCGGGACAGCACCAGTCTGCCCGGTCCGTATCTTCCTTTGTCGCCTCAGCTGACCGGTGAGATGCGTGGTATTCGCATCGGCATCCCCGACGTATATTTTGACCAGCGTGTGGACGAACCCACCCGTCGGGCCCTTCTCACCTGTGCCGATGCACTGCGGGAACGTGGCGCCGTGGTGGAGCCGTGTCATGCCGACGGTCTTGAGAACGCCGTGCACGCCTACTACGTTTTGGCCTGTGCTCAGGCAAGCTCCAACCTGGCCCGTTACGACGGCGTGCGTTATGGCTGTCGTGGTTCGGATGCCCATGATGTGCAGGAGTTGTTTGCCCACAGCCGTTCCCTCGGCTTTGGTCGGGAGGTTAAGCGGCGCATCCTGCTGGGCACCCATCTGCTCAGCGGTGAGAACTACGAAACCTACTACAGGAAATCCGTGGCCGTCCGCCAACAGGTGGAGGATACGTTCCGTGCTCTCTGGCAGAACTACGACCTGCTGCTGACCCCGGTCCTCCCCGCCCCACCCCCCAAGCTGGGGCAGGAGGTCAATGATCCGGTGGCCCTCTACCATGAGGACCGCTATGTAGCCTGCGCTAATTTGGCGGGTCTGCCCGCCCTGTCCATGCCTTGTGGACTGCGGGATGAGGGTCTGCCCATCGGCGCCCAGCTCATCGGTCCCCGTATGTCCGACGGCACGCTGCTCAACGCCGCCTTCTCTTTCCAGCAGGAAACCGACTGGCACCGTCGGCATCCCCCCATCTTTGGGTTGGGAGGTGACGCAACATGAACTGGGAAATCGTTATCGGATTGGAAACCCACGTGGAGCTTGCCACGCAGAGCAAGGTTTTCTGTGGCTGTTCCACCGCCTTCGGTGCTCCACCCAACACCCTGTGCTGCCCGGTATGCCTTGGCCTTCCCGGCGCTTTACCCGTACTGAACAAACAGGCGGTGGAGCTGTCTGTCAAGGCAGCACTCGCCCTGAACTGCACCGTCACCCCGGTCAGCCGGTTTGACCGCAAGAACTACTTCTACCCCGACCTGCCCAAAGCCTATCAAATCAGTCAGCTTTACGCCCCCTTGGCCCGAAACGGGCAGGTGGAGCTGCCCGGTGGAAAGCAGGTCCACATCCGTGAACTGCATTTGGAGGAGGATGCGGGCAAGCTGCATCACTCAGACGACCACACTGCCATCGACTACAACCGTTGCGGTGTGCCCCTGGTTGAAATCGTCACCGCTCCCGACCTTGCAAGCGGTGAGGAAGCCGTGGCCTACTTGGAACAGCTGCGCTCCACCCTGCAGTACCTGGGCGTGTCCGACTGTCGTATGGAGCAGGGTTCCCTGCGCTGCGATGTCAATCTGTCCGTCCGCCCGGCGGGATGTAGCGAATTGGGCACACGGACCGAACTGAAAAACCTCGGCTCTCTGCGTGCTGTTCGCCTCGCTTGCGAATACGAAGCACAGCGGCAAATCGCCATCTTAGAGTCCGGCGGTCAGGTCCGCTGCCAAACCTGCCGCTGGGATGAGGATGCCCGCCGCACCGTCCCCATGCGGGACAAGGAGCAGGTGGGCGACTATCGCTACTTCCCCGACCCCGACCTGCCCCCACTGGTCATAGGTGATGATTTGCTGACCCGCCTGCGTCGGGAGCAACCGGAGCTGGCCCACGAAAAGTGCCGGCGCTACGCCCATGACTGGCAGCTGAGCGAGTACGATTGTTCCATTCTCACCGCCCAGCGTGGACTGGCAGACTATTTTGAGCGGGTGGTCGCTCTTGGTGCCCCGCCCAAGCAGGCGGCCAACTGGATCATGGGTCAGGTGCTGCGCCGTGTGAGCGCCGACGGTCTTGAGGTGGAGCAAATTCCCATGACCGCCCACGCTTTGGCCTCCCTGATCCGCCTTGTGGAGGACGAAACCATTAACCGCAACACCGCAGTGGAGGTCTTTGATGCCACGTTCACCGGCGGAGACCCCGTCGAGTACGTCCAAGCCCACCACTTGGAACAGACCGACAACGTGGAGCAAGTGAGCACCGTCGTGGAGGAAATTCTTGCCCAAAACCGAAAATCGGTAGAAGACTGGCTGGCCGGCAAAGAAAAGGCCGCTGGTTTCCTCGTTGGGCAGGCCATGCGGGCCCTGGGCGGACGGGCAAAACCCGCCCTTGTAGGCGATCTGGTGCGGCAGTTGTTGGAACGGGAGAGATCTTGACGTACCACAACATATTGTGTCGTTTTTTATCTTTTCAACAACAACTTGTGAATATAACCAAAAATCATACCAAACAAGTGTTTCGAACATTTGTTTTAATCCCCAAAACCGTGGATTTCGATGGAAATCCACGGTTTTTTTCGTAAAAAAAATTCTAAAAAACGCATAAAAAACTCTTGCTTTTTTACGGTAAACCTCTTATACTAAATTCAAGTGGAGGAAAGTGGAGTCTTTTCCCCCGATTTTTCACCAAAGTGGAGGAGGTGGACAGCATGACCGGAACATTTGAACATTCCATCGACAGCAAGGGTCGTCTGTTCATCCCTGCTCGTTTGAAGGAGGAATTGGGTGATACGTTCCACCTGTCCATGGGCGCCGGTCAGTTCCTGTCCATCTACCCCCAAAGCACTTGGGAGGCCATCTGCCGCCGTGCCGAGGAGCTGGAGGACGAGGACGAGATCGAAACCATGGAGGTCTTCTTCGCCCAGACCTATCGCTGCACCGTAGACAGCCAGAACCGCATCGTGATCCCTCCCCTGCTGCGTGACTACGCCAAGCTGGAAAAAGACGTGGTTATCGTAGGTGCCAACGGTGCCGCCCGTATTTGGGACGCCGCCCGCTGGGCCGAGCGACTGGCCATCCGTGCGACTCCGGAGCGCATGAAGTCCGTCAACCGCAAGATGCATCTGTAAGCGATGGAGTTTACACATTATCCCGTTATGCTGCAGGAGTGCCTGGACGGATTGAACATCCGCCCCGACGGCATCTACCTGGATGGCACGCTGGGCCGTGCCGGCCATTCCAGCCAGATTGCACAGCGCCTGACTACCGGCACTCTGATCTGCGTAGACCGGGATCAGGCCGCATTGGACGCCGCCCAGGAGCGGCTGGCTCCCTGGATGGATCGGGTGCGCTTGGTGCACAGCAACTTTGCAGAGATCGACACCATATTAAATAATGTAGGCATCGACAAGGTGGACGGCATGCTCTTTGATCTGGGCGTGTCCTCTCCCCAGTTGGATGACAGCAGCCGTGGTTTTTCCTACATGGCGGATGCCCCGCTGGATATGCGAATGGACCGTTCTGAGTCGCTGACCGCCGCCGACGTGGTCAACACCTGGTCCCGTGACGAGCTGCGACGCATTCTCCTCCAGTACGGTGAGGAGCGCTACGCCGCTTTGATTGCCGCCGCCATTGAGCGGCACAGGGAGGACAAACCCATCGAAACTACGCTGGAGCTGGTAGAGATCATCAAAAGCGCTATGCCCGGCAAGGCACTGAAAGAAAAGCAGCATCCCGCCAAGCGGAGCTTTCAAGCTATCCGCATTGCCGTGAACGACGAGCTGACCGCCGTGGATCACATGATCCGCTCTGCTGTCCCCCACCTGAACCCAGGCGGGCGACTGGCAGTGATCACCTTCCATTCGTTGGAGGACCGCATCGTCAAAACCGGCATTGCCGAATTCAGCAAAGGCTGTACCTGCCCGCCCAGCTTTCCCGTTTGTGTGTGCGGCAAGACCCCTGATCTGAAACCGGTCAACAAGAAGCCCATCCTGCCAAGCGAGCAGGAGCTAACAGAAAATCCCCGCTCCCGCAGCGCCAAGCTCCGTGTAGCGGAAAAGACGAAATAAAACAAACTTTCGGGAGGAACCACCATGGCAGCACGACAGAGAACAACTGCATACCGTGTCAACGGCAGCGCAGCTTACGCCCCTGTTTACACCGGCAGCATCGTTCGCACACCCCACAGACAGGAGGAACAGCACAGCGTCCCCAAGCGTGCTCCCCGCCGCCAGAACCTCACCCGTCCCCAAGTGGCCGTGCGTGAGGCCGGCCAAGTGGCCCCCTTCGGTGTGATTGGCTTTTTGGCCGTCGGCGTGTTTGCGGTTCTGCTGCTGCTGAGCACTCTGCAGCTGCACGTTGCCTCCGACAACGTGGTTTCTCTGCGCAACCAGCTGGCCGATCTTCAGGCTGAGCAGACCTCCCTGTCCGCCCAGTATGAGCAGGTTTTCGACCTGCAGCACCTGCAGGCCGCCGTGGGCGATACCATGATTCGTCCCTCTGCCGACCAGATCACCTACATCAACATGGCCCGTCCGGACAGCGTGGTGCTGTTTAACGACACCGCCGCCACTCCCGGTGCCGCCGGTGCCGCCAAGGGCGCAGGCAACATTTTTTCCAGCGCACTTGAATATTTCCGCTGATGCGGTACATACAGTAATACAGGCTTACAACCGATAATCAAACGGGAGGGCGCAAGAGCATGGTTCTTGCGCCCTTTTGACGATAGCCGGGAAAACACAATTTGTACGACCGGTCAAGAGGAGGCGTCATCCATGGCAGAAAACAGAACCCAACGTAACCAGCGGCAGGAGAACGCCTCCAAGCAGCTGATCTTCAAGCGCACCACCATCCTCATGGCCCTGTTCGGTGTGCTTACTTTCGGCGTGCTCGGCTGGAAGCTCTGGGATATCTCCATCACAAAACACGAGGAGTACCAGCTTCGTCAGCTGCAGCAGTCCACCCGTGACGTGGAGGTCAAATCCAACCGTGGCTACATCCGGGACAGCAACGGCAACGTTCTTGCCATGTCTGCCACCGTGTATAACCTGATCCTATCCCCCCGGGATCTGATCAACAGCATCAACCAGCGGGAATTCAAACAGGACGACGGCACCATCGACGAGGCCGCCTATCAGGCCGCCATTCAGGCCCGCCGTGATCTCATCTGCAATGAGGTGTGCGCCGTGCTGGATCTGGACCGTGATGACGTGGTCCGCCGCATGAACAAGACCAACTCCCAGTACGAGGTACTGAAAAAGAATATCGAGGGCGAGCAGGCCGAACGGCTGCAGAAGTTCATCGCCGAAAACAAGCTCGGCTACTCCTTGGTCATGACTCCCACCACCAAGCGCTACTACCCCATGTCTACCGTAGCCGCTCATGTGGTCGGCTTTGTGAATGACAACGGCGGTGCCTACGGCGTGGAGGCCGCCTACGACAGCCTGCTGGAGGGGCAGGCAGGCCGTGTGGTCACCAGTCAGACCGGCGCCGGCACGGAAATCTACAACAGTTATTCCAACTACGTGGATGCCAAGGACGGCAGCAACATCACCCTGACCATTGACAGCACCATCCAGCGCATGGCCGAGCAGACCCTTGCCGCCGGTATCCAAAAGTACGACGTGCAAAATGGCGGCATCTGCATCGTCATGAATCCCAAAACCGGTGCCGTGCTTGCCATGGCCAGCTCTCCCACTTATGACCTGAACGCCTTTGGAACCGTACACGAGGACGTTTTGAACCAAAAGATCCCCGCACAGAAAGAAAGCTTTTACCAGCAATTCAAATCCCAAAACCTTACCGATGAAGACGGCGTCCCCCTGTCCGATGCCGACCTGCGCGACAAGGCCAACTCCGCCGCTATTTCTGCCGTTTTGAATCAGCAGTGGCGCAACAAAGTGCTCAATGACACCTACGAGCCCGGTTCCACCTTCAAGTCCGTGGTTCTTGCCGCAGCGCTGGAAGCCGGCGTCATCTCCAGCAACGACCACTTCTACTGCCCCGGCTACTATGTGGTGGCCGGCCGCACCATCCACTGTTCCGAGCGCAGCGGCCACGGTATGCAGACCCTTGCTCAAGCTGTGCAGAACTCCTGCAACCCCGCCTTTATGATGATTGGCCAGCGTCTTGGCGCAGAGGCATTTTACGATTACTTCGAAGCCTTCGGTCTGAAGTCCCCCACCGGTATCGACCTGCCCGGCGAGGCCACCGGCGTTGTATGGGGTCGGGACTATTTTGTCAGCCCCGAGGGTTACCAGTCTCTGGCCACTGCCTCCTTCGGCCAGCGCTTCACCGTCAGTCCCCTGCAGCTGCTGTCCGCCTTCTCCGCCACCATCAACGGTGGCTACCTCATGCAGCCCTACGTGCTGCAGGCCATCAGCGACTCCGACGGCAACATCATCAGGCAGAACGAACCCACGGTGACCCGTCAGGTAGTCAGCGAAAGCACCAGCCGCCGTGCCGCCGAGATTTTGGAAAGCGTGGTCAGCGAAGGCACCGGCCGCAACGCCTACGTGGCCGGATACCGCATCGGCGGCAAAACCGGCACCGCCGAGGGCGAGGTCGGCACCCAGGACGAGGAAATCGTCTCCTTCGTGGGCTTCGCCCCTGCGGACGATCCGCAGGTCATTGTACTTTTGTACTTTGACACACCCAAGCACGCTTCCCCCGGCAGCAAATACGGCTCTACCGGTTACTACATCAGCGGCGGTCAGATGGCCGCCCCCATGGCCGGACAGCTGATTGCCAACATTTTGGACTATCTGGGCGTAGAGCGCCAGTACTCTCAGGCCGAGGCCGTTGCCGCCGACGTATCCGTCCCCAAGGTGATCGGTTATGACCTTGGCACCGCCGAGTCTGCGCTCAAGCGCAAAAACCTCACCTACCGCACCGTGGGCGACGGCGCCACCGTCACCGACCAGATTCCCGCCGTAGGTGCCACCATTCCCGGCAACAGCACTGTCGTCCTGTACATGGGCCAACAGGCCCCCACCGATCAGGTCAGCGTCCCCAGCCTGCGTAATTTGACCTACGACCAGGCTAAAGATCGTCTGAACAGCCTGGGACTCTATATGCGAGCCTCCGGCGTATCCTATTATAACGAAGTAACCCGAGCCGTGGACCAGAGCATTGCCGCCGGCGAAATGGTCGACCGTGGCACCGTTATTCCCGTCCGTTTTGTGGATACCAGCATTTCCGACGGCGACTCCAACCTGGAGTAATCCCGCACCGCAGCGGTGCGCACAGAGAGAATGAAACCACCCTACAAGGGGTGAATGTCTTGAACTTACAGCCTTCCTGTGCCGCCCCCACCCTTATTGTTATCATCGGTCAAACCGATGCCATGCAGGTGGCCTGTCTGCTGCACACCGCCTTGAACGGCACCACCGGCATCCGCCCTGTCCTGATACGGCCGGATGCTCCGGAACTACTTTACGCCGGGCATCTTTCCGCACGGCTGGCACATCTGGCAGCACAGGCCATCACCCACGCCATCATCGTTTTGGACCGCTCCGCCCTTTCCCGCCGGGCGTTTGTCGGTCTGCGTGTCAGTGTGGCTGCGCCCGTAGGGCAGGCCACCCGTTGGGCTGGCCTTTCCGACCTGCTTTCCCGGACCGACTTGGCGGTATTCGACCTTGACGAAACCGGTCCGGAGGGTTATGGTAGTATTGTCTCCCGCTGTGTCGTTACCTACTCCGAAAACAAGGGGTTCGCCGACCTGACCGCCCGAAATCTGCGTCTGTTTCCCGGCCACACAGAGTTCGAGGCAGTGGCCACCGGGCAAATCCATCGCATCCACCTGCCCATCTGCGGCGGCTTTGCGGTGTATCACGCCCTGTGTGCCCTTTCCTGCGGCCTGTGCCTTGGCTTGAACTTAGGCCAGATGGCCCGTCTTCTGCGAGCAGCACGGGGGCCGGCAGGCTGCATGGAGGTACTGTCCATTCCTGCCGCATACACCGTACTACTGGACCGTGCCAACGATCTGCGCAGTCTGGAGCGTGTGCTGACCACCGCCCGTGGTTTCACCGCACGGCAACTTGTGTGCCTGCTTGCCGGCCGAGGCAACGCCCCTATGGAGGAGCTGGCCGGGCAGCTGGCCGACCGTGTACTCCCCTTTGGCAGCGCACGGGCCGATCGGCGACAGGCCATTATCCGTGGTCTTGACCGGGCCGGCCCCGGCGACGTGTTGGTGCTGACCGGCACCGACGATGGTGCGGAGGAGCGTGACTTCATCCGTGCCTGTGCCCATAATTGTTCTCTGCGCCGCAGGCGTCAGAATTAAGACAAAAGAAAACGTACCTGACGGAGGTTTTATTATGGCAATTATCATCAGCTTGGTCGTATCCTTTGCGGTCACCGCCCTGTTGGGCCACTTCCTGATTCCGGTCCTGCGTCGGTTAAAGGCCGGCCAATCCATCAAGGAAATCGGCCCTACCTGGCATATGTCCAAGCAAGGCACCCCCACCATGGGCGGCCTGATGTTCATTGGCGGCATCATCGTGGCCACCGTAGTCGTCGGCTGGTCCTTCATCATGTGCGGGGAGTTCACTCATCTTTTGGTTCTGGCGTTTGCGTTGGTGTTCGGCGTTATCGGTTTTATTGATGACTACCAGAAAGTCAAGCACCACCGAAACACCGGTCTGACCGCTGCCCAAAAATTCCTGCTGCAGCTGGCCGCCTCCATCGTGTTCGTCCTGCTGCTGCGCAAAAGCGGCGTGTTGACCAACACCCTGTACATTCCCTTCGTCGACACCACGCTGGAGTTGCCCTGGTCCGTATACATGGCCTTCGCCGCCTTCGTCATGGTGGGCACTGTCAATGCAGTAAACATCACCGACGGCATCGACGGCCTGGCCACCGGCGTGACCTTGCCCGTTGCCGTATTCTACATCGCCGTGTCCATTTGGTACGGCTACACCCAGTTGGGGGTGTTTGCCGGTGCCTTGGTCGGCGGTCTGGTCGCCTTCCTGATCTACAACTTCCACCCCGCCAAGGTATTCATGGGTGACACCGGTTCCCTGTTCCTGGGCGGCGTGGTGTGCGGCATGGCCTTTGCTCTGGATATCCCCCTGGTCATCCCCATCATCGGCCTGATCTACGTGGCCGAGGTCCTGTCCGACATCATTCAGGTCACTTACTTCAAGCTGTCCCACGGCAAGCGCATCTTCCGCATGGCCCCCCTCCACCACCATTTGGAAATGGGTGGCTGGAGCGAAGTCAAGCTGTTTTTCGTCTTCTCCCTTCTGACCGCCGCTCTGTGCGCCTTTGCGTTCTTCGGCGTGATGGATCGGATTTCCCTGTAATTTACGCAGTTCAAACCATTGAAAGGAGGCGGCCTCATGGCCAAAAAAGCAAAACGTGACCTCACCGTAGAAGAACAGCTGGCCCGTGGCCCCATGGACCTGCCCCTGCTGATGCTGGCTATGTTGCTGCTGGGTGTCGGCCTGATCATGGTGATGTCTGCCTCCTACGCCACCGCATATTACGACCCCAAGACCGATTCCCCCCTCGCCTACGCCGTTGCCCAGGGCCGGTTTGCTCTGCTTGGTGTTGCCGTGATGTATTTTGTATCCCGGTTTAACTATCAGTACCTGCGGGGTCTGTCCCCAATCTTTTTGATTGCCTCTTTCATAATGCTGCTTTTGGTGCTGACTCCCCTTGGTGTCGCCACCAAAGGCGCCCAGCGCTGGCTGCGTCTGCTGCTGGTTGCCGGCCCCACCTTCCAACCCTCTGAAATCGCAAAGGTAGCCGTCATCCTGTTCTTTGCAAGCCGACTGTGTCGCCGTGACAAGCTCAAGCATCCCAAGCGCAACAAGCGCACTCGCTGGGGCCGCATTCAAATTATCTCCGACCACCTCGGCTTCACCGAGTTGCTCCCCTACATCGGCATTTTGGCCGGCATTGCCCTGCTTCTTCTGAAGGAGCCCCACCTGTCCGGCACCATCCTGGTTTTTGTGGGTGGTGCGGCCGTTCTGTTCGCCTCCGGTATCCATTGGGGTTGGTTTGCGGCCGGCATCGGTCTGGTAGGCTCTCTGCTGGCCCTGGTAATTAAATTCACCCCGTATATGACCTCCCGTGTGACCCTGTGGCTGGACCCCTGGAGCGATGCACTGGGCAAGGGGTATCAGACCATCCAATCTCTGTATTCCATCGGTTCCGGCGGTCTGCTGGGCCGTGGTTTGGGCAAAAGTGTGCAAAAATACCTGTTCCTGCCCGAACCGGAAAACGACTTCATCTTTTCCATCGCCGTCGAGGAGCTTGGTTTCATAGGCGGCGTGCTGATTCTCGGTCTTTTCATGATGTTTGTTCTGCGTGGCTACTGGATCGCACTGCACGCCAGAGACCGTTTCGGCGCCCTGACCGCCGTGGGTATCACCACCCTGTTTGCCGTGCAGGTATTCCTGAACATCGGCGTGGTGACCAACCTGATCCCCAACACCGGCATCTCACTGCCCTTCTTCAGCTATGGCGGCACTGCCCTGATCATCCAACTGGCCGAGGTAGGCATTCTGCTGGCTATTTCCCGACAAATCCCCGCCCCCAAGCAAGACTAAATCAACCACGGAGTGATTGGCATGAACATTCTCTTCACCTGCGGCGGCACCGCCGGACACGTAAACCCAGCCGTAGCGCTGGCCCGCATCTTCCAGCAGGAACACCCCGACTGTAAGGTGCTGTTTGTCGGCGCCGACGGCGGCATGGAGACCAAGCTCGTCCCCAAGGAGGGCTACGAGATCCGCACTGTCACCATCACCAACTTCCGCCGCTCCCTGAAGCCCGCCAACCTGGCCCACAACCTGGGCACTTTGAAGAATATGATCACCTCCAAAGCCCAGGCTCGCCGCATCCTGGACGAATTCAAGCCCGACCTTGTGGTGGGCACCGGCGGCTATGCCTCCTATCCCATCGTCAAGCAAGCTGCCCGCCGTGGCATCCCCACCGCCGTCCACGAATCCAACGCTGTCCCCGGCCTGACCACCAAAGCGCTGTCCAAGGTGGTGGACTGCGTCATGGTCGGCTTTGAGGAAAGCCGTGCCCACTATTCCTGTCCCGACAAGGTCGTTGTGACCGGCACTCCGGTCCGTGGCGACTTTTTCCATTACACCCGTGAGGCCGCCCGGGCACAGCTCGGCATCACGGACGAGCGCCCCCTGCTGTTGTCCTACTGGGGCTCTTTGGGCGCCAGCGTGATGAACGACCTGACGGTTGAACTGATGGCGCATCAGCAGCAGTCCGGTCTGCCCTTCCACCACATCCACGGCGCCGGACGGGACTACACCCGCATGACCCAGGCACTGCAGGTCAAGGGCATTTCCGCTCCGGAGCTTCAGGTACGTGAGTATATCTATGATATGCCGCTGGTCATGGCCGCTGCCGATGTGGTGCTGTGCCGTGCCGGTGCCTCTACCGTGTCGGAGCTTTCCGCCATCGGTAAACCCTGTGTGCTGGTCCCCTCTCCCAACGTCACCGCCAATCATCAGGAGAAAAACGCCCGTGTGCTGGAGCGCCAGGGCGGCGCAGTGGTCCTGCTGGAGCAGGATTGCACCGGGCAAACCCTCTTCCAAACCGTCAGCGAGCTGCTGAACGATCCCACCCGTCGGGCGGATATGTCCCGTGCCCTGCTTGCCGGCGCAACGGAAGACGCCGGGCACACCATCTACAGCACGCTTGTCTCGCTTCTTCCCTGACCCAAACAGACAGATTGACAGGAGAAATGCCTATGGCCGCAGCCAGAAAAAAACGCAGACGGTATAAAAAAAGAGGACGCTTCGGCTTCCTCTATAAAGTGCTGTCCGTTCTCGCCCTGGCAATTGCGCTTTTCATGGGCGCCACCGTGTTTTTCCGTGTGGAGCAGGTGGTGGTTACCGGCAATCAGCGCTACAGCGTCCAACAGGTCGAAGAGGCCTCCGGCGTGGCCCACGGCGACAACCTGTTCCGCTTGAACAAATACGATACCGCTGCACGCATCCGGCGTGAACTGCCCTACGTGGAGTCGATCAATATCCGTCGCCGTCTGCCCGACACCTTAGTGCTCAACGTCAATGAGTGCACCGCCGCCGCCCAACTGACCGGCGGCGAAGGCGGCTGGCTCATCAGCACCTCCGGCAAACTGCTGGAACGGGTCGACTACACCCACTCCCTGCAGGTGAGCGGCATCGCTCCGGTCCTGCCCGAGGCCGGCACCACCATAACCGTCAAGCCGGAGTATCAAACCCGGGCCGACAGCCTTGTTTTGCTGCTGCAGGCTTTAGAAGAAACCGAGATGCTCTCCCGAGCCACACAGCTGGACTTTGGTAGCCTCACCAGCATCCGCATGAGCTTTGACGGACGGTTCACTGTCAAGCTCCCGATCAACGGCGACTTCCCCTATCTGTTAGCCGCCATGGAAAAAGCCATTCAATCACTTGAGCCCTACGAAACCGGAAACCTGGATCTGACCGTAAAAGATTACACAGTGGTTTTCAGTCCGGCATAACCTCCCGGCGAAAAAAGTGATAAAAAGCACACAAAAAAATCCCGTTGCGGTCTTGACCTGTCCGTAAAAGAGCGGTACAATGAATTAAATATGGCTAACAACCATTCCTCAACCAGCAGGTTGTGTTTCGATTTTTACTTAGGAGGAAATTGTTATGGCATTTGGTTTGGATATCGGTCAGGACACTGTTGTCAGCATCAAGGTCGTTGGTGTTGGCGGCGGCGGCGGCAACGTTGTCAACCGCATGGTCAAGTCCGGCATTAAGAACATCGACTTCATTTCCGTCAACACGGACAAGCAGGCGCTGAACCTGTCCAGCGCCACCTTCAAGATTCAAATCGGCGAAAAGCTGACCAACGGTCAGGGTGCCGGCTCCAATCCCGACGTGGGCCGTAAGTCCGCTGAGGAGAACCGTTCTCAGACCGCCAAGGCGCCCGAGGACGCCGACATGGTCTTTATCACCGCCGGTATGGGCGGCGGTACCGGTACCGGCGCCGCTCCCATCGTGGCCGACATCGCCAAGGAAATGGGCGTGCTGACCGTGGGTGTTGTGACCAAGCCCTTCCATTTCGAGGGCGCCCGCCGCATGACCCGTGCAGAAGAAGGCATCGCCGAGCTGCGTGAAAAGGTAGACTCTCTGGTCATCATCCCCAACGAGCGGCTGAAGCTGGCTTCCGACCAGAAGATCACCTTTGCCAACGCCTTCGAGATCGCTGACGACGTGCTGCAGCAGGCCGTTCAGTCTATCTCCGACCTGATCAAGAACACCGGCTTCATCAACCTGGACTTTGCCGACGTGACCGCCGTCATGGAAAACGCCGGCCGTGCCCACATGGGTGTGGGCCGTGCCGCCGGCAAGGCCAAGGCCGAGGAAGCTGCCCGCATGGCCATCTCCAGCCCCCTGCTGGAAACCTCTATCAACGGTGCCCGTGGCGTGCTGATCAACATCACCGGTTCCATGGACATCGGCCTGGAAGAGGTGGAGACCGCCGCCAACCTGGTGCAGGAGGCTGCCCATCCCGACGCCAACATCATCTTCGGCGCTGCGTTCGATCCCGAGCTGGAGGACGAAATCCGTGTCACCGTCATTGCCACCGGCTTTGACGAGACCATCCCTCCCGTCTCTGCCGAGCCTTACACTCAGGTCAAGACCAAGGTGGAACAGACTGCTCCCGCTCCCGAGCCCAAGCCCGAGCCTGCGCCGGAGCCCAAGTCCGAGCCCCGTCCCGCCCCCACCTCCGAGGACGACTTCCTCTTCCCTCCCCTGTCTTTGTTTGACGAGCAGCCCTCCGCCGCGACCGTCACCCTGGGTGATACCGTCGCCCCCGTTGCGGACACTTCTCCCGCCACGGGTCCCCTCGGCGAGCAGGCCGACCCCCAGGAGGATTCCGGCACCATCTCCAACGAGGACTGGGACCTGCTGCAGAAGATTTTCAGCAAGCGCCCCTAACAAATAATGCCAAGACCCCCGCCCCATAGCGGCAGGGGTCTTTTCTGTGTTTTATTAAACGCTTAGCTGACCGTCCACACAATCCACAACCAGCGTCTGTCCCGGCGTCACCTCATCGGCAATGATGCGGCGGCTAACCAGCGTTTCCACCGTATGCTGCAGGAACCGACGCAGGGGTCGTGCCCCGTACAGAGGGTCGTAGGCGCTGTCGATAGCAAAGGCCTTGGCCGCATCCGTCAGCTCCACCCGAAGCTGCTTGTCGGCAAGGCGGGCATTGAGCCCCTCCAGCTGCAGGTCGATGATGTGGGTGATGTTGTCCCGGGTCAGGGGTTTGTAGAACACGATCTCGTCCAGCCGGTTCAGGAACTCTGGTCGGAAGGACCGCTTGAGCAACTGGTCGATCTGCTCTCGCGCCTCACTTGTCACCTGTCCGGCCTCGTCAATACCGTCCAGCAGATACTGACTGCCCAGATTGGAGGTCAGGATGATGATGGTGTTCTTAAAGTCCACCGTGCGTCCCTGTCCGTCGGTAATGCGCCCGTCGTCCAGCACCTGAAGCAGCACGTTGAACACGTCGGGGTGGGCCTTTTCCACCTCGTCAAACAGTACCACACTGTAGGGCTGGCGGCGCACCGCCTCGGTCAGCTGGCCACCCTCCTCATAACCTACATAACCCGGAGGGGCGCCAATAAGCCGGGACACAGCAAACTTCTCCATATACTCGCTCATGTCGATGCGAACCATGTTCTTCTCTGTGTCGAACATGGCCTGCGCCAACGTTTTGGCAAGCTCCGTCTTACCCACGCCAGTGGGTCCAAGGAACAAGAAAGAGCCAATCGGCTTGTTGGGGTCCGCAATGCCGGCACGGCTGCGCAGAATAGCCTCGGACACCAGACGCACCGCCTCGTCCTGACCCACGACACGGCGATGGAGAATATCCTCCAACCCCAGCAGCTTCTCCCGCTCACCCTCCATCAAACGGGCCACGGGAATGCCGGTCCAGCGCTCGATAATGCGGGCGATTTCATCGTCGGTCACCTTATCACGCAGCAGGGTATTCTCCCTGTGTCGGCTGACCAGCTCCTCCTCCGCCTCCAGCTGCTTTTTCAGCTCCGGAATACGGCCATACTGCAGCTGGGCCGCCTTCTCCAAATCGTACTCCCGCTGGGCACGCTCCAACTCTCCATTGGCTCGCTCCAGCTCCTCACGAAGCCGCTGCACCTTTCCAATGGCGTTCTTTTCGTTATCCCACTGAGCCTTTTTGGCATTGAACTCCTCCCGCATTTGGGCCAGCTCCCGGCGAATTTCCTCCAGATGCTCCTTGGAGAGCTTGTCCGTCTCTTTCTTCAGAGCCGCCTCCTCGATCTCGTGCTGGATGATGCGCCGGGAGATGACGTCCAGTTCGGTAGGCATGGAGTCCATCTCCGTGCGGATCATGGCGCAGGCCTCGTCCACCAGGTCGATGGCCTTGTCCGGCAGAAACCGGTCGGTGATATACCGTGCAGACAGCGTGGCTGCTGCGATGATGGCACCGTCGGTTATCTTCACACCGTGAAACACCTCATAGCGTTCCTTAAGGCCGCGCAGGATGGCGATGGCATCCTCCACCGTGGGTCGGGCGACCAGAACCGGCTGGAAGCGCCGTTACAGCGCCGCATCCTTTTCAATATACTGGCGATACTCATCCAGCGTGGTAGCACCGATACAGTGCAGCTCGCCCCGGGCCAGCATAGGCTTGAGCAGGTTGCCTGCATCCATGCTGCCCTCGGTCTTGCCCGCACCCACGATGGTGTGCAGCTCATCGATGAACAGGATGATGCGTCCGTCAGCCTGCTTGACCTCATTAAGAACTGCTTTCAGCCGCTCTTCAAACTCGCCACGGTACTTGGCACCCGCCACAAGGCTGCCCATATCAAGGCTGAACACCGTCTTATCCTTCAGGCTGACCGGCACATCACCCTTGACGATACGCTGGGCAAGGCCCTCGGCAATGGCGGTCTTGCCCACGCCGGGCTCACCGATAAGAACGGGGTTATTCTTGCTCTTGCGGGACAGGATACGGATCACGTTTCGAATTTCGTCGTCCCGACCGATGACCGGATCCAGCTTATTTTGCCGTGCCCGCTCCACAAGGTCGGTGCCATATTTCTTCAGCGCATCATAGGTCTGCTCCGGGTCATCCGTGGTCACCCGCTGATTCCCCCGCACTCCGGTCAGGGCCTGCATGATGCCCTCCCGGGTGACGCGATAGGTGGCAAACAGCTCCTTCAGGGTTGCGTCCGCACTGTCCACAAGGCCCAACAGCAGATGCTCTACCGAGATATATTCGTCCTTCATGGCCCGGGCCGCCTCCTCGGCGGCATTCAGGGCCCGATCCAGCTCCTGGGTGATATAGACCTTATCCGCCTCTCGCCCACCGCCACTGACCTTGGGCAGCTTCTCTACCCGATCGGTTGCCGCCGCACGAAAACTGGGCAGGGTCAGGCCCATGGCCGTCAAAAGCTGGGGCACAAGTCCCTCCTCATCCTGCACAAGGGCCAACAACAGGTGCGCCTGCTCCAGCTGTTGGTTTCCGTACTGCGACGCAAGCGTCTGCGCCCCCTGCAGTGCCTGCTGGGACCGCTGGGTCAGTTGATTCAAGTTCATAGAGCATTCACTCCTTTCTTACTCGATCCATTTTCTAAATTAGCACTCTCACCGTTCGAGTGCTAATTTAGTTTAACCCACTCCGTCCCAAAATGCAATAGGGTTTTGTCATAAATTTGTGAACGGGTCGTGAATTTTTTCCGCATTTACTTTTTTCGTCCAAAATGATATAATAATATTTCCTGATACGACAGCCTTTGCGGAGGTTTTATATGAAACGTGTGCTTTCCCTTTTGCTGTGCCTTCTGCTGCTATGCGGCTGCACCCCCACCCAGCAGATACAGGCCCAAGTAAACATCGTTACCACCACCTATCCCGCCTACCTCGCCGCCCTGACGGTGACCAAGGGTGTGGAGCGGGTGTCGGTGTCTCGACTTGATACGGGCAGCGTTAGCTGTTTGCACGACTATACCCTCACCGTCAACGATATGAAAAAGCTGTCCCGGGCAGATGTCATCGTCATGAACGGCGCCGGGATGGAGAATTTTATGGCGGATGCGTTAGCCACTTCCAATGCCACCGTTATCGACTGCTCCAAGGATATAACTCTGCTGCCCGCCACCGGTCACCATGACCACGAGCATGATGAACACGAGCACAGCGACCACTTCGACGGTCACTACTGGATGGACCCAATCCGCATGGCCGCCACGGTAGACACCGTGCTGGCCGGTCTGCTGCCCCTTTTGGGCAAAGACCATTCCGTGGAGATGACCCACAATGTGGCCACCGCCCGCCGTCTTCTGGAGCAGTGCCAGCTGGACGGCTGGGACGCTTCCATGTTCTCCCCCGGCATGACCAACGCTGCCCTGATCACCTTCCACGACGGCTTTGGCTACTTCGCCGCCGCCTTTGAACTGCCGCTGCTTGCCAGCATCGAGGAGGAGGCCGGCAGCGAAGCTTCCGCCAAGGAAATTATCCGCATCACCGAATTGGTGAAGGAATACGAGCTGCCCGTCATCTTCACCGAGGTCAATGGTTCCGATGCCACCGCCAACGCCATCAGCCGGGAAACCGGCTGTGCCGTCTTATCCCTGTCCACCATCATGGACGGACGTGAGCCTTTTGCCGATGACCTCTCTCCCATTATGCCCTACATCGAAGCCATCAACATCAACATTGCCACCATCGTTGGCGCATTCTCCCCGAAGGAGGTGGAATGACCATGCGCAAAATAAAACACGGCCGCCTTGTCAGCGGGCGGACGGACGCTTGCCGGCTGAAGCTGGATCATGTCAGCGTTTCTTTGGATAACACGCAGATTTTGTCCGACGTGTCCTTCCAGCTCAACTGCGGCGAAATCGTAGCGCTTATCGGCCCTAATGGTGCCGGTAAATCCACCCTGCTGCGCACCATTTTGGGACAGCTGGACTACTCCGGCTCCATCACGTTCTCCCCCGCCGGCGCCCCCTCCTTCCGCTTGGGCGACCCGATGGCAAAAAGCACGCGCCCCCTTGTTGGTTATGTTCCCCAGTCCCCCACCTTTGACCGGGGCGACCCGGTAACGGTGCTGGACTTCTTCACCGCTGCCACCTCCCGTTGGCCCGTATGGCTGCCCATCCCAAAGTCCTGCCGTGCCAGAGCAGAAGCCTGCCTGTCCCGTGTCCGTGCCCGGGATCTGCTGGACAAGCCCATGGGCGCCCTGTCCGGCGGACAGCTTCAGCGTGTGCTGCTGGCGCTGGCACTGGAGCCCGTCCCCCACATCCTGTTGCTGGACGAGCCGTTGTCCGGTGTGGATGCCGAGGGCGAACAGCAGCTGATGGATATGCTGGACGAGCTGCGCTCCCAGTACGATCTATCCATTTTCCTGTCCACCCACGACTTCGCCACCCTGGATCGCTATGCCGACCAGGTGGTTCTGTTGGACGGTCAGGTACTGCGCACCGGGTCCGCTGTCGAGGTGCTGTCCTCCCCCGAATTCCACCGTGCGTTCCACCTGCACGAAGGAAAGGAGGGCGAGTAAATATGGAGCTTTGGTATCGTCTTGTAGCTTTGCTGCCCTTTGAGTGGGCCCAGCCGGGACAAATGTTGTTTATGAAGCACGCCCTGCTGGCCGTGCTGGTCATCTCCCCCCTGTTCGGTCTGCTGTCCACCATGGTGGTCCGCAGCCGGATGTCCTTCTTCTCCGACGCTTTGGGTCACTCCGCCTTCACCGGCATGGCCATCGGCGCCCTGTGCGGCATCGGCAACCCCACGTGGGCAGCGGTGCTGTTCGCCCTATTCTTCTCCGTTCTGTTCAATGTGGTGCGGCGCAATACTGCACTGGCCAGTGACACGGTCATTGGCGTGTTTGCCTCCACCGCCATGGCTTTGGGCATCTTCCTGTCCACCCTGGGCGGTCGCTCTTTCACCAAATTCAACAGCCTGCTCATTGGCGACATCCTGTCCGTTACTCCCAGTCAAATCGGTCTGCTGGTACTCATTCTGCTGGCCGTACTGGTGTTTTGGCTTATAGGATTCAATCGCCTGATGCTGTCCACCGTCCACCCCACATTGGCAGACAGCCGTGGTATCCACGGCTTTTGGCTTGAGACCGCATTCTCCGCCCTTATTGCCGTAGTGGTCACCCTGTCCATGACATGGGTGGGCCTGTTGGTCATCAACTCCCTGCTGGTGCTGCCCGCCGCCTCGGCACGCAACACCGCACGCAACACCGCCCAATACCACCTGCTCAGTGTTTTGGGCGCCATGGTGTGCGGCATCGCCGGCGTAATGGTTTCCTACTACCTCGGCTCTTCCGCCGGCGCATCCATCACCCTGTTCCTGGCGGCGTTCTTCCTCATCACCTCCCTGCTGCGCCGGAAAAACTGAATTTACTAAAAAAGGCAGGAAGTCCCACTTCCTGCCTTTTTTTCCTGCATAAATCGTGTTTTTACGGCCACAATATGCTCAGGACGGAACAACCACGCATCCCAGCAAATACCCGGGAGGAAACAGAATGAAGCGAGCAGGTTCCTTTCTTGTCCTGTGTGCCATGCTCATCCTCTCCCTGACCGCCTGCGGCACCAAACCCGCAGGCACCAATAACGCCGCCGGGAACGGCACTTCCGTGACCGACGGTGCAAAGGCCCGCACCCGCACCATGATGGACGAAGGCAGACAGATGATGCTGGACGCCAAGTACTACGCCGCCCCCAACGGGCGTGTGCGTGGTATGGGCAAGGACAGCCTGATGGACGGTATGCGCTCTGCCACCGACAAGATGGCTGAGGGCATGCACAAGGCAGGGGATATGATGGACAAAGCGTCGGACAGCATGACCCACAGATAACCTCGGCACAAAAAAGCGTGTATCAAAACCAAAGTTTTGATACACGCTTTTCTATCTTTTTGCCTCTGAAGCCTCCCCTGCCTAAAGGGAGGTACCCCGCAGAAACGGAGGGAGTTATCTGTGTTTGTTGATACCCCGACCCTTGGTATTCTTAGGTTTAGCCTTCGCCCAACCGGCCTTTTTCGCTCCGCCGCCGGAAGGTGCGGACGGCTTTCGCACCGGGGCAGATTTACTCTTTTTGGCGGGCTTTCCACGGGGCTCGTCCTTGCACTGCGTCCCGGCAGGCACGCCCTTGTCCGGGCGTACGAGGCAATGTTTGCCATAGCCGATCAGATCCTCACGCCCCACCTTGTGCAGCGCCTCCAGCACCAGCTTGCGGTTCTGGGGCTTGCGCCACTGCATCAGCGCCCGCTGCAGTGCCTTGTCGTGCGGCGTTTTGGGCACGAACACCGGCTTCATGGTGCGGGGGTCGATGCCGGTGTACCACATGCAGGTAGCCAAAGTGCCGGGCGTGGGATAGAAGTCCTGTACCTGCTCCGGCATATGCCCCTGCTTATTCAGCCACACCGCCAGCTCCACTGCGTCGGACAGAGTACAGCCGGGGTGGGAGGAAATGAGGTAAGGCACCAAATACTGCTCCTTGCCGTAGCGGCGGTTGAGCTTTTGGTACTTTTCTCGGAACTTCTCGTACACCACGATATGGGGCTTGCCCATATAGTCCAGGGTGTGCGCTACGCAATGCTCCGGAGCCACCTTCAGCTGGCCGGAGATATGGTGCTGCACCAAGTCGGTAAAAAACTCACCACTGGGGTCTTTCATCAAATAGTCAAACCGGATGCCGGAGCGCACGAACACTTTTTTCACCTTGGGAATGTCCCGCAGCTTGCGCAGCAGCATCATGTAGTCGGTGTGGTCGGCATCCAGGTTGGGACAGGGTTCCGGAGCAAGACACGCCCGATTCTTGCACATACCGCACTTGAGCTGCTTTTGACAGGATGGACGGCGGAAGGTGGCGGACGGGCCGCCTACGTCGTGGATGTATCCCTTAAAGCCGGGGTGCTCGGTCAGCGCCTTCACCTCCCGCACCACGGACTCGTGGCTGCGGCAGGAGATGGTGCGTCCCTGATGGAACGCCAGCGAACAGAAGTTGCACGCACCGAAGCAGCCCCGGTTGTGGGTAACGGAAAAGCGCACCTCCTCAATGGCAGGTACACCGCCCATATCGTCATACATAGGATGCGGCTCTTTCACGTAGGGCAGCTGGGCCACCTCGTCCATCTCTTTCGTGGTCAGGGGCATCGCAGGGGGATTGACGATCAGATAATCCCGACCGTGCTTCTGCACCACAGCCTTGCCCACCACGGCATCGTGTTCCTGATACTCCACCATGTTGGCCCTGGCATAGGCTTTTTTATCAGTAGACACCTCCTCAAAGGAAGGCACCTCCACCCGGGGATAGGCGCAGGCGGTGGGCAGCCGGGCCACCACACAGGTACCACGCACATCGGTAATTTCACTGACAGGGGTTCCGCTGGCTAACCGGGCGGCAATCTCCCGAGTAGAACGCTCACCCATGCCGTAGCTTAAAATATCCGCCTGGGAGTCAAAGAGGATGGAACGGCGCACCTTGTCCTCCCAGTAGTCATAGTGGGCAAACCGGCGCAGAGATGCTTCCAAACCGCCGATGACGATGGGAATGTCCCCAAACACCTCACGCACCCGGTTGGAGTAGACCACCGTAGCGTGGTCGGGGCGCAGGCCGGCACGGCGGCCGGGAGAATAGGCGTCGTCGCTGCGGCGCTTTTTCGCCGCGGTGTAGTGGGCCACCATTGAGTCGATGTTACCGCCGGAAATCATCACGCCCAAACGGGGACGACCAAGGGCAGTGAAGGCCGCAGGGTCCTTCCAGTCCGGCTGTGCCATAACCGCTACCCGATACCCCTCCGCCTCCAGCACACGACCGATGACGGCGGCACCGAAGGAAGGGTGGTCTACGTAGGCGTCGGCGGTGATGAGCAGAAAATCGTAGCTGACCCAGCCTCGCTTTTGCATATCTTCAGTTGTCACAGGCAGAAACAAGCTGCGGTCAAAACGCATCAAACTCACCTCAATAAACTGGTACGGCGGGGTTTCCCCCGCCCTACCGTCTTATCGGTCATACCCGATGTACTTTTCCAAAATATCCAGAGGTACTGGTCCACCCTGCTCCTCGCCCACCTTGACAAAGCCGTGCTTGGCGTAGAAGTGCTGGGCGTGTTCGTTATAGGGGGCACAGCGCAGACGCAGCTTGTCCCGTCCCATGGGTCGGAAGTAGGACACCGCCTGACCGATGAGCTGGATGCCAAGATGCTGATCCCGGCGCTGATAGTCCACATAACAGAACGGGATATAGCCTGCGTTATCGGCGGCGTAGCGCTCCTTGTCCATCTGCACGATGCCCACCCAATCGTCCCGGTCAAAGGCCATGGCGATGGCCCAGGGGGACTGCTTCAAATGCTCCTCGGCATCCCGAAGGAACTGGCGCGGTTCAAAGGCCGGACCGCTTACGTGGGTGTTATGCCAGGCGTCACTGCGAGCCGCAATGTACAGATCCCGTTCCGTTGTCCAATCGATGGGGCGGTACCACAGGTTGATGTCCCGCTCCGACTCAAGACCCTTCCACCAGTTTTGGTGGGCCAGAGTGGAGTTTTCGTCATTCAGGTGGGAGTTATCCCCTTCAAAACACATGGAAAACGTCTCCCCGTCCCAGGTAAAGCAGGACACAGAGGTGTTGTCGGTGTGGGGAGACTCGTGCCAGCGCTCCGGCGGCAGATGGCGCACGTTCACCGCAAACTGCTGGATGGCGGTTCCGTGGCTGACCACGGCAACAGTCTGATCGGGATGGGCACGGGCGATGCGCTCCATGGCCCGCTCCACACGTGCACCCAATTCCAAACGGCTCTCGCCGCCGGGCGCCTTCCAGTCGGGAACCAGGCGGTTGAACTTGGCAAGTTCCTCCCCGGCAAAATACCCCTGATAACCCCAGGTAGTGTCCTCCCACTCCCCCATGAATATCTCACGCAGGTCGGGGTCGGTGTGCACCTGCAGGCCACGGGGCTTGCTGATGGCGCCGGCGGTGGTGATGGTACGGAACTTGTCACTGGCGTAGACCGCATCAATATGTACCCCGGCAAACCGCTGCTCCAAAGCAGCGATCTGGCTGTAGCCATTGGTGGTGACCAGGGCGTTGTAATGTCCGTGGATGCGGCGGTAGAGGTTGCCCTCCGCCTCCGCATGGCGAATCAGATAAATCGTTGTCATACAGGCAATTCCTTTTGTATTACCAAGGTTTGACCGCACCGGTCAGATCACTGACGTTGGCAAGACCCTTTCGTGCGGCAATGGCAGCAAGGCCGTCCCGCACATGGATGGCGGCATAGGGGTCGGCAAACAGGCTGGTACCCACCGCCACGGCGGTGGCCCCGGCCAGCATCAGCTGGGCCGCATCCTCGCCCTTGGCAACACCACCCATGCCCAAAACCGGAACTTTGACGGCGTTGGCCACTTCCCACACCATGCGCACAGCAACAGGCAGCACGGCGGGGCCGGACAGACCGCCGGTGTTCATCTTCAGCACAGGTCGGTCGGTGTTGATATCAATGCGCATACCACGCAGGGTGTTAATGAGGGACAGGGCATCGGCGCCGGCATCCTCCACCGCTCGTGCGATCTCGGTCACATCGGTAACGTTGGGAGACAGCTTGACCATCACAGGCACACTGCCTGCATGGCTCTTGGCCATTTTGGTCACCTCCGCGGCCAGTTCGGGACGGGTGCCGTAGGCCAGACCACCTGCCTTCACGTTGGGGCAGGATATATTGACCTCGATCATGTCCACGCCGGCTTCGGCCAGCTTCTTGCACATGATACCGTACTCCTCCGGGGTATTGCCGGAGATATTGGCGATCACCTTCACGTCGTACTGCCGCAGGAAGGGCAGTTCCTCCTCGATAAAGGCATCCCCACCGGGGTTCTGCAGACCCACGCTGTTCAGGATACCCATAGGGGTCTCGGCAATGCGGGGGGCGGGATTGCCCTCCCGGCGGTGGAGGGTCAGACCCTTGGCACAGATACCGCCCAGTTCGGACAAATTAAAAAACTCGCCGTACTCACGGCCGAAGCCGAAGGTTCCGGAGGCCACCACGACGGGGTTTTTCATGGTCATGCCGGCAAGGTTGACACTCATATTCACCTCAGGCATTCCAATCCACCTCCTTGGCATCGAACACGGGGCCGTTCTTGCACACGTGCTTGCGGCTGCCGTCGGCCATATCGCAGGCACACACCAGGCAAGCGCCTACGCCGCAGCCCATGCGCTCCTCCATGGACACAAGGCACTTCACACCGAACTCCTCCGCCACCTTGGCCACGTTGCGCAGCATAGGCTTGGGCCCGCAGGCCAGCACGCCGTCGTAGTTCTTGTCCTGTTCCAGTTCCCGACGAACCAGGGCATCCACAAAACCGTGGTGACCCAAGCTACCATCGTCGGTGGCAACCAGAACCTTGTCACACACGTCCTCAAACATATCCTTCAGGATGATTTTGTCAGCGCTGCGGCCGCCCAGCACAGCGGTGCTGCGGGCAAACTGGGCACAGCCCAGCATGGGTGGGATACCGATGCCGCCGCCCACCAACAGGTAGCGGCCATTGGAGTCAATGTCAAAGCCGTTTCCGGCCAGACCCAGCACATCCAGTTTGCCTCCCACTTCCCGGTCTGCGATCCATGCCGTGCCCTCACCACGGACCTCAAACACGATACTGACCAGATCCTCAGGCTCAGCCACGGCACAGGTGCAAACGGAGATGGGGCGGCGCAGCAGCAGCCCCTCGCCGCACTTGATATGTACAAACTGACCGGGGGCCTTGAAGCTGTTGCGGACCATTTCCCCCGCCTCAAGGGTCATCCAGACGGCGTCGCCCACCCGGGTCTTTTCCACGATGGTACACTTGCGTTCCACTTTCATTGGAAACTCTCCTTACACGATGGTAACAAACTGGCGAATATCATCACGCATGGTGATGGCGGCGTTGCGGGCAGCCTCCTTGAAGTCATGACCGTCGCCGCCGGTCTTCTGCCAGGCGCACATGATGCCACGGGAGGAGTTGACAATGGCACCGTGGCCATACTTGTCAAAGGCGTACTGCACATCTGCAGCGGTACCGCCCTGGGCGCCGTAGCCGGGCACCAGGAAGAAGGTGTTTTCCAAACGCTTGCGCAGGGCACGGATGTCGGAGGGATAGGTGGCGCCGGTAACGGCACCGGCCATGGTATAGCCGTACTTGCCCTCGGTGCCCTTGGCGATGCGCTGGTTCAGGTCACCCATAACCTGATAGACCAGACGGTCGCCGGCCACGATGTCCTGCAGCTCGCCGGAGCCGGGGTTGGAGGTCTTGACCAGCACGAAGGCACACTTGTCCTCCTCCTTGGCAGCGTTCAGGAAGGGATTGATGGAGGCGGAGCCCATGTAGCCGTTCAGGGTGACGCAGTCGGCGTCAAAGCTCTTGAACAGCTGCCCCTCGATCTTGGCGCCGGACAGCCAGCCCTCCGCATAGGCGGTGGCAGTAGAGCCGATGTCGCCACGCTTGATGTCAGCGATAACGAACATGCCCTTGCTCTTGGCGTAGGCAATGGTGCGCTCCAGCATCTCCATCCCCTGCCAGCCCAAATTCTCATAGTAGGCGGCCTGAGGCTTCACCGCAGGCACGATGTCACACAGAGCATCGATCAGGCCCACGTTGAACTGCCAGATGGCCTCAGCAGCGCCCTTCAGGCCCACGCCGTGCTCCTCAAAGGCCTGCTTGCGGATATACTCGGGAACGTACTCGATGCGGGCATCCAGACCGGCAACGGTGGGATTTTTCATAGCACGGATCTTATCCTGCAAAACATCAAACGACATAATTGATCATCCTTTTCTTTTGTTTTTATTTCTTCAGGCGTCCTGGTAAATTACCTTACCGCCCGCAATGGTGTATTTGACCCGACCTTTCAGCTCACGACCGGTGAAGGGGGTGTTGTGTCCCTTTGATGCAAACTCCTCCGGGTCCACTACCCACACCTCGTCCGGGTCGAAGATGGTCACGTCCGCATCCGCTCCGATGGCCAGCCGACCGGTACCCAGCCGCAGGATGGCAGCGGGGTTAAAGGTCATGCGGCGAATGATATCGGACAGCTCCATCTTACCGGTATGGTACAGGCTGGTCAGCGTGACAGCCAAAGAGGTTTCCAGACCCACCATGCCGCTGGGCGCTTTCTCCAGCGGTCTGCTCTTCTCCTCCTTGGAGTGAGGTGCATGGTCGGTAGCAATGACGTCGATGGTGCCGTCCTGCAGACCACGGATGATAGCCTCCACGTCCCGTTTGGTGCGCAGGGGCGGATTGATTCGAGCCATAGAGCCGCAGGTAAGCACCTCGTCCTCGGTCAGGGTAAAGTACTGGGGACAGGTTTCACAGGTGATCGCCACGCCCCGTTTCTTCATGCGGCGGACAATGTCCACGCTTTTGGCGGTGGACACGTGCTGAATGTGGACGTGGGCGCCAGTCTCCTCCGCCAGCATGGCGTCACGCATGACCATCAGTTCCTCGGCGATAGCAGGTCGTCCCTCCAGCCACAGCTGACGGGAAATGCTGCCCTCGTTCACCGCACGGTTTTCCACCATATTGGCGTCCTCGCAGTGGGTCAGCACCGGCATATCGTACCGCTTGGCACGGATGAGTGCGTCCCGCATGAGGTTGGCGTTCTGTATAGGGAAACCGTCATCGGACAGCGCCACGGCACCGGCCTTTTTCAGCGCCTCGGCATCGGTCAGTTTTTCCCCCTGCAGTCCTGCAGACACCGCCGCCACCGGCAGCACCCGGACACCGCAGGCCGTCGCCGCCTTGTCCAGTACGTACTTGACCTGCTCGGGACTGTCCACCACGGGTTTGGTGTTCGCCATACAGGCAACTGTGGTCACACCGCCACGGGCCGCCGCCTGCGTGCCGGTGAAAATATCTTCCTTGTACTCCAGCCCGGGGTCACGCAGGTGGACGTGCATATCCACAAGGCCGGCGCAGACCGCCATGCCCTCGGCATCCAGGATCCGATCTGCCCGGTCACCCAGATTGCTGCCCAACCCGGCGATTTTGCCGTCCCGAATCAGCAGATCCATTACACCGCCAACGCCACCCACAGGGTCCACCAGGCGGCCATGCTTGATCAGCAATTCCATTGCGTCATCCTCCTTTTTCGGATTTTATCGCTACACATAGTGTGCAGAATACTTCTAATTTATATTATAAGTGAATGGGCATATTTTAGCAACGGATTTTTCACATTTTTCGGACAGAATAATGACAGGCTTTCGGAAAGGAGGATCGGAACATGATGTGCGGGAAATTCGTGTGCGGTATGCTGACCGGCGTGGTGGTAGGCGCAGCGGCCGGCATGGCTCTGACTGTCAGCAAGCGGGACGTACGCCGGGCAGCTCAGCGTGCGGTCAAAAGCGTGAACAATGCCATGAACGATGCCATGGACAGCATCGCCTCGGTGGTGGATAACTTCACCGATATGATGGGAAAGTAAACGCAAAACAGCCTGCACCGCTTACTGCGATGCAGGCTGTTTTTTAACCAAGTTGATAGCTGCCACGGACCAGCACTTTCGTATTGCTGGCGGTGGACTTGACCGAACGGCCTGTGATGGTAGCCATGTACAGGTGGTTGGTTACAAGCGCCTCGCCGTTATTCAGGGTGCTGCCGCCGGTCACGTCAATCAGGCCGGGGACGGAAGGCGACTGGCAGCTGGCCGTGCCAATGCGCAGCATGACCTCGCACCCGATGTCCATATTGAGCACCTGACCCTTTCGTAGGCTGACCACCTTGTAGCTGGCCGACGCCGGCTGATTCTCCCGGGCGCTCAGCACTTGCTCCATATCCTTCGAGTAGCCCTGAATGGCGCTGTCCAGCTTTTCCGCCAACTGCTGCTCATATTGACTCACTTTACTCTCCACCTGCTCCAAAATGGCGGGAGTAGCGGTGGTATTCAAATAGCTCAGAGTAATCAGCGGGTCGCTTTCAGTACCTGCACCGGTGGCCAAAACCGCCCCCACCATCAGGCACAGTGCGCTCAAAACTACAACGCCCAAACGAATCCTGGATTTCTTGCTTTTCATCCTATGTACACTCCTTCACTGTCGGGGCGCCCGACCGGGCGCCCCCGCATCATATCATGGTTTCCGGGTGAAGACCAAAGCTGACCGCAATGGCCCCATCCACCTGTTTCATCACCGTTTCGTCCACCTTGCCCATGTGCTCCCGCAAACGGCGCTTATCCAAAGTGCGGATCTGCTCCAGCAGGATCACGGAATCTTTGGGTAGACCATAACTCATGGCAGCCAAACTGATGTGGGTCGGCAGGCGTGCCTTGCCGGTCTGAGACGTGATGGCGGCGGCAATGACGGTGGGACTGTGGCGGTTGCCCGTATCGTTCTGTACGATAAGCACCGGTCGCACGCCCCCTTGCTCACTGCCCACCACCGGGCTGAGATCGGCGTAAAAAATGTCTCCCCGTTTCACACTGTTATCCACAAAACTCACACTCCGCCGGAAAATAGTACGCACCTTCATGAGTAGGCACCGTACTATGAGTTTCCCACAGGGCGGGCGGCTTTATACCTGCACGGAAAATTTCCGTCGCACCACCCACGCCCGGCGGCGGGACCGGGGTCCCGCAGCTCCGTGTTATTCTATGTATTTACCGCTCTGTCCGTTCACTCCGTGCAGATGCGTTTCACCCGCCCAGTCACGTCACACAACAATTCGTAGGTAATGGTGCCAAGGCAATCTGCCGCCTCTTCCAGCGGTTTGCCCGGGCCAAACACCGTGGCCACATCCCCCGTCTGTACGTGGGGCAGGTCGGTAACATCCACCATGCACATATCCATGCAGATCCGGCCCAAAACCGGAGCACGCTCTCCACCCAGCACCACCGTGGCCCGGTCAGACAGCAGACGAAACATTCCGTCACCGTATCCAATGGGCAACACCGCCACCCGGCTGTCCCGCTGCACCACCCGGGTGCAGCCGTAGCTGACGGGCGAACCCGCCGGCAATTGCCGCACGGCGGCCACCCGGCTGTACACAGCCATAACCGGTCTGAGCTCCTGCCCCTCCATACAGCACGAGGGGTCGGGGTAATGCCCGTACAGGGCAATACCCGGCCGCACCATGTCAAGGTGGGTACAAGGATATTTTAACGCAGCGGCACTGGCAGCGCAATGCCGAATTTCAAAGTTCAAACCGTAATGTTTTTCCAGTATATCCACCGTGTCCAAAAAGCGGGTAAACTGCAGCATGGTGAAGGCTTCGTCGCCGTCCGCATTGGCAAAATGTGTAAAGATACCTTCCTTTACAAGCATTGGCAGCTCACACATCCGAGCCACTTCAGCCGCCGCCTCTTTGGGGTCATGAGCCAGCACTCCGATACGGCCCATACCCGTGTCCAGTTTAACGTGGATGCGAGCCGATTTTCCGAGGGAGACCGCTGCGCAGGACAGCGCCTGTGCCAGCTCCATGGTAAATACGGTCTGCACAAACCCTTCCTCCACCACCTGACGGGCAAGCTCCACCGGTGTGGCACCCAAAATCAGGATAGGCAGGCCAATCCCCGCCTGGCGCAGCACGCACCCCTCTTCCAGGCTGGCCACCGCCAGCATCTCACAACCCAGCCGCTCCAATTCACATGCAACAGTCACCGCACCGTGGCCGTAGGCATCCGCCTTGACTACACCAAGAAACCGGCACCCCTCAGGCAGCTGAGCACGCAAAGTCCGGTAATTATGTTCCAGTGCAGACAGAGAGAGCTCCGCCCACGTGCGTGCACGCTCCAACTCCATATCGTTTCCCTCTTTCGTTAACCTTTAGTTCAGGGCAAATTCCGTAAATTCACATCGAATGACCTGCCGGCCATCCACAGACACTTCTCCCCGCAACAGACGATAGTCAGACCCGAACCACAGGGCAATTTCTCTGCCGCATCCGGGTCCCTCATCCGGGTTGCGGCAAAACACGTAAAGTTCTTCTCCTTGCGTGCCGCAGCTGTCAACAAACCCGCTGCGGGCCGCCTGTAAAAGTGCCGCTACTGCGGAAATCGGGGTCAAACCATCCTCCGCCAACGGGCCGGTTTCCAGCATGGCACCGTCATACGTAAGCCAACTGTTTCCTTCCCGCAGGCGAGCCGTAAGACCGGCAATTTCCGCCGGCTCACATACCGTCAGTACCGTTTCTCCGCCGGCCACCCGGGCATCTACCACATAGTCATAGACCCGCTGACCGTAGTCAGCCGTCACCTTCATCCGGGCCGTGCAGCCGTCGGCGGCAAGATAGACGCCACGCATCTCCAGTGCCCGCTCCATAGGTGTCGAAATTCCTTTACCACCGCAGGCGGTCAGTAAAAGGCTTATCATCAGTACGCATATCGCAATCGATTTGCGCACAGCGATTCCTCCAAGACGTTATTCTTCCAGCTCCCGGATAGCACGAGGCAATGTGTCCAGCAGGTCGCTCGGGGTCATGGCGTACTCCCCCATATCCTGCGCACACAGGTCCCCCGCCCTGCCGTGGAGCCACACGGCCATGGCAGCGCTCTCCTCCGGAGCAAAGCCTTGGCCCAACAGAGCCAAAATCATACCCGCCAGCACATCACCGCTGCCGCCCTTGGCCATGCCCGGGTTTCCGGTGGTATTCACCCACACCCGGCCGTCTGGTGCAGCCGTGATGGTTCTGTGCCCTTTGAGCACCAACACGCAGTTGTGCTCCGTCGCAAAGCGGCGGGCCGCTTCCTCCCGATTTTCAACGGGCGGCATACACCCACTCAGGCGTGCAAATTCCCCTTCGTGGGGTGTTAAAACTGTGACGGCGCTACGGCAATCCAGCAAATCAAGCCGCCCCGCAAGGGCGTTGAGTCCGTCTGCATCCAGCACCACGGGAACATCCAGTTCCCCCAACAGCCGGTGCACCGCACGCTGCACCCAGCGGCTGCGCCCCAAGCCGGGGCCGATGAGGGCGGCATCACAGCCGGACATCTGCTTGTGCAGCTTGGCGGGACACAGGGGTGCCGGACGGACCATGACCTCGTCACACTTGGCAGCCACCACAGGCCACACGGCCTTTGGTACATTCAGAAACACAAGTCCGGCACCGGTACGCACCGCAGCACGACCGGCAAAGACCGGCGCTCCGGTATAACCCACGCTACCTGCAAAAATCTGCACCCGGCCGAAGTTACCCTTGTGCGCCTCCCGCTGACGGCGGGGCAGGCGGAAGGTATCCCGATTCACTTCCATCCGCTCACCTCCACATCATTTCAATTGTATCATACCACAAAATGTTCCGTCTGTCACCCACCCGTTCCAAAAAACAGCCGCACAGCCCATGCTGCGGCACAGAATCCCGCCAGATCGGCACACAGGGCCGCCGGAACGGTATACCGGGTCCCACTGACACGGGCGGCCCCGAAATATGCGGCAATGGCGTAAAAGGTAGTTTCTGTAGAACCCAGCATGACCGCCGCCACCCGGCCGATGTAGCTGTCCGGCCCGTAGGCCTCCATCAGCTCCGCCCCTACTCCGAGGGCTCCGCTGCCGCTGACCGGCCGTACCAGCATCAGCCCCACCGTCTCCGCCGGGATGCCAAGCAGCTTCAGCACTGGCGACAAACACTCTGCCACCAGCTCCAGCGCACCGGAGGCACGCAGCATATACACCGCCGTCAGCAGTGCAATGAGGGATGGTGCAATCCGCACCATCGTGGACAAGCCCTCCCCTGCTCCGCAGACAAGGCCATCGTACACATTCACCCGTTTCCCAAGGGCGTAGATGCCCACCAGTGCCAGAATCAACGGCACCGGCATGGAGGTCAGCAGGTCTATCATCCTCCATCCCTCCAAACCCTGCCCAGCAATTTCACCGCTCCGATCCCTGCCAGAACAGACAGGGCCGAGGCCAGCCACACCGCAGGCAGAATGTCAAAGGGCCGCACACTCCCCGCCGCCGCACGCACCGCTGCCACCGTGGTGGGCAGCAGCTGAATGGATGCCGTATTGCACACCACCAACATACAAAGGCTGTTTCCGGCCTTTCCGCCGCTGCGCCGGGCCATGCGCTTTGCCGCCTCCACGCCAAGGGGCGTGGCCGCATTACCCAGACCCAAAAAATTGGCCGATGCGTTTGCGGCAACGTAGTCCAGTGTCTGCTCATCCTCTCCGGGATAGAGCCTGACCAACACGGGTCGCAGTAGCCTGCCCAGCCTTTGCGCCAACCCCGAGCGCCGCATGACCTCCATCACCCCATTCCACAGGCACAGCATACCGCCCATGGCAAGGCACAGATCCACCGCCGCCTTCGCTCCCTCCACGGCACCCGCCGCCACCTGCTCTGCCCGACCTGTGGCCGCTCCACACAGCACCGCTGCCGCTACCATGACCGTCCATATCACTGACATGGTCACGTCCATCCCTCCTCTGTCCCCACTTATATGGTTTCCTGTGTAGTTTTATGCGCTCACCCACGCTCTTCATTTTCCATTTTTTTACATTTCATGCCCAAATATTGTTGGAATTTACAATTTTTTCATATTTTTCCGTTGACATCCAAAACGGAGCCTATATAATGAAAGAAGAAAGAGAATGAAAATAAGACAGAAAGGACCGATTTCCCATGAAATCCACCGGCATTGTACGCAAGGTAGACGAGCTGGGCCGCATCGTTCTGCCGATCGAACTACGCAATACGCTGGACATTGCCCCCAAGGATGCGCTGGAGATTTATGTGGATGGCCCCACCATCATCCTGCGCAAGTACGAGCCTGCCTGCATCTTCTGCGAGGATGCCAAGGACGTCATCACCTTCCGTGGCAAGAATGTCTGCACTGCCTGCGCCAAGCGTTTGGGCAACCTGTAACCCTCTACCGCACAAAAAACCGCTGTCCGTACGGACAGCGGTTTCTTTTATGTTTTGCGTTTTAGAACAGGCCGGTGATCTTTCCGTCGGCGTCCACGTCGATTTTTTCAGCCGCAGGCACCTTGGGCAAACCGGGCATGTATTCCCATAAAAATCATTTGATTTTTATGGGTTCCCTTTTATTTAATATCCTTGGGCGAAGTGAATTCGCCCTGCAGGAACTCGGCTTCGCCGAGATTCACGCGCCACCCGGCGCGGGGCGCTCTCGCACCCATCATGACCATGCCTTATCAGAACAGGCCGGTGATCTTTCCGTCGGCGTCCACGTCGATTTTTTCAGCCGCAGGCACCTTGGGCAAACCGGGCATGGTCATGATCTCACCGGTCAGGGCAACCACGAAGCCGGCACCGGCGGACACTTTCACCTTGTTGACGGTGATGCGGAAGTCCTTGGGGGCACCCAGCTTGGTGGGGTCGTCGGACAGGGAATACTGGGTCTTGGCCATACAGACGGGCATCCCGCCGTAGCCAAGCCCTTCCAAACGAGCAATCTCCTTGCTGGCTGCGGCAGAGAAGTCCACGCCATCGGCGCCGTAGATCTTGCGGGCAATGTCCTCGATCTTGTTCTTGATGGGCTGAGCCACCTCGTAGGCAAAGTGGAAGTTGTTCTCACCCTGCTCGATGCTGCGCAGCACTTCACGGCCCAGTTCCAGACCACCCTCGCCGCCCTTGGCCCACACCTCGGACAGGGCCACGTTGACGCCGTACTTGGCGCAGCTGCTGCGGATCAGCTCCAGCTCAGCCTCGGTATCCTGCACGAAGCGGTTGATGGCGACCACGGCGGGCAGGCCGTAGACCCGGGTAATGTTCTCCACGTGCTTCAGGAGGTTGGGCAGGCCACGCTCCAGCGCCTCCAGATTTTCGGCACCCAGATCAGCCTTGGCCACGCCGCCGTTGTACTTCAGGGCACGGACGGTAGCCACAATGACCACGGCATCGGGGCGCAGATCGGCGGCACGGCACTTAATGTCCAGGAACTTCTCGGCACCCAGGTCGGCACCAAAGCCGGCCTCGGTCACCACGTAATCAGCAAGCTTCAGTGCAGTGTCGGTGGCGGAAACGGAATTACATCCGTGGGCAATGTTAGCAAAGGGGCCACCGTGGACAAAGGCGGGGGTATGCTCCAGTGTCTGAACCAGGTTGGGCTTGATGGCATCCTTCAGCAGGGCGGTCATAGCACCCTCAGCCTTCAGGTCGCTGGCCAGCACGGGCTTATCGTCAAAGGTGTAGCCCACCACCATGCGGCCCAGTCGTGCCTTCAGGTCGGTTAGATCGTTGGCCAGACACAGCACGGCCATAATCTCGCTGGCCACGGTGATGTCAAAGCCGTCCTCACGGGGCACACCCTGCATACGGCCACCCAGACCGTTGATGATGTTGCGCAGCTGGCGGTCATTCATATCCACACAGCGCTTCCAGGTGATGCGCTTGACATCGATACCCAGGGCATTGCCCTGCTGAATGTGGTTATCCAGCATGGCGGCCAGCAGGTTGTTGGCGGCACCGATGGCGTGGAAGTCGCCGGTGAAGTGCAGGTTGATATCCTCCATGGGCACCACCTGAGCCATGCCGCCGCCGGCGGCACCGCCCTTAACGCCGAACACAGGGCCCAGGGAGGGCTCACGCAGGGCAAGGCACACGTTCTTGTCCATCTTTGCCAGGGCATCGGCCAGACCCACGCTGGTGGTGGTCTTACCCTCACCGGCGGGAGTGGGGTTGATGGCAGTGACCAGGATCAGCTTACCCTTGCGGGGCACGCTGCGCAGGGCGGTGATGTCCACCTTGGCCTTGTAGCGGCCGTACATCTCCATGCAGTCCTCATTCACACCCAGCCGCTTGGCAACCTCGGCGATGGGCAGCATTTTTGTGCTCTGAGCAATTTCGATATCGGTCATCATAGGTGGTATCCTCCTTCTTAAATTCCATACCAAAAAATAAGGGCGCACCAAAAACTCGGTGCGCCCAGACGGTCGGCATTTTTGGCGTTCAGCCGGTCATACTCCACGTGGTTCATCCACTTCCGTCAGTCGTATGACCTTGTTAAACATATCACAATCCGTCCCTTTTTGTCAAGTACCATTATCCGCATCCCGGCCTGCGGGCAAGCCGCACCGCCAGCACGGTTCGATCGTCCGTCCCCGCTTTTTCCCCCTGATGCTCCAGTGCAAGCCGTGCCAATTCCTTAGGGCTGTCACCCTTGAAACTGGCCAGCAGTGCCCGCAGGGCTCCGTCCTCCCCGTCGGGACAGACCCCATCACTAACCATCAACACCCAATCCCCCTCCACGAGGGTCAGTCGGGCACAATCCGCTCTCCCGCCACGGGGGTCCATTCCGGCCGGCAGAGAGCTTGCACCGATCCGCCGCACTCCGGTGGCTGTCCGAACGTAGGTGGGTGCCGCACCAAACTTCCACACCGCCGCACAACCGGTAAACAGGTCCACCTGCAGCAGATCCACGGTGGTAAAGCTCCCCTCCTCCTCACTGCGCAAGGCCAGGGCATCGTTCAGGATCGCCAGGGCGTTTTCCGTTTCCACTCCGGCCTTCAAAAACTGTTCCAGCAGGCGCACGGCCAGTCCGCTCTCCCGACCGGCATCCACACCGCTGCCCATACCGTCACACAGGAGCATATAAACCCGTCCGTCCTCCTGCTTGAACCACGTCCCCGCATCACCGCTGACCGCTTCTCCGCCCTTTTTCCGGGCGGCAATCCCGGCCACAGCCATAAACGGCTCGCTTTGGGCAAGGATCAGCACCTGTTCCCCCTGCTCCAGCAGATACAAGGGCATATCCATCAGTTCGGAGATGACCGCCACCTCCCGCTGACCCGCCAGCTGACCCGCCGCCGGACCGCAGATACGGACCCGCAGGTGCTGGTCACGGTCGTAAAACACCGTACCGTCCCCCTCCAGTCCCAGCAGCGACAAATGCTGGCGCAGGCGCCGCTGGCGGGCCGTGTCCACAGTCAGGGGCTGTTCCAGCTCCTGCGCCGCCTCGGTCAACAGGCGGCTGAGCTGACCGTACTGGCTGCACACCGTTCTGCGGCTGTCCCGGATACGGTTTGCGTACTGCCTGCGGCAAAGCAGACCGGTCAGTTCCCGGTTGACTGCCGCCAAAAACTCACGAAAGCGAATACACTTGCCGGAAAAGTGCGTTGGGAAGTCTTCCGCCTGTGCACTGCCCCGCCGCAGCATGGCGGCCGTGGCATCGTTCAGGGCGTTGAAGGTGGTGATGTAGTCCCGCTCCCAGCAGGCACTGCGTAGAGCGCAGCCCCGACATACCCGGTCTGCCGCCCGGTCAAAGATCACCGCCGTGTCGTTGTCGTTGATTGACGTGCGACGAAAGGCTGAACGCATGGTTTCATGCAGAGCGTGAAAGGCCTGTGCCGCTGCTGACAGCCGGCTTCCAACGTATTCCCGTGCCCCGTCCTTCACGCTTTCCTCCTGTTCCGTCACAAACAGCACCCCCGCCCGTTCCCACAGTCCGGCAGGAACCGAAATGAACAGTACGCCCGCTGCAATCACCTCACACAGAGCAGCCATATTCAATCCCATATTCCATCTCCACAGCACCACAGCCGCCCCCGTCGCCGCAAAGCAGAGTGTGCTGCGGATCCGCCGTCCGGAATACAGACCTGCCGCCAAGCCCGCCGCTCCCATGCACATGGTATACATGGGCAGCTGTGCGCTTGCCATGTCCATGGCAATGCCCATCAGAACACCAAAGGCGGCACCGCTCCCGCTCCCCATCCGGCAGGCGGCGAACAGCACCACCACACCGGCCAGGATTCGTCCCAAGCCGATATCGGCAAACAGTGTCAGCTGGGAAAGACTGATAAGCACCGCAGTCAGCAGCAGGATCCCGCCCAGCCTCCTCTGCCCTAAATCCAGTCGCTCCGACCCGGACAGCGCCGCACGGAACCCGTAGGCAAACAGGGCTGTCAACGTCAATTCAAGGGCGAAGTAGATCACATCCCGGGTTCGCCATCCCCGTTGGGACAGATAAATGAACCCGGCGCAGCCGTTCATCACCGCCGCCGCCACCGGCATGGTCCACGTACTGCGGTACAGTTTGGTATCACAAATGGAAAATGCCACGGAAAAGGTCAAAATGGCAGCCGCCACATATCGCAATCCCTCTACCAATCCAAGCAGCGCAACGTATCCCATGCAGGCCCCCAGCAGGGACGCCATAGCATACACTCCCGACCCGGCACCCCCTACCAGCGCCACGCCAAAGGGTGCACTGCCCCCCATGATCACCCCGCCGGACAGCACCGACGCCAGCAGAAAATAACACCCGGTCCGTGCCGCCCCCATCACCGTCGGCACACCCAGCACCACACGGCCCGACTGCACCGACTCCGCCCGTGCCCGGGCAAGCCGTGTGCGAAACTGTTCCATTGTTGCCATATCCGTTTCCTCCTGAATGGGCGAACAGCCTGTCCACCCTTGGTCGCCCCTATTATATTCCATTTTTTGGAAAAACCGGGTCGAAAACGGAGGGCAAATAAAAATACGGAGAAAAAGACCGCAATCGGCCCTTTTCTCCGCAGTATGGTCATATTCTGTTGCTTTCCAGCCAGCGAGCAAGCTCGTTCAGGTTTGGCGCAATGTGAACGTGGGGGTAGGGAGCAAATTCCTCTGCCGTGGTGGTGCCGTTCAGCACCGGGCAAAAGTCGATTTCTGCGTTTTCTGCCGTCTGCGCATCCACAAGGCTGTCGCCACAGTAGAGCATCTGCGCCCGGGCAAGATTGAACTGCTCCGCCGCCCACAACAGCCCCTCCGGGTCGGGTTTCGGGTTTTGTACATCCCACGCCCCTACAATAAAATCCACGTATTGCAGGATGCCGCAGTAGTCCATCACCCGACGCAGGGTATCCCCGCCCTTGGTGCTGACCACCGCAACCTTTATTCCTTTGCGGTGCAGGGTTCTCAATAACTCCGCCGCCCCATCAAACAGCTTCGTGGTGGTCAGCTGCATAGGCTTGGCAATGGAACGAAACAGCTCCAGCGCCCGCTCCCGCCGTTCCGGGTCCGTGTCGCCGGTGAGCATGGTGTATCCATCCTGTACTGTGTAGCCTACGGTGCGGCGCACCGCCTCCCGCTCCGGCTTGGGATACCCCATGGCAGTAAGGGCGTATTCATAGGCAGCCAGGATTGCTGTCGTGGCGTCGCCCAGCGTGTAGTCAAAATCAAAACATATCGCTTTATAGCTCATGGAGTTTCTCCTGCTCCTCTGCCCAATTGATGCGACGCAGCACCACCCGGCACACCGGCACAGCCAGCAGCAGGGTCAGCACATCGGCCACCGCCTGAACAGAGATGATGCCGATCTCTCCAAGTAAAAATGCCAAGGGGTACAAGATGGGCAAAAAGCAGCTGCCCTGTCGGGAGGTGGCCAGCAGGAAGGCCAATCCACCGTAACCCAAGCCGGCGCACAGCATATTCACCACCGCCACCCATGCATGGATGGGCAGGGCCACACATTGTAACTGGATGCACAGTGTACCCAGCCGCAGCAGCTCCGGGTCCTCCTTGGCAAACAGCGCCGTAATGGGCTGGGCCAGCACCGCCAGAATCAGGGCCATAACCGCCGCACCCCAAAAGGCCATTTTGCCGGCGTAGCGATAGCTCTCCCGTACCCGGTCGAACCGCTTGGCGCCCCAATTGAAGCCGGCCACCGGCTGGAATCCGCTGCCAAAGCCAAGGATGATACTAAAGGGGAACATCATAATTTTGGTAGCCACACCGATACCGGCCATCACCGAGTCGGAAATCTCGCCTGCGATGCGGTTGAGCAGAATACCTGTCACCACCGCCAGCAGGGAACGCAGCATAGAGGGCATACCCACGCTGATAATCTGTCCGAGAATGCTCCACTTGGGGTAGAAGCAGCGGATGGACAGCCGCAGCACGCTGTGCCGGATGATGTAGGGATAAATCAGAATAACGAAGCTGACCAGCTTGGAGATGGCGGTGGCCAGCGATGCACCCTTCACCCCCATGCTGAGTCCGTTGATGAAGATGGGATCCAGCACACAGTTCAAAATACCGCCAAAGCCCATACCCACCATCGACAGCATTGCGCTGCCCTCGGCACGCAGGCATTGATTCATTACGAAGGAGGACGCCATCAGCGGTGCTGCCAGCAGCACATAGGTGGCGTAGTCGATGGCATAGTCCCGGCAGGTGGGCGTGGCCCCCAGCAGATCCACCATTGGGCCGATAAAGGCCGTGCCGAACACCGTCAGCAGCAGTCCCAGCCCGAAGGCGAGGAAGAACGCCGTGGACAGCACCTTGTCCGCCTTTTGCTTGTCCCCGGCGCCCAGCAGACGGGCCACAAAGCTGTTGGCACCCACCGCCAGCATTGCGCCTGCCATCATAATGATTTGGTCCAGCGTGGCGTTGACGCTGACGGCGGCGGTGGCCTCCGTGCCCAGTGCGCTGACGAAGAAGGTGTCCGCCAGACTGTAGATGGAGTTGATCAGGAATGCAATGATGGTGGGAATCGCCATCTCGGGGATCAGATGCGAGATGGGGGAAGTCAGCATTTTATTTTCCCGCAGGGATCGGTCCTGAGGTTGATGGGCCATATCGTTCACCGCAATTCTGCCGCCGTAGCGGCGTGTTCTGTCTAAAGAGTTATTGTATCAAATTCTGACGAAAAGTAAATAAAAAAATCGCACATCGCCACGCCGTCTCATCCACCCTCAAGTAAAAAATCCGCTCATCCAACGAGATATCGCAAATTAGAAGGTCGGAGGGTGGATTCGCTTTTCTGCGGAAAAGCCCGGCGGTTGCGGCGTGCCCCCGGCACACCGCCAAGAGCCGCCGTCTCATCCACCCTCAAGTAAAAAATCCGCTCACCCAATGGGTGAACGGATTTTTTGGTGGAGGAGGGTGGATTCGAACCACCGAAGCGAAACGCAACAGATTTACAGTCTGCCCCCTTTGGCCACTCGGGAACTCCTCCATATGAACTTGTGTGCTGCGCCGTCCGAGAGGACGAATGGAGCTGGTAGACGGATTCGAACCCCCGACCTGCTGATTACAAATCAGCTGCTCTACCAGCTGAGCTATACCAGCGTATGAAGCGCTGTCGCAACGGTGGTTATTTTAACAGAGCAAGCCACACTTGTCAATAGGGAATTTGCCCTTTTTTCAAAAATGTTTTTCCGGAAAGCACAAACCCGTTGTTGATAATTTTTCAAATATATAGTAGAATATATCGGTAATGGCTTGCTCGCTCCGGAGCAAGGCCGCACTAGTCGGGGAGTTAGCGGTGCCCTTTTCCTGCAACCCGCTGCAGCAGGGATAAATCCCGGCCCCCGGACCTGTATTGTATCGTCTGACCGTGCTAAGCAGTGATGATGGACCGGTCCCACGCAACGTGACACCGTGAACCGTGTCAGGTGGGGAACCAAGCAGCACTAAGCGGACCGCTGCGTGTGCCGTGGGGATGCCGTTTCTGAGCCGGCTGGCACGGTAACGGGTATAGTATAGGCTTCAAAGGCCGGTGTGCGGTCTTGCTCCGGAGCGAATCCTTTTATTATCCACCCCCGAACGGGAGGTTTTTTCATGTATCAGGCACTCTACCGCAAATGGCGGCCCCGCACCTTTGTCGATGTGGTGGGTCAGTCCCATATTACCGACACGCTGAAACGGCAGATCGCCGCCGGTCGTCCCTCCCATGCCTACCTGTTCACCGGAACCCGCGGCACGGGCAAGACCACCTGCGCCAAGATTCTGTGCCGTGCGGACAACTGCCACAACCCCGTGGACGGCATCCCGTGCAACGCCTGCCCCGCTTGTCTGGGCATTGAAAGCGGCGCCATTCTGGACGTGCTGGAGCTGGACGCCGCCTCCAACAACGGCGTGGATCAGGTGCGTGCCCTGCGTGACGAGGCAGTCTACACCCCCGCCGCCGTGCGCAAGCGTGTCTACATCGTGGACGAGGTGCATATGCTCTCCCCCTCCGCCTTCAACGCACTGCTGAAGATCATGGAGGAACCGCCCGGGCACCTGATGTTCATCCTCGCCACCACCGAGCTGCACAAGGTTCCCGCCACCGTCAAGTCCCGTTGCCAGCAGTTCTCCTTCAAGCGTATCCTGCCCGGCGACATTTCCTCCCGCCTGAGCCATGTGGCCCGTGCGGAGGGCATTGACCTGACCGACAGCGCCGCCGCCCTGCTGGCCCGACTGGCCGACGGCGGTATGCGTGACGCCCTGTCCCTGTTGGATCAGTGCGCCGCTGCCGGTGCCACCGTAGACGACACCCGTGTGCTGGACACCCTGGGTCTTGCCGGTAATCTGGACACCGCAAACCTGATGGAATCTATCGCTGACGGCGACACCGCCGCCGGCCTGGAGCTGCTTGGCAGGCTGTACGCCGCAGGCAAGGACGTTGGCGCCATTTTGGGCGAGCTTTCCTGCCTGACCCGGGGTCTGCTGCTGCGCCGTACCGCACCTCAGGGTGCCGCCGGCCTGCTCACCGGCGGCTTTGACGAAGCCACCCTGCGTACCCTTGGCGAGCGGTTTGCTGCCCCCCGGCTGATGCAGATGCTGACCGTGCTGCAACAGTCCACCGCCGACCTCAGCCGCAGCACCAACCGCCGCACCGATGCGGAGCTGTGTCTGATCCGCCTGTGCGACGTGACCCTGGACGACTCCGTTCCCGGCCTGTCCGCCCGCCTGACCCGGCTGGAGCAGCTGATGAGCGACGGTGTCCCCGCCGCTCCGGCTCCGAAGGTCAAGGCGGTCACCAAGCCCGCTCCGCCGTCCCCCCCTGCCGACGATCTCCCTCCCTGGGAAATGGCGGCAGACCCTACACCACCACCGGTTGTTAAGTCGGAACCGGTGCCCGTTCCTCCGGCAGCCCCCACTCCGCCGGCAGCATCGGCCACTCCTGCACCCGCCCCCTCCGGCGAGAGCGGCGGTGCATTTTGGGACAGCTTTGTCACCGGTCTGCGGGGCAAGGTTTCCATGTCCTCGTACCCCTATCTGTCCGACCGCACCCACGTGCGGGGCACGTGGGCAGACGGGGTCCTGACCGTTTGGGTCCCCGACGACTTCACCAAACGGATGCTGGACCGACCCGATGTGATGCAAACCATCACCACAGCCGCAGGCGCCCGCTTCGGCGGCACTGCCCGAGTGGTCCTCACCGTGGGCACACCCCCTGCCGGGCCCACCGGCACCCAGACTCCCGTACCGTCCCCCGCCGCCCCTGAGGAGGGGCCCGATGCGCTGGACGCCCTGCTGGACTTTGGAAAGTTCGATAATATCACCATCAACTGATAAGGAGTAAATTGATATGGCAAAAGGATTTGGAGGTCGTGGCATGCCCATGGGCGGCATGGGCGGCGGCATGAACATGAATATGATCAAGCAGGCCCAGAAAATGCAGCAGGATCTTCTGCGTATGCAGCAGGAAATGGAGTCCAAAGAGTACCGTGCCACTGCCGGCGGCGGCGTGGTTTCCGCCTGCGTCACCGGCAAGCGTGAGCTGACCGAGCTGACCATCGATCCCGATGCAGTGGATCCCGAGGATGTGGAGATGCTGCAGGACATGATCGTGGGTGCGGTCAATCAGGCGCTGCGTGCCGCTGAGGAGGATGCCGGCAGCTCCATGCAGAAGCTGACCGGCGGCATGGGTCTGCCCTTCTGATACCACAAACAGGTGGGAGCGTCTTTCCGGCGCTCCCATTCTTTTTTCCGGGAGGTCTTTGTGTGACAAAATCTCTGTTTTTTCAGGCCGTCGGCAAGGTATCGCTTGGCATCGTCCTTGTGGCGGCACTTATCTTCCTGCCCGCAGGCACCCTGCGCTACCCCAACGGCTGGCTGCTGATCGCTCTGCTGTTCATCCCCATGCTGGCGGCCGGTGTCGTGCTGATGCTCCACTGTCCCGACCTGCTGAAAAAGCGGCTGTGTGCCAAAGAACGGGAACCGACCCAGCGCCGTGTCATCGGCGCCAGCGCCCTTGTATTCGTCCTCGGCTTCGTGCTGGCGGGGCTGTGCTTCCGTTTCCGGTGGTTTCCCGTTCCCCGCTGGGTGGTTTGGACCGCCTGTGCCGTGTTCCTTTTGGGGTACACCCTGTACGGTGTCGTCATCGCACACAACCGGTGGCTGGCCCGCACCGTTGAAATTCAGCCGGGTCAGCAGTTGGTGGACTCCGGACCTTACGCCGTGGTGCGCCACCCCATGTACACCGCAGTGCTGCTGATGTTCCTGTCCATCCCTCTCCTCCTCGGCTCGTGGCCCGCTTTTGTTCCGTTTTTGGCGTTCCCCTGCATACTCATTCGCCGCATCGAAAATGAAGAGCAGGTGCTGACCGTGGGTCTTGACGGCTACGCCGACTACAAAACCCGGGTCAGGTACCGCCTGATCCCCTTCGTCTGGTAAAAGAAAGGATCACCACTATGTCCGAAATTTCTCAACTGAAACTCATCGCCCGCATCCACAGCGACTTCACGGAAAAGTTCGGCATCCCCCGCCAGAGCGGCCTGGTGGAGCAGCTGCGGGCCACCGTGGTCTTTGAACCGGAGTTCCGCAACCCCGATGCCCTGCGGGGTCTGGAGGGTTTTTCCCACCTGTGGCTGATCTGGCAGTTCTCCAAGGCCGTGCGGGAGGACTGGTCCCCCACCGTTCGTCCGCCCCGTTTGGGTGGCAACGAGCGGATGGGCGTCTTTGCCACCCGCTCTCCGTTCCGCCCCAACCCCATCGGTCTGTCCTGCGTGCGACTTTTGGAGGTGGAGCAGCACCCCAAACTGGGGCCTGTCATCCATGTGGCGGGAGCCGATCTGATGGACGGCACGCCTATCTACGACATCAAACCCTACCTGCCTTATGCCGACTGCAAGCCGCAGGCCGTGGGTGGTTTTGCCAGCGTACCCAAGGAAGCCACCCTGCAGGTAATTTGCCCCGATGAACTTCTCTCCGCCCTGCCCGGCGACCGGCGGGAGGGCCTGCTGGCGGTGCTGGCCCAGGACCCCCGTCCCTCCTATCAGGACGACCCGGAGCGGGTGTACGGCTTCGGCTTTGCCGGGTTCAACGTGCGTTTTTCCGTGGCGGGCGATACCCTGACGGTTCTTTCCGTTGACCGGGCGTGACTCCCCCCGCTCACAGTTGCATTTCTTCTGATTCTCTGTTATAATGTAGTATTCCCATCAAGGAGGGGATCTTTTGAATAAGAAGCTATCACGCTTGCTGGAACCCAGTTATACACTTTATTTCGTTTGCTTGGTGCTGTTTGCGGCCGTCAGTGCGTTTTTCGAACCCATGCTGGCCGCCGCTCAGGGCGTGGCCATTGTCATCATCGCCCTGCACCTGCGCTACACCTCCCGCCGGCGTAAGCGTGAGATCACGAAATACATCGACAACCTGACCGGCTCGGTGGGTGAGGCCAGCAAGGAAAGTGTCATCAACTCTCCCCTGCCTATGCTCATCTTCCGTCCAGATCGGGATGAAATCGTCTGGAGCAACGATCGTTTTCTCCACCTAACCGACCGTGGGGACGAAATGTACGACTCCAAGCTTTCCTCCCTGGTGCCCGACTTCAACAGCCGCTGGCTCATGGAGGGCAAGGACGAATTCCCCGGCGAGGTTTCCTTCGGCAATCGTCGCTTCCTGGTGTTCGGCCACCTGATCCGCACCGGCGAAAAGGGCACCAGCCTGCTGGCCACCACCTATTGGGTGGACATTACCGACTATTCCGTCAGCCGCCGGACGTTGGAGGCCACCCGCCCCATCGCTGCGCTGATCCTGCTGGACAACTACGAGGACCTGATGAAGGGTCTGAATGAAAACCAGCGTTCTCTGCTTCTGTCCGAAATCAACAATCACCTGGATGCCTGGACCGAGCACGCCCACGGTGTTCTGCGCCGTTTGGAGCGTGACCGCTATCTGTTCATATTCCAGGAGCAGTATCTGCCCTCCTTTGTGGAAAAGAAATTTGAAATTCTGGACCTGGTCCACGAGGTGGTCAACCCCAACGGCATCGGCGCCACCCTGTCTATCGGCGTAGGCAAAGACGCCGACAGTCTGCAGGAACTGCTGCAGTTCGCCAACCTCTCTCTGGAGATGGCTCTGTCCCGTGGCGGCGATCAGGCCGTCATCCGTAACCGTTTCAACTTCGAGTTCTATGGTGGCCGCTCCACTGAGGTAGAAAAGCGCACCAAAGTAAAAAGCCGTGTCATGGCCAACGCCTTGTCCTCCCTCATTGCAGACTCCTCCCACGTGTTCGTCATGGGTCATCGTTTCCCCGATCTGGACTGCATGGGTGCCGCAGCCGGCGTGTGCGCCATCGCCCGCAAGTTGGGCATCCCCGCCCACATCATCCGGGAGAACGGTTCCCCCGCCAAGGTCATGTCCGACAAACTGGAGGCGCTGGATGCCTACTCCGGCTGTTTTATTCCCCCGCAGGATGCCCTGCTCATCGCCGACTCCCGCTCCCTGCTGGTCGTGGTGGACACCAACCGCCCCGATCAGGTGCAGGCTCCGGAGCTACTGGAAAGCTGTAACCGGGTGGCGGTCATCGACCACCACCGACGTGCCGCCACCTACATCGAGGGTGCGGCCCTGAACTACCACGAGCCCTACGCCTCCTCCGCCAGTGAAATGGTGGCGGAGCTGGCCCAATACATTGTGGAACCTGTGGATCTGCTGCGTACCGAGGCCGAGGCACTGCTTGCCGGCATCGTACTGGACACCAAAAACTTCACCCTGCGCACCGGCGGCCGCACGTTCGAGGCGGCAGCATTCCTGCGCCGCAGCGGCGCCGATACCGGCGATGTGAAGAAGGTGTTCCAAAACGACTTTGATGCCACCATTTCCAAATACTCGCTGATTCAGAATGCGCAGATCTACCGTCCCGGTATTGCCATTGCGGTGTCCGACCGGGCCGTAAGCCGGGTCACCGGCGCACAGGCCGCAGACGAACTTTTGAACATTGTGGGCGTAAACGCCTCCTTTGTCATGTTCTCCAACGGAGATCAGGTCACCCTCTCCGCCCGCTCCATTCTGGACGATTTGAACGTGCAGGTCATTTTGGAGAAGTTGGGCGGTGGCGGCAACGCCGCCGCAGCCGGCGGTCAGCTCACCGGAAAAACCTTGGCAGAGGTGGAGACTATGCTCCATCAGGCCATCGACGAATATTTAGAAGAATAACAACCAAACACACAAACGGAGGAACCAATTATGAAAGTTATTATGATGCAGGACGTTAAGGGTCAGGGTAAAAAGGGCCAGCTGGTAGACGTGTCCGACGGCTACGCCCGCAACTTCCTGCTGCCCAAGAAGCTGGCTGTCATCGCCACCGCCGAGAACGTCAACACCATGAAGCAGCAGGAGAAGGCCCGCAAGGCACAGGAGGCCGCCGAGAAGGCCGGGGCCGAGGCCGTTGCCAAGCAACTGGAGGGTATCACCGTCAAGGTGGCCGCCAAGGCCGGCGACGGCGGCCGTCTGTTCGGTGCCGTCACCTCCAAGGAAATTTCCGAGTGCCTGAACGCCCAGACCGGCCTGTCCATTGCCAAAGCCAAGCTGGTGCTGGATGAGCCCATCAAGGCCTGCGGCACCTATAAAATCAAGGCCAAGCTGGGTTACGAGGTCGTCGGCACCGTCAACGTGATGGTGGTGGAGGCCTGAGCCTCAAGATAAGAGACGGGAGATATGAGATCGCATCATATCCCCTTCAAAGGAGGTTATGACCATGCAGGACGAACAACTGCTGATGCGGCAGCTGCCCCACAGTGTGGAGGCAGAGCAGGCAGTGCTGGGCTCCATGCTCATCGACTCCCGCTGCATCCCTCAGGTCATCGAGCATCTGCGCCCGGAGGACTTTTATCTGCGTCAGAACCGGGATATCTACGAAACCATTTACTCCATGTTCAGCTACTCGGCCACCATTGACCCGGTGACGGTGCTGGATCATATGCGCCAAAACGGTGTGTATGACGAGAGCAATTCCCGCAACTACATTCTGCAGCTGATGGACACCACCCCCACCGCCGCCAATGTAAGCGAGTACGTGGAGATCGTGCAGGACAAGGCTCTGCTGCGTCGTGTGGCAGAAACCGCCGACGAGGTCACCGGCCTTGTGCAGGGCGGCACCGGCACCGGTCACGACGTGCTGGAAGCCGCCGAGCAGAAAATCTACGCTCTGCGTCAAGGCCGTGCCGCCCGTGGACTGACCCCCATCTCCAGTGTCATTCTCAACGTCTACGACCGACTGAACGAGCTGGCCGCCAGCGACAGCGCCATTCCCGGCCTGTCCACCGGTCTGGGTGATCTGGACCGTGCCATCTCCGGCCTGAACAAGTCCGACCTGATCCTGCTGGCCGCCCGTCCCGGTATGGGTAAAACCTCCATGGCACTGAACCTGCTGCTCCACGCCGGTAAATTCTCCGGCAAGAGCGTGGTGTTCTTCTCCCTGGAAATGAGTCGGGAGCAGCTGGCCATGCGTCTGATCTCCGGCGAGTCCTTCGTAGATAACAAGAAACTGATCACCGGCAAACTGGACGAGGAGGACTGGGTCCGTGTAGCCGCCGCCGCCAACGCCCTGAACCAGACCAAGATTTTGATTGATGACGACCCCTCCCTGTCCGTGGCCGACATGAACGCCAAATGCCGCCGGGTGGAGGATTTGGGTCTTGTGGTCATCGACTACCTGCAGCTGATGCAGTCTGCCGGTGGCCGTTCCTATGCCGGCGAGAACCGCCAGCAGGTGGTGTCCGACATCTCCCGTGCCCTGAAAATCATGGCCAAGGAGCTGAACGTACCCGTTTTGTGCCTGTCCCAGCTGTCCCGTGGACCCGAGAGCCGCACGGACAAGCGGCCCATGCTCTCCGACCTGCGTGAGTCCGGCGCCATCGAGCAGGACGCCGACATCGTCATGTTCCTGTTCCGTGAAGGCTATTATAACAAAGAGTCGGAAAACCCCAATCTGGCCGAGTGTATCGTAGCCAAGAACCGCCATGGCGAGACCCGAACCGTGGAACTGCAATGGCTGCCCGAGTACACCACCTTCGCCGGTATCGAGCGTACCCATGAAGAATACTGAGCTGCCCCAGGCCCATCTGCTGTGTGACCAATACAGTCTGCTGCCCCGTGGCGGCACCGTGCTGTGTGCCCTGTCCGGCGGGGCAGACTCCGTCTGCCTGCTGCACTGGCTGTACCGCCTCCGTGAGGAATATAGTCTGCGTCTGGTGGCCGCCCACTATAACCATCAGCTACGGGGGCCTCAATCCGATGCAGATGAACAGTTCGTGCGCAAGCTGGTGTCCTCTCTGCCCGATGTAGAGTTGATCGTGGGCACCGGCGACGTCGCCGATACCGCCATCCGGCAGAAAAAGGGCATCGAGGAAACTGCCCGGGATATGCGTTACGCCTTTCTGCAGCAGACCGCCGCTTCGGTTCGTGCCGATGTCATTGTCACCGCCCACAACGCAAACGACAATGTGGAAACCTTCCTTTTGAACCTGATGCGGGGGTGCGGCCTGAACGGGCTGTGCGCCATCCCGCCCCGCCGGGACAACATTGTACGGCCGCTGCTGACCACCCCACGGCAGGAAATCGAGGCCTATCTCACTGCATATGACCTGCCCCATGTGGAGGATGGCTCCAACACCAACCAGCGCTATGCCCGCAACCGGGTCCGTGCCCGGCTGCTGCCCCTCTTGGCACAGCTTTCGCCCGGTGCGCTGGACCGCATCACCCAAACCATTTCCCGTCTGCGGGCGGATGAGGACTATCTGCAGGCGCAGACCCAGCGGATGTTCCCTCCGGCCACGCCTGTGGAGAACGGGTTCCGTGTCATGGCTTCCATCGTGGCCGTTCTGCCCACCCCCATTGCAACCCGTGGTGTGCGAGCATTGTTGGAGCAGTTGACCGGAAGCGGACGCTGCACTGCTGCCCATCTGCACGGAGTGCTTAGCCTGTGCCGCAGCGACGACCCCTCCGCCGAGTACGTCCTGCCCGGCAACGTACTCGCTCGGCGTGTCTATGACCAACTGGAGCTGGTACGGCAAGCATCCGATGCCCCGGCCCACATCGACCTCATTCCTGCAGTCTACGCCGGTCAGCCCCAAACGCCCTTCGTCTTCTATATTGCCGCCGATTGCCGTCCCACCCTGCGTGCCAGGCGCATCGGTGACCGACTCACCCGTCCCGGTCGTCCCGGCAATACAGTCAAGAAACTGATGATCGATGAAAAAATCCCCCGCCACCTGCGAGACACCCTGCCCGTGGTGGAGTGCCACGATCGGGTTGCCGGCGTGGTCGGTCTTGGTCCCGACGCCGCTTTTCTCCCCGCTGTTGGCCAACCTTGCTGGTTGGTGCAATACCATACAGATACAGAAAGGAAGCAATTACCATGATGGAACAGGACATTTTGGAGGTCCTCTTCACCGAGGAACAGCTTGACCAACGGGTCAGCGAGATCGCCGAGGAGATTAACCGGGATTACGCAGGCAAGAAGCTCATTCTTGTCAGTGTGTTGCGTGGTTCCTTCATCTTTATGGCCGATCTGGTACGCAAAATCGAGCACCCCTGCCTGGTGGACTTTATGTCCGTGTCCTCCTACGGCAAGGGCAGCTCCTCCTCCGGCCAGGTCCAGATTACCAAGGATCTATCCGAGGACATCACCGATTTGGACGTCATCGTGGTGGAAGACATTCTGGATTCCGGCAACACCCTGAGCTACCTGCTGCGCCTTCTGGAGCAGCGCCACCCTGCCTCCATCCGTCTGTGCACCCTGCTGGACAAGCCGGATCGCCGGGTCAAGCCGGTGGATGTCCATTACTCCGGCTTCACCATTCCCGATGCCTTCGTGGTTGGCTATGGTTTGGATTATGCGGAAAAATATCGCAATCTACCCTACATTGGGATTCTCAAGCCGGAAATCTACTCATAATATAGATTGATGCAGCCTTACGGCTGCGGCAATTTTTACAGGCGCCTCAATTCCTTCCATG
>JAZSAQ010000013.1:0-2145 GCA_045601985.1 Lawsonibacter sp. | reverse complement strand
GCGGGGGGTGTCCCCCCCCCAAAAGCAATAAAAAAAAAAAACCCCCCCGCAAAAAAAGGGCTGCGTGGGTTTGCTTCTTGAAATCAAATTTCGCCCAGACGCTCCATGATGGCCTTGGTGTCGGCCTTCTGCTTGTCGGTGGGGTCGGGATCGTAGTCGTGACCGAACTTGCCCTCGCAGCCCAGCAGGTTCATGGCGTAGGAGAACATGGGCCACAGACCGCCGGCCAGCATCTCGTCACGAGCCTGCATCATCTTCTTCAGCCACTGCTTGGCACCCTCGTGGTCACCGGAGTCAAAGCACTTCTGCACCTTGCTGATGGTGGCGGGGAAGCAGGAGAAGATGCCGTCCAAAATGCTGTCGATGCCGTACAGGTGAGCCACGGCGAACAGGTCGGAGCCGGAGAAGATGGGCTGGAAGTCGGCCTTGATCTCGGGGTCGTCGTACAGGGACTTGATCAGCACCAGATCGGCACTCTTGATGCCCCGCAGGTTGGGCACCTGGGTGAGCTTCTTGACCAGGGGGTACTTCAGCTTATGCTGGGTCAGGCCCATGTGATCGTACAGGTACACGTCCTTTTCGGTCATAGCGGCGCACTTGGTAAAGAACTCACCCAGCAGGGTGTCGTTCAGCTTATCGTAGTAGGGGGCGGTCAGCACCACCACATCCACAGGATAGCGGTTGATGATGTCCATACGAGCCTTCACACGGGTCAGGGAGTTGTCGGTGGCGCCCACCATGACGCGCACACGGCCGGCGATGGCGTCGCAGGCGATGCGGATGGTGCGCTCGTACTCGGCCTCGGGAACACAGCCCAAAAGACCCATGGTGCCCATGACCAAAAGGCCGCTGGCGCCGGCAGCGATTTGCTGCTCGATCTCTTTGCGGAAGCCGGCCTCGCACAGAGTGCCGTCGGGCAGGTAGGGGGTGCCCAGTGCGGTATAGAAACCACTTTTCATTGTTTTTCCTCCTGTTATTTTGTTTGGTTAACCCAAAATTTCTTTGATCTTCTTGGCGATGGCCAGACCCAGGCTGCGGTGATTCTCCGCATTCATGTGGCAACCGTCGGCGGGGTCGGGGACGGCGAACTCGGCGGCGTTGAGCCAGGGCATACCAAGCTCATCGGCCAGCTTCTTCACCGGCTCCACATAGGGACTTTCCTCCGGGATGGCGTAGATGGGCGCTACCAGCAGCAGCTTGGGCGGGCCAGGCAGGAACACATCGGAGGTGCCGGGGAACAGCTTGTTGGCGTTTAGGATGCGGCGGGACAGCATAGAAAGGCCATCGTAGAAGCCGTTGATATCCGTGTAGTGATGGTCGTTGGTGCCCAGCATCACCACAGCCAGATCGAGAGGCTTGGCGCGGTACAGGGTGTAGCCGATGGCGCTCAGGCCGTTGCGGCACTGGTTGGCGGGGTCGTCATAGGCGGTGGTGCGGCCGGGGATGCCGTCGTCGATGATGTTGTACTCAGGACCAAGCTCATTCTGGACGATGCCGGTCCAGCGCACGTGCTTGGGGTGCCGGGTCAGCACGCCGGGGATGCTGCCCCAGGTGTTGGAGTCGCCGAAACAAAGTACGTTTTTCATGTTGCATTCGCTCCTTTACAGGAAATATTTCATCGTCAAATCCATTATAAGCCATTTTAATGCCGCTGTCTATTTCGGGAAATGACAAAAACACGCAGGGAATGGCGCAATTGGATAATGTGCGATACTGCAATCGTGATCTTGCGGACAGAAAGCAGCTGGCCCCGCAGCATATGCTGCGGGGCCGGCTGTCTGGGTTTAGGTCAGGTAGTTGGTCAGCATCTGTGCGGTTTGGGCACGGGTGGCCTGCTCGGTGGCGTTGGTGAAGGGCACGTTCTCAAGGATGCCCTGCTCCACAGCCCACTTCAGGGCGTCGGCTGCCCAGCTGCTGTGGTTGCCCACCTTGCTCAGGTCGCCGTTTCCATTGGGACTGCCGGAGTAGTTGCGCAGGATGACGGCCACCTGCTCGATGGTGACAGCGTCCTCAGGCTTGAACACGCCGCCGCCAAAGCCGCTGACCACGCCACGGTTGCTGCCCCAGGTGACTGCGTTGTTGAACCACTGGGTGGCAGGCACGTCGGAGAAGCTGTGGGTCAGGCCGTTCAGGGCGGGCTGTCCC
>JAZSAQ010000012.1:0-15428 GCA_045601985.1 Lawsonibacter sp. | reverse complement strand
TGGAACTACCTCCTTGAGGGGTTTTCTTTATTATATACCCTGTGGGGGAAAATGCAAGAGCCATAGGTGGAGGCAGCGGGGGGGGAGATGTCGGTAAAATTGAATTGAAGTAAAAAAGAACCCCTGACCGATTGGTCAGGGGTCTATTGGAGCGAGTGACGAGGCTCGAACTCGCTACCTCCACCTTGGCAAGGTGGCGCTCTACCAGATGAGCTACACTCGCAACAGCAAAGTGAATTATACCACAAATCCCTGCGCTGTCAAGACTTTTTTTCGAAAAATTTAAGAAAAACAAAAGGCCCGCACACAATAGTGTACGGACCTTTTTATTAGTTGAATTTATAGATTTTGCGTGCTGCACGGTACAGGGCCAGCGACAGCTTGCGACCGGCTTTACCGGGTAGGTAGGTGAATGCGGGCAGAGAAAAGTAACGCATTTTGCGATACAGGCCGGCATCCCGCTCCTTGATATAATCCCACAGTTTTTTGCGTTTCGCCAGGGCCTCGCTCGAGCCGTCCATGTCCAGGAAGATGGAGGACACGGTGACCATGATGGCCAGGTAGTTGAACATATAGGCCCCCAAAGGCTTGCTCCTGGCGGACACGTTGTTCAGGTCGTGGCTGTCAAGCATGTGGTAGTTGACCCGCAGCTGCTGGTCGATGCGGCGAAGCATGACTTGCTCGTTCACCGACTGATCCTCCCGACCGATAAAGTAGCGGTACAGATCCACGTCCAGATAGTACATATTCTTCACGAAGGGGAGCGGCTCGTAAACAAAGATGCTGTCCACATAGAACGTGTGCTTGGGCAGCTCCAGACCGCAGTCCCGCAGCAGCTGGGTGCGGTAAATGACGTTGTGCATCATAATGAACTGGTCAGGGCGGAACTTGGATACGGCATCCCAGCCGAACACCCGGCCCACGGGCAGCAACTTGCGGAAGTGGTTGACCCGCTGGGTATTGTCCGCCACGTGTTCATAGACGTAGTTGCAGATGAGCAGGTCGACAAGCTTTTCGTCCCGGACGAACTGGCGCAGCTTTTCCAGTGCAGTATGCAGGGCGGGCACGTCCACCCAGTCATCGGAGTCCACCACCTTGTAGTAAAGACCGCGGGCGTTGCGCAGACCTTGGTTGACACCCTCACCATGGCCGCCGTTCTCCTGATGAATGGACCGGACGATGGTGGGGTACTGGGCAGCGTAGCGGTCACAGATCTCGGCGGTGTTGTCCTTGGTGGAGCCGTCGTCCACAAGGATAATTTCAACATCTTCTCCGCCCTGGAGTAGGGTGTCCACGCAGTGCTCCATATACTCGGCGGAGTTATAACAAGGGACGGCAAAGGTAATAAGCTTGTCCATACAAATCTCCTTTATCGAAGTTGATGCAAACAGATTATACCACACATTCCGTCATAAGGAAACAAAAATCGATGGAGATTGGTGTGTATGTGTGCGCATGTTTTTCGCACGGCGGCATACAGTGTAGGGAATGGAAGCCGGGGAGGTGGTTATGTGAAACGAGTGGTGCTTGCGGCGTTGTTGCTGCTGATGATGCAGTTTCTGTTGCCGATTCTGCTGCTGCGGGGGCACGTGCCTATGGCGTCGGATACGCCGGCTCAGCTGCGTCCCATGACGGGAACACGAGCCGACCGTGACCGGACGGTGAGCCTGCTGCGGGAGGACGGCCGGGTGGAGCAGATGAGCCTTGCGGATTATTTGTGGGGCGTAGTGGCGGCGGAAATGCCGGCGTCCTTTGAGTTGGAGGCGCTGAAGGCGCAGACGGTGGCGGCCCGCACCTATTGGGTATCGGTCAGCGGGGACAAGCATGCCCCGGCAGATATCTGCGGCGAGTCCGGCTGCTGTCAGGCCTATACGTCACCCCGGGAGGCGAAGACCAAGTGGGGCGATGGGGCGGCGGAATACACCAAACGAATTGCCGATGCTGTGGCCGGAACGGACGGCTTGATTGCGGTTTATGGGGACAGGCCCATTCAGGCATCCTACTTTTCCTCCGCACCGGGCAGAACGGTGGATGCTGTGGCGGTGTGGGGCAATGCCGTGCCCTATTTGGTCAGTGTGCCCAGTCCCGAGGGGGAGGAGGTACCCAATTGGCGCAGTGAGATGACTGTGACTGCGGCACAATTTAAGGAGCTGGTGACGGCGCAGCATCCCGATGCCGACTTCAGTGGGGCGGTGAACAGCTGGCTGAGCGACTTTGAGTGGCAGCCGTCCGGGACGGTGAGCCGGGTCAAGGTGGGCGGCGTGGAACTGTCCGGCGTTCAGGTGCGAAAGCTGCTGGGATTGCGCTCGGCCTGCTTCTCCGTGACGGTGGAGGGGGATGAGCTGACCTTCCACACTACCGGCTATGGACACGGAGTCGGCATGAGCCAGTACGGCGCCAACGCCTTGGCAAAACAGGGCAAAGACTTCCGGGAAATTTTGAGCTGGTACTACACTGGGGTGCAGGTAGAACGAATGGAATAAGTTTGTCATTGTGAGCAGAGATAAAGTGTGGTACAATAGGACAAATCAACCGGGAGGAGGTGGGCAGATGAGTGTTGTTGCGGTAGCCATGAGCGGCGGCGTGGACAGCTCTGCGGCGGCGGTGCTGCTGGGCAGACAGGGATTTGACCTGCTGGGCATGACGCTGCGATTGCACGAGTACGCCGGAACCGAGGCGGAGGATGCCGCCCGGGTGGCGGCGCAGCTGGGGTTTGCCCACCACACCCTTGACCTGTCCGGGGAATTCTGTCGCCGGGTGAAGGACACCTTCGCTGCCGACTATTGGAAGGGGCGCACCCCCAACCCCTGCATCGCCTGCAACCGGCACATCAAGTTTGGTGCTCTGCTGGACCGGGCGCTGGAGCTGGGTGCGGACAAGCTGGCCACCGGACACTATGCCCGTGTGGAACGGGACGAGGGTGCGGGGCGATGGCTGCTGAAAACGGCACTGCGCCCGGAAAAGGACCAAAGCTACGTGCTCTATTGCCTGACCCAGCATCAGCTGGGCCACGCCCTGTTCCCGTTGGGCGGTCTGTCTAAGCAGGAAATTCGGGAGCTGGCTGCCCAAAGTGGGCTTGCCACGGCACACAAAGGGGACAGTCAGGATATCTGCTTTATTCCCGACGGGGACTATGCGGCGTTTATACGCCGCCACACGGGGCGGGAGTCGGTTCCCGGCGACTTCGTTTCTCCCGATGGACGGGTGTTGGGACGGCATGAGGGCGTGATTTGTTACACGCTTGGTCAGCGCCGTGGTATCGGGGTATCCAGTGCTAACGGGCGGCTGTACGTGACCGATATTTGCCCGGAGGACAACAAAATTACCCTGTCCGGACCGGAAGACCTGATGGCCACCACGCTGGAGGCCACCGACCTGAACTTCATTGCCTTTGAAACGTTGGATAGACCGATTCAGGTGCAGGCAAAGACTCGCTACCGCCAGCCGGCCCAACCTGCTGTGGCGGAGCAGGTCGCACCCGACCGCCTGCGGGTGACCTTTGATGCGCCCCAGCGGGCCATGACCCCCGGACAGGCTGTAGTGCTGTACGACGGTGACGTGGTACTGGGCGGCGGCACCATCGACCGGGTGGAGAAACAGGTCGAACTTGCTTGACAAGGTGAAAAAGAAGTTGTAGAATGTGACCACCGCAGAACAATCGAACACAGGGGCGCTGGAAGTCATTTCCGGCTGAGATTACGGCCAATTGCAGCTGTATGTCCCTTGACCTGATCCGGGTAATGCCGGCGTAGGAAGTGGATTCGACAACGTCGTTTCTCTTGTACCGCACCGCACCCGTTCGGATGTGTGCGGTACATTTTTTTGAGGAGGAAACGACAATGACGACAACGAAGAAGCAAAATGTGCATCGCATGGTGGAAAGTGCGATTATGCTGGCCATCGGAACGGTGCTCAGCCTGTTTCCGTTTCAAGGGTTTTGGGCACTGGGCGGCGGGATCACCGTGTGCTCCACTCTGCCGCTGGTTATCATCTCCTGGCGGCACGGCTGGGGTTGGGGTACGTTTACCGCCGTGGTATATGGCCTGCTGCAGATGCTGCTGGGCATGCAAAACGTGCAGTATGCAGACAGCGTGCAAACTGCGGTGGGGATCATTCTGTTTGACTACCTTGTGGCGTTTGGCGTTATCGGTCTTTCGGGTTTGTTCCGAGGGTGGATAAAGAATGCACAGGTAGGCCTTGTGCTGGGCATTACCGTTACCTTCCTGCTGCGGTTTGCCTGCCACTTCATTACCGGCGTCTGGATTTGGGAAGCCCTTTGGCCCAACGAGTTGGGTTGGGCGGCCCCTGTGTGGTCGCTGGCCTATAACAGTAGCTATATGTTGCCCGAAATCGTCATTTCTGCGCTGGTGTGCGTGCTGAGTTACGCACCTCTGCGCCGTTATTATGAGGGCGGCGATTTGAAATAATGCCCCTGATTGGGGCGAAGGAGGCCCCATGGGGAGATTTGACGGCGTGCTTTTGGTCAGCGACTATGATGATACCTTTTGCGATGACAACGGGTATGTGCCGCAAGTGAATATCGATGCGGTGGAGTTTTTTGTGGCCAACGGCGGGCACTTTACCATCGCCACCGGCCGGGCGCACACCACCTTTGCGCCTTATGTCGGCCGGGTGCCGGTCAATACACCGGTCATCCTGTCCAACGGCTCGGCTTTGTACGATTTTCGGGCGGATGTCATGCTGGAGCAGACCCTGCTGGACCGGCGGGCGCCCGCCGATTTGGCTGCGCTGTGTGCGGCGGTGGAGGGGCTTGGGTTCGAGGCCTACCACGGTGAAGATATCTATGCCCACGCCCCCAACTGGGTAACCGATGCCCACATGAAGCGGGTGGGGAGCGACTATGTTGCGTTGCCCATCGAGCAGATGCCTACCCCGTGGACCAAGGCCATTGTCCAAGGCGAGCATGCGGATTTATTGCGGGCCCGTGAATGGCTCCACACGGCCTGCCCCGGCAGATATGAAACCATTTTCTCCAACCATTACTACCTTGAAGTGACGGATCGGGGAAGTAACAAGGGGGGGATGGTGGTGAAACTGGCCCGGCGGCTGGACATTGCGCCGGAGCATATCTGGTGCGTGGGAGACAATCAAAACGATATCCCGCTGCTGGAACTGTCCCGCATCCCCTTTGCTCCAAGCGACTGCGCCGACGAGGTGAAGCAGTGGGGAGCAACGCTGCTGTGCCCCTGTGGAGAGGGGACCATCGCCCGGGTGGTGGACGAGCTGTGCCGCCACTATTCAGAGTAAACACAAAAGCGCCTTCGGTACAATGCCGAAGGCGCTTTTTCTGCATAGAATGGGGCGGAGGGATGCTTATGACGGACGAACAGGCAATCCGACAACTGCAGTGTGTGCGGATCTTCTGTGATCCCATGCAGGTGCAGGCGATTGACCGGGCTATTGCCCTGCTTTGGGAAACGATGTATGAAGAACGAAAACCGCACCCCGTCGGCTGACGGGGTGCGGTTTGTGTGTAAAAAGGAGATTACTTCTGGTCGCGCTTCATAACCAGCAGGAAGCCCAGCATCAGCACGATGCCAACAGGCAGGGCGATGATGGTGGGGGCGCCGACCATGCCCAGCACACCGGCCAGCAGGTAGGTGATGCCGGAAATGACGGCACAGGAGATGGCGTAGGGCAGCTGAGTGGACACGTGGTTGACGTGGTCGCACTGAGCGCCGGCGGAAGCCATGATGGTAGTGTCGGAGATGGGGGAGCAGTGGTCACCGCACACGGCACCGGCCATACAGGCGGAGATACATACGATCATCAGGGCGTTGTCAGCGGGCAGAGCGCTCTGCACGATGGGAATCAGGATACCGAAGGTGCCCCAGCTGGTGCCGGTGGCGAAGGCCAGCACGCAACCCACAGCGAAGACGATGACGGGCAGCAGGAACTGGATGCCGGTGGCACGCTCCACCAGGGCGGCAACGAACTCCTTGGCGCCCAGAGAGTCGGTCATAGCCTTCAGGGACCAGGCGAAGGTCAGAATCAGGATGGCGGGAACCATGGCCTTGAAGCCCTCGGGGATGGAACTCATCATATCCTTGAACTTCATGGAGCGGCGGCACATGTAGTAGATCATGGTGATGACCAGGGCCACGGCGGAGCCCAGCATCAAACCCACGGAAGCATCGGAGTTGGCGAAGGCGTCGATGAAGCTCTCACCGGAGAAGAAGTCGCCGGTGTAGATCATGCCGATGACGCAGCACACAATCAGGGAAATGACGGGGAAGACCAGATCCAGCACGATGCCCTTGCTGGAGGGGGCATCTCCCTCAGAGCCGGTGTAGGGGTTGGAGCCGGAGAACAGGTCGCCGTTCTCAATGGCGGCCTTCTCGTGCTTGGCCATGGGACCGAAGTCCACCTTCATGACCACCAGGCCGATCATCATCACGATGGTCAGCAGGGCGTAGAAGTTATAGGGGATGGCGCGCAGGAACAGGTTGAAGCCCTGGCCGTCCTCGGCGAAGCCGGACACGGCGGCGGCCCAGGAGGAGATGGGGGCGATGATGCACACGGGAGCGGCGGTGGCGTCGATGATGTAGGACAGCTTGGCGCGGGACAGCTTGTGCTTATCGGCTACGGGACGCATGACGCTGCCCACAGTCAGGCAGTTGAAGTAGTCGTCGATGAAAATCAGGCAACCCAGCAGGATGGAGGCCAGCTGCGCACCCACGCGGGACTTGATGTGGGTCTCGGCCCAGCGGCCGAAGGCGGCGGAGCCGCCGGCACGGTTCATCAGGGACACCATGGCGCCCAGAATGACCAGGAAGACCAGAATACCAACATTCCAGCTGTCGGACAGGGAGGCTACGATGCCGTCGTTGAACACATGGTTCAAGGTGCCCTCAAAGCTGAAGTTGGAGTACATCAGACCGCCGGCCAGGATACCGATGAACAGGGAGGAGTAAACCTCCTTAGTAATCAGGGCCAAAGCAATGGCGATGACGGGGGGCAGCAGGGACCAGGGGGTGTTAAAGAACTTGCTGACGACCTCAGCTTCCTCGCCGGTGGCGAAGATGGTGGTGGCCAGAGCCATGACCATCATCATGATGACGGCGACACGGCTGAGCCAACGGTTTTTGCTTCTCATTTGATTTTCCCTCCTAATAATTTAGCGCTCTCAGCGCATTAGGCACAATGAAATGGGCGTTTCCGCAGAAACGCCCATAGTTACTCCCTGTTTGGGGGTGTGACAGCGCTCCACGAAAAACGTGACAATCCGGGAGATGTTGTCCCACGGACCAGAACGCACGACCCGGGCAGGTGGTACATTCTTCGGCGGGGACTCCTCTCCCACAAAACGGCTGCCCGGCCTTGTTTTGCGGTACGCATAGTCGCCGCACCTCTATCGACAGTATTCGATTGCGGGTATTTTATCATGGAAACGTGTCACTGTCAACCCTGCTTTAACACTTTAGTCGGTAATAGCGAAGGTGAACGTGCCGGTGGCTGCGATTTTGCCGTTTTCTCCGGTCAGGGTTACGTCCATCACGCACAGAATGCGACCCAGCTTCTTGGGTCGGGCGGAGCAGAACACCTTTGCGCCTGTGGCGGGGCGCAGGAACTCCATGGAACTATTGGCGGTGACGCAGGGTCTGCCGCAGGCGGCGGCAACGGCGGAGCCGGCTACGGTGTCGGCAAGGGTGTAGAGGCAGCCGCCGTGGATCGTACCGTGGGGGTTTTGGCTGGTTTCGGCTGCATTCAATACGCCTTCGGCGGTGCCGTCGGGGTGGACGGAGAGGATGGTAATACCGCTGACGGCATGGAACAGACCGGGCTTGTTGACCCGGGAGAGCAGTTCGGATTCGGTAAGCATGGAAACATCTCCTTTTTTGGGAATACTTTGGAAAGTGTACCACGGTTTGGGGCAAAAAACAAGGGCGGGGCATAGAATGAAACAGACGAGGAGTAAGGAGGAACGGCTATGACGGACGATGGATTGACTTCGGCCCTGCCAACCGAGGGGCTGAGTGCGGAGGATGCGGCGGTTTTTGAACGGGTGTGGCGCCGGGTGATGGCCGGTCGGGAACAGCCGGAGTCGCAGAATTCTATGGTACCGCTACCGCAGAAACCGGAGCTGCCCGCACCCGCCGCCGGACAGGCGGACAATCTTCTGGAGCATATCCGAATGCAGTCGGCGCTCTGGCGAGCCAGCCAGGCGCTTGCCCGCAGAGCCACCGGCAGCATGGCACGGGTGCTGAACGGCGTGGTAGCGGAGGACCGCAGGCAACTGGCGCGGCTGGCGGCGGCGTGGTACATTATGACCGGCCAGCGCTGGCGGCCTGAGGAGGGAAACGCTGTTCCACCCCACGACCTGATGGAGGGGTTGCGGCAGAAGTATTTGCACCTGCAGGCATCCGTTCGGAAGCTGGAGCAGGCGGCGCAGATGGGGGAGGATACCTTTGGCGGGTTGTACGCCGACCTTGCCCGACACAATCAGGAACACGCCCACCTGATCCTGCGGCTGCTGGAACAGATGCAGTTGTGAGTAAAGAGGGGAGGCTTCCGTTTGGAAGCCTCCCCTTACCTTATATTTATTATACAATCAATCTCTGTGGGTCAGCACCCGGACACGGATCATACCGGGGATGGCACGCAGTTCTTCGGCCACCTCGTCGGGAATGCGGGTATTCACATCCACCACGGTGTAGGCCACGTCCTTGCGGGACTTGTTGGTCATATTTTCCACGTTGATGCCGTCGTTGGACAGGGTGGTCATGATGTTGGTCAGCATAGCGGGTACGTTCTCGTGGATCATGCACAGGCGAGCCTCACCACTCCACTCCTGCACCAGGTTGGGCAGGTTGACGCTGTTGCGGATGTTGCCGTTGACCAGATAATCCTCCAACTCACGGACCGCCATGACAGCGCAGTTGTCCTCGCTCTCAGGGGTGGAGGCGCCCAGGTGAGGCAGAGCCACCACGTTTTTGGCGGCGGCGATGCGCTCATTGGGGAAGTCGGTAACGTACTTGGCGACACGGCCGGACTCCAGTGCGGCGATCATATCCTCGTCGCACACCAGCTCGCCACGGGCCAGATTCAGGATGCGCACGTCGCCCTTCATCTTGCTGATGGCCTCGGTGTTGATGAAGTCCTTGGTGGAGGGCAGGTAGGGAATGTGCAGGGTGATGTAGTCACAGACCTTGAACAGCTCGGTCACGTCCTTGACCACGTGGACGTGGCGATCCAAACGCAGGGCGGCGTCCACGGACAGATAGGGATCGTAGCCGTACACATCCATGCCCAGCTTCAGGGCGTCGTTGGCCACCAGTGCGCCGATGGCGCCCAGGCCGATGACGCCCAAGGTCTTGCGGTACAGCTCAGGGCCCACGAAAGCGGACTTGCCCTTCTCCACGGCGGCGGGCAGGTCGATGTCGGGGTTGCCCAGCTGCTCCTGCACCCACTTGGCGCCGCCCAGAATATCACGGGAGGACAGCAGCATGGCGGCCAGAACCAGCTCCTTCACGGCGTTGGCGTTGGCGCCGGGGGTATTAAAGACCACGATGCCGTTCTCAGTGCAGCGGTCGATGGGGATGTTGTTGGTGCCGGCGCCGGCGCGGGCGATGGCACGCAGATTGGCGGGGAACTCGTAGTCATGCATTTTTGCGGAACGGACCAGAATGCCGTCCTCGTTGGCCACCTCGGTACCTACCTCGAAGCGCTTGGGGTCAAGCTGGTGAAGACCGACGGAGGCGATTTTGTTCAACAATTTGATGCGGTACATAGTAACACCTCGGATTGAATCAATGATTAGTTGTTCTTATCGAAAGCCTTGATGAAATCACACAGCTTCTCCACACCCTCGGTGGGCATGGCGTTGTAGATGGAGGCACGCATGCCGCCCACGTTGCGGTGGCCCTTCAGGTTGGCAAAGCCTGCAGCGGAAGCCTCGGCAATGAACTTGGCGTTCAGCTCCTCACTTTCGGCACGGAAGGCAACGTTCATATCGGAACGGGAGCCCACCTGAGCAGGGCAGGTGAACAGACGGGAGTTGTCCAGCGTTTCGTACAGCATGGCAGCCTTGGCGGCCTTGATCTTTTCGATGCCGGCAACGCCGCCCTGCTCGTCCACCCAGTCCAGCATCAGACCCAGCATATAGATGCACCAGCAGGGGGGAGTGTTATACATGGAGTCCTTGTCGATCATGGTCTTGTAGTTCATCATCAGGGGGGTGTAGGGCAGCTCGGTGCCGGCCAGATCCTCCTTAATAATAACCACGGTCAGACCGGCGGGAGCCATGTTCTTCTGGGCGCCGGCGTAAATGATGCCGAACTTGGACACGTCCACGGGGCGGGACATGATGTCGGAGGACATATCGCACACCAGGGGCACACTGCCGGTCTCGGGCACGTACTGCCACTCGGTGCCGTAGATGGTGTTGTTTGCGCAGTAGTAGAAGTAGGAGGCGTCGGCATCGAGCTTCAGCTCGGCCGGGGTGGGGATGCGGGTGTGGTTGCAGTCGGAGGTGTCGGCGGCGATGTTGACGGTGCCGTACTTTTTGGCCTCCTTGGCGGCGATGGTGGAGAAGTTACCGGTTACGGCGTAGTCGGCCTTGCCGGTGCGGCCCATCAGGTTCAGGGGGATCATGGAGAACTGGCCGGAGGCGCCGGTCTGCAGGAACAGCACCTTGTAACCCTCGGGCACGCCCATCAGGCGGCGGAACTTGGCCTGGGTGTCATCGAAGATAGCCTGAAAGACCTTGGAACGGTGGCTCATCTCCATCACGGACATACCACTGCCACCGAAGTTGGTGATCTCGGCACCGGCACGCTGCAGCACGGACAGGGGCAGCATGGAGGGGCCGGCAGAGAAGTTGAAGATACGGTTGTCGCTCATGGGAAGAACCTCCTCGATAATTATATATAATGTAGGGATTATCCATATTATAGGAACGCACCGCCAAAAAGTCAATTACGGAACTGACAAAAAGAGGGGGGGGATTGTCAGTTTGCTTGGTTAAAGTGGTTGGCGATACACACGGCGCATCTGAAACGGTGTGGTTACAGCGATTCCGGACCGTTTGGTCCGAACTTACCGGCAAAAGGACGAAAATGTGGCAGAATTTTCGTGTGTAAGGACGCATGTCCGCCGGAAAAGTGAGCCGATTTATGCAGAAAAAACGCACTTTAGCACAATAAATTGTGGTCAAACCCTTGGGACACCGCAACGTGAGCAAAACTGGCAAAAAGAACAAAAAACACGTGGGGGAAACGGAAAAAAACTGTTGCGGATTGAATAAAGTTTTGTTACAATTACATTACATTGGAATCTCATCGTCTGTTTGGGTGGGGGCGCTGTGCGCTTCCGGGGCGGTAATGCCGCTGCCGCCAAGCCCGTAACAGTCGGTTGGACCAAGAAATGGGGCAACACCCCAAAAAAATGAAAGGAAGGGACTTCTATGAACAAGACCTTCAAGAAGCTCACGGCCTGGCTGTGCTGCATGGCAATGCTCATCAGCTTCATCCCGGCCACCGCTCTGCCCGTCTTTGCAGAAGAGGGCGAGACCCCTGAGATCGTCGAGATCGAAGTCACTCAGACTGCGGGCGAACTGGAAGCGCTTGACGCCAACAGCGCCTATATTCTGAGCAATGACCTGACTCTGACCGGCGACCTGACCGTTCCCAGCTATATCTATGTGGAGGGCGAGGTCACCATCGACCTGGCCGGTCACAAGATCATTGCTGGCGAGACCGCCGGCGGCGGCATCCTCGTCCTGGACGATGCTGCCGACGACCTGACCATCACCGACTCCGCTGAGGGCGGCCAGTTGGTCAGCGGCGTTTCTGCCGGCAATCCCGCTCTGAACATTCAGGCCGGTACTGCCACTCTGGAAGCCGGTGAGATCACCGGTTGGAATCGTGCCGGCGGCGCTGGCGGCATGGTCTTCCTGGGCAAGAACGCCACCTTTAATATGGATGGCGGCAAGCTGACCGATGCCGAATGCTCCTATGCGGCTGCGATCCGTGCCGAGCAGGCTGGCGCCGTCATCAACATGACCGGCGGCGAGATCAGCGGCATCCACGCCACCACCCGTGGTGCCATCCGTCTGGCTAACGGCGCCGTGATGAATATGTCCGGCGGCGAGATCAAGAACAACACCGCTGACGGCTACGGCGCTGTCATGCAGGTGTCCGGCGGCGAGTTCTACATGACCGGCGGTACCATCTCCGGTAACTCCGCTCCCTATGCCGGCGCTATCTACTTCGAGTCCGGCGAGATGGAGATCACCGGCGGTACCTTCACCGGTAACTCCGCCACCACCACCATGGGCGGCGCCATCTACATCAAGGGCGGCGAAGCCACTGTTGGCGGCGAAGCCGTTATCACCGAGAACACCGCTGCCACCTACGCCGGCGGCGTCTTTGTGGCCAAGAACGCCACTCTGAACGTCACGGGCGGTGAGATCACCAACAACAGCGGTACCCGCGGCGCCGGTATCTCCGGCGAGGAAGCCGGTTCCTCCAACGTCACCATCAACATCAGCGGTGGCGTGATCGAGGGCAACAACGGCTCCCAGCGTGGCGCCAACCTGTACGGCTATGACGCCACCTTTAATATCAGCGGTGGCTCCATCGGCGAGGGCCTGTTCGGCGAGACTGCTGCCAAGGGTCTGTACAACGTGGAGCTGCGCGGCGGCGACCTGAACATCAGCGGCGGCGAGATCTACTCCATCGCCACCGGTAAGGGCACTGCCGGCGCCAACCTGGCTATCACCGGCAACCCCGTGATCACTGACCTGCAGGTCAGCTCTCACACCACCGTTGCCACGATCGGCGAGCTGACCGAGGGCGCCAGCGTTACTTACAGCGCTAAGGGTGTCCTGGCTGCTACCGACGGCACCGTGAAGCTGGTGGACAAGACGTTCTCCTACCAGAAGCCTTCCGTTCCCACCAGCGGCGCTGTTGCTGCCGGTGAGTACGTGCTGGAGAGCGACCTGGCTCTGACCAACACCCTGTCCTTCGCCGGCGAGACCGTTATCGATCTGAACGGCAAGACCATCACCATGACCAAGGAGAACACCGTGTTCTTCAACGTCGGTGCCACCGGCAAGCTGACCATCAAGGACAGCGTTGGCACCGGTAAGGTGCAGTTCAACACCACCACCGGTTCCGGTGTGTACGTGTACGGCGAGTTCGTGCTGGAGGGCGGCACCCTGACCGGCTACTACCGTGAGGGTTCCGGTGCTCTGTTCTCCGTGTTTGTCGGCGGCGACTTTACCATGACCGGCGGCTCCATCACCGGCAACGGTGCTAACGCCTACGGCCTGATGCGTGCCGAGGGTGGCGATCACACCATCACCATCACCGGCGGTGAGATCACCGGCAACTGGAACAAGAGCGCCTATCCCATGATCCAGATCGGTAAGACCGGCCTGGCCAACAACACTCTGACCATCGGCGGCGACGCCGTTGTGGCCGGTAACGCCTATGGCGGCGCTACCTTCGCCGAGTCTGCTCTGTGGACTGCCTCCGCTGTGATCGAGATTACCACCGTCAACACCGCTGTCGTTATCGAGGATAACGCCACTGTGGGTTACATCCGCGGCGACGGCGATGCCCCTGCTGAGGACGCAGCTGTCAACAGCTCCTTCACCGTCACCGGTGCTGCCAAGGTTGCCGGTATGACCTGGAGCTCCAGCGCCAAGACCTCTTCCCAGGTCATCGAGCTGACCGAGGGTGCCGAGGTCAAGACCTACAGCAAGTCCGGCGGCGGCGTGGGTCACATCGACGCCACCGTTGCTGACAACACCTACGACAACACCGCCGCTGCCGGCGGTACCGGCACTGACTATGACAAGGGTCATGTCTACACCTACAAGGTTCCCACCTATGCCGTGACCATTGATGAGGTCGCCGGCGGCACTATCGAGGTCGACGTGACCGAGGGCGCTGCAGGCACCACCGTCACGGTCACCGCTACTGCCGACGAGGGCTTTGAGCTGGAGGCCATTCTGGTCAACGGCGAGGCTATCGACGGCAACACCTTCGCCATCGTGGCCGGCGAGAACGTGGTTTCCGCCACCTTCGTGGCTGCCGACGCTCCTCTGCCCACCAGCGGCAAGGTCGCTGCCGGTGAGTACGTGCTGGCTGCCGACCATGTGCTGGCCAACCGTCTGCAGATTGCGGATGAGGCTGAGGTCATCATCGACCTGGCCGGTCACACCATCAGCATGCCTGATGTGGACGCCAACTACTTCCTGATCAATGCCGGCGCCAAGCTGACCATCAAGGACAGCGTGGGCGGCGGTAAGGTCCAGTTCAAGGAGACCGCCGTCGGCAACCCCGCTATCAATGTCTACGGTGAGTTCGTGCTGGAAGGCGGCGAGCTGAACGGCTGGGCCCGTCCCGGCAAGGCCGGCGGCGCCATCTACCTGCAGGAGAACTCCACCTTCATCATGACCGGTGGTCTGATCACCGATTGTGAGTGCTCCGGCGACGTGGTCATCCGCTCTGCCGGCGGTGGTCACACCGTTGAGATCACCGGCGGTGCCATCACCGGCAACAACGCCGAGGGCGGCGCCATCATCGGTATCCGCAGCGCTACTGCCGAGAATCCCTCCATCGTGACCATCGGTGGTACTGCTAACATCAGCGGCAATACCTACGCCGGTGCTGCTTACACCGCTGCTTACCACGAGCTGAACTTCCTTGAGACCACTCTGACCATCGAGGGCAACGCCCACGTTGGCCAGGTGTACAACAACGGTGCCAACACCATTGACTCCGGTGCTTACTACAGCTCCTACACCATCACCGGTGCTCCCATCGTTGAGGGTATGCGCTGGAACGCCGGCGCCAAGACTCCTCTGTACATCAACGACCTGCTGGAGGGCGCCAGCATCAAGACTGCCAACGGCGGTTCTGCCACCGAGTACGATGAGACTGTCGTGGCCACCCCCTATGGCGATGCTGAGCTGAACGCCACCGACAAGAACTTCGGTACCCTGTACACCTGGCGTGATCCCGCCACTGTGTATGCTGTTACCGTGGGTGAGGTCGTCAACGGCACTGTGACCGTCGATCCCGCCGAGGGCGTGTACGGCACCACCGTGACCGTCACTGCCGAGGCTGCCGAGGGCTATGAGCTGGAGGCCATTCTGGTCAACGGCAAGGCCATCGACGGCAACACCTTCACCATCGGCACTGTCGATGCCGAGGTCACCGCTACCTTCGTGGAGAAGGTTGCCGAGCCCGAGACCTACAGCGTGATTGTGGTCGATCCTTTGAACGGCACCGTTTCCGTCGATAAGAACGAGGCTGCCGAGGGCGAGACCATCACCATCACCGCCACTGCCGACGAGGGCTACGAGCTGACCGCCATCCTGGTCAACGGCGAAGCCATCGAGGGCACCACCTTCGAGATGCCCGCCGCCGACGTGCAGGTCACCGCGACCTTCACCG
>JAZSAQ010000011.1:0-11329 GCA_045601985.1 Lawsonibacter sp. | reverse complement strand
CGGGCACCCAGCCCCATTCCACGATTTCGATCTGCTCACCGTTGATCTCAATGACCTTGCGCACGATGGTCATAAAGCGGCCCAGCAGAGTGGGGGTGACATCCGGTTCCTCCACAGAGCGGTTCATGTTGACCAGTTCATTGGCGTAGAAGTCATCCACATACAGGCAGTCGTAGGTGCTGGAAGTAGCTGCCATCTGGTTGAACTGCACTACAGTAGCGCCGTGCATCTTTGCCCCGCTGTCAGTGGTATCCGGCAGGTCAAACTGACCGCCGGCCGCCTGGCCGTTGACGTACAGCTGACCCTTACCGGTCGCCACATCGATGGTCAGGGCATAGTCGTTCCAGCTGCCGGCCTCCACAGTGGTCAGCACGTGCTGGTTCTTGTCGGCATCCACGTAACCTACCGTGCCGGCGGGAGTCACGTAGATTGCCGCCACAGTGAACAGCATATGCTCATAGTTATAACCGGCCTTCAGTTCCATCACGAAGGGAGCCTCGTTGTTCTTGGGCACCATCAACTTTGCACCCACCGTACCGGACTTCAAAGAGGGAATTTGACGCAGGGCGTGGGCAGGAGCGCCGCCGGTCTTATCCAGCACCTTCATGGAGTGCTTGCCGGACACGGCCTGCTCACGGGTCAGCTCGATGGCACCGAAGGTATCCACCAGCCAGCCCTGGTACTTCAGGGAGCTGTCCTCGAAGTCGTCCCAGGCGCCCTTGGTACCGTAAACCATCTCATCGAATTCCTCGATGGCAAAGCCCAACGTGCCACCCTTTTCCATGAACTTGCCCGCATCCACGCGCCAGGCAGTGGGATTCAGATGCCAGGTCTGATCGTAGTAGCAGACGAAGGCAGAGGTCTTTCCGGTCTTCTCATCGGTATGGATGCCGATACCGGGCTGCGCCTTACGGCCCTGCATATTCTGCACGCTGTCAAACGCAGTAGCGAAGGTCAGGTTGATGATCTTGTCAAAGGACTCGTACTGGTCGGTGGACAAGCCCAGGTGCATGGGAGTACGGCGGTAGGAGGCCTGACCCAGTCCGGTACAGGCAGACCACATCTCCAACCGGTCATTGCCCAGCTTGGTCAGCACGGGAGAGGTGTTGGAGGACAGAACGCCGGAGGATGCGGCGGTCCAGGTCTTGCCGAAGTCGGTGGAAATGCCCTCGTACTGATAGTAATTGTCCACGGACTGGGCGCGCATAACCGTGCGCAGAGTACCGTCATCCAGCTGAGCAAAGCCGAACTCGGACATACCATCCTCCTGGTTGCGGGACGGATCCACACCGGGCAGTTCCATCATGCTGTCACTGCAGATCCAGGTCTCGCCGTTGTCGGTGGAGTAGATGGCGGTGGTCACATTGCGCAGGCCCATGGCACCATCGGTCACGTCGTTCACATTGCCGGTAGGACAGCTGTAAACCGTATCGGCATGGACGATAACGTAGTCCACGTTGGGACCAGCGCCGTCAGCCTTCTGCATCTTCAGACCCTCGCCGTAGAGCAGAGCACGCTTGGCGACCTCGGTGCCGGTATTGCGCACGTTGTTGGGATCCTGCAACCAGGACACCACGGACTCGCCGGTAGCCTTGTCAATGATGTCGCTGGCGCCGGGCACGCTTAGGAACACGGCCTCGGACCAGGTAGCAGCGTAGTCATCGGTATAATTCAGCACCAGGCGGTAGTCCGTGCTGTTGCCGCCCTGACCGCTGTAGGTGATCATGTACAGACGACCCACATAGTCATCGTTAGGATTCTCGTCACGGGTGGCATCCCACAGGAAGCCGCCGAAGCCGGAGCTGCGGTAGGTCTGACCGTTGTAGGCAACCGCACTGACATGCTCACCGTCACGGTAGGCCATACCGTCATACTTGAAGGTAAAGCCGCCATCGGTGGAGCGGTACACCGCCTCGTTGGAGGCGGCCTTCATGGTACGGGCCACCACGATAATGTCGCCGTTGGGGAAGGTAAAGGGACGACCATGGCTGAGCATGGCCTGCTCCAGATCACCGTTGCAGCTTTCGTAAGTCTGTTGGCTCAGGTTGATCAGGGACACGTTGCCATAGGTAACCTCAAACGTGGTTTCGCCGTCAGAGAAGTTCTCTGCCAGGTCGCAGCCCCAGTGAGCAGTGATTTCGGTGCTGCCTCCGGCAGGGACAGCGGGCACACGGACGTAGAAGCCGTCCTTGCCGTTGTACCAGTGTGCCAAAGTCGTATCGCCAACAGTAAAGCGGAAGTCGGCGCAGTCATCCTTGTACTGACCGGCAGTGGCCCCCAGGCTGGCCAAGCTGACAAACACAGGAGTGTCCTGCTGCACCTTGCCGGTGCTGTTAGTAGCATGGAAGGTAGCGGTGTGTGCGAACTTGCCACGGGCACCGGGCAGATAGCTCTCGTTGGACACCTTGATCATTTCAGACACCTTGTTGTAGAAGGTGGGCCCTTCCGCAAGGTCCAGATCGTCGTGATAGCAGTGCACCTTCACATACTGGGCCGTTTCGTTCAGGTTATACAGGGTATAGTTTCTGCCCTCCTGATGCAGCAGCCAGCCGGTCACCTTGGTCCAGGTCTGACCGTCATCACTGACAAACACACCCAAATGGCGGGCGCTGACACGGGAGTAGTTGTCGGAATCACGCAGAATGATGCGGTTGAACGCACGGCTTTCGCCCTGGTTGAGCACAATACTGTTATGTGTATTGTCCAGATAGACATACTTGTCGCCGTTCCAATTGGTCACTGCGCCGCTGGCGGGTACATCATCGTTCTCGATCATCGCAACAAAGCCCTCACCGGCGTTGCTGCCCATGGTTTGGAATGTAAAGGTTTTGCTTTCGCTCACACCGTTGTAGCTGGCCTTGACCGTCAGGTCAAATGCGATGGTGCCGCTGGTGCGGGTCACCACGCCATTCTTCACGTCCACACTGTAGGCAGTGCGGCCGGTCATCTTGTCAACGGCGGACCAGGACAGATCAACAGGCTCGCCAATGCCATTGACACTAATATGGTCGGGCAGGTTCAGCATGGTCACATCATCGGGGTTGCCATCGCCCAAAACACTCGCCTCGGTGATTTGCTCCAAAGCCGCCTGCACCACGGCGGCATCGCCGGCGTAGGGCTGCTTTGTCAGGCGCAGGTCATGGATCACCGCATCCACCGTGCTCACGGTGCCGTCTGCGTTCAGGCCACGGTCAGAGTTGTACGCACCAATCAGGAAATGAGGCACAGGCAGCGCAACCGCTGTGGCCGTCACGTCTCTGCGGTCAATGGGATCAAAGGAATTGACCAGGGCGCCGTTCACATACAGATTAATGCTCTTATGCTCGTCCATGGCAAACCGGAATTCCACGGCCTTGCCGGAACCCACGTCTACACCGGTGTCGCAGGTCTTCTCTTCCAGCTCATCACGCACCGTCATCAGGATGTTGCCCTGCACATCCTTGTACAAAGCAAACACCGCACGGAAGTTATCGCCAACCACCTCAAAGGTCAGGCCACGCATACCGAAGGTATTCACAATGTTGGGCAGGTCGTTGATGGTAGCGGTCACGGTCAGGTCAAAGGCACCGCTGGTATAGTCCACGGGAATGTTGTGCTCCTGATAGAACGTACCGGTAGCATAGAAATTTTTGGTGCTGGGGTTCACTTCATTCAGTCCCTCGGCCGTCACGGCGAAGCCGTTGTCGGTGCGGTCCCAGAGGATATGAGCGTTATGGCTGCCCAGAACGTAATCCGTACCGGAATAGTTACGGCCGGTCTCGCCCAGCAGCAGCTGCTCACCGGAGAAGGTCAAAGTGCCTTTTACAACCGCCCGATCCTCTTCCTGATTGTTTGCCAAAGCCAGTTCGTATGCGATGTCCTTGTTCATCATCCCCACAGGCAGACCAAATCTGCTCAGAGGAATAACCCATTCAAAACCGGCGCTGCTCACAGACAGCTCACCGGACTTCGGGGTCTGATAGGGACGAGGGTTGGCCACCACTGTCTGACCGCCAATCGTCAGCATCACGAGTTCTGCCTTGGTGTCACCACCCACATATAGGTTACCGTTGCCCCAGCTGATACCCACCAGGCCGCCGGGTGCGGTGCCGGTCCCCTTCACGGCATAGGGTGTGTACCACTCCGCCTCGTTCAGCACACCATCGAGTTGAATGCCGTTGGGGTTCAGATAGGCGGTAATGTCAGCATTCTCACTGGCACCCATAGGATGCTCCTTAAGCTCGGGCAGGGGCACATCCTGAGTCAGCATCAGGTTATACAGGGTCACATCGTTCACTCTGCTGCTGCTGGTATCGCGATAGTTGGTGCTGTTTTGGAACTGATAGTAGCCACGGCCGCCGGTCTTGGGGCACTCAAACGTAGATGCAGGCAGCGTCTCAGCACAGGCCACACCGTTGACGTAAATGGTGGTCACACCGGCGTCATCGGAGGCCAGACGCACATGCACGTTGGTTTCACCCACATTGATCCCGGTATCCACACGGGTAACCTGGGTGTAGGCGCTCATACGCTGGGTCACGTAGATGTTGCCCGCAGCATCGGCATGGAAGCCGTAGCGGCGGCAGGGGAAGGAACGCACTTCAAGACCGAAACCGGCGGCGTACCAATTCATTTTTCTCTCTTTCTCGGTCTCATATTCGTAGCCAAAAACGTTATGTTTCTCCGGGGACAGAGGCACCACCAGGTCGGTAAAGTCGGCAGTAAACTCAAAATCCACGCCCTCGTGAAGGGCCATCTCAGAGCTGTCGATTATCTTGTGGTGCAGATCCTGACTGCCACCCTTGGAGTAAGTACCCGTCTTCAGATGAATGGCACCGCTGGCACCGTCCTGTTCAGCGTAAACCTCGTCGGTGGCGCTACCCATGCCGGACTTGGCGGACTCAAATCCCTCGTAGGCCACCAAGGCACGTCCGGCCAGCACCACAGCGCCGCTAAAGCTGGCTACACCCCACTGGTAGTCAAAGACCACCTTCTGTCCCGGAGCGTAGTCCAAACCCAGCACGGACTTCAACGGAATTTGAATTTCGATGTTGCTATCGTTTTTGGCGCACTTGCCCGCCCACTTTCCGTCATCAGTGGTCACATTTCCGGCCGCCAAATCAGCAGTCACGGTCACGCCATTGATGGTGAACGCAGGTGCAGGATTGGTGGTCCCCCGCAGCGCTGCATACAGGTAATTTTCATCACTCAGCAGCGCCATCCACTTGCTGTCGCTGTCGAAGGCCCAGTTAAATTCATTCAACAGACCGTCAATGTAGGGTTCATTGAACGTATAGTAGGCCTGCATCTCGTCAGTGACAGGCACCTGAGCCAGCTTCAGATAATTGTACACCGTTACGTCATTGATATGGGTATTGCCGCTGCGATGCACAGTTCCGGTGTACAGAGCAATTCGATCGCCCTCGGCCCCGGTTGCCGCAGGCGAGGAGAAGCGGCCTGCATAATGCCCATTGACGATCACCGAAGCATTCATTTGGTCGTCAGCCACGATGCGCACCTTGACATTCTTATCGCCCAAATCGACGCCGGTATCAAAGCGAATCATCTCACCCGCATCACGCTGGGTCACATAGATGTTGCCCTGTGCATCGGCGTGGAACCCGTAATTGCCCACGCCGCCCACGTCCACGGAGAAGCCAGCCTTTGCTGCCTCACTTGCCTCCGTGGACGCATCCAGCACGACCAGATCATTGAACGTAGCTTCAAAGCTCACTTCAAACCCACGAGTCTTGTCGAACAGACCGTTTTTATTCTGTCCAAAATAGGCGGCAGCAACTTCCTTCCGAGTTCCCTCGGCGGTCATGGTGCCGGTTTTGAATTGGGCCGTGTAAGCACTACTCAAAGTGGTGTAGTGCTCATCCGCACTGGTGCCGTTGTTCACGACCAGATCGCCAATTCGCTTGTTAACAACCACCTCACTGTAGCTGTTATTCTGTGCGGGAGCGACAGCCGTTTCCTCCGCCGACACGGTCATCGCCGTACCGGGCAGCAAAGAAACAACCATCACCAGCGCAAGCAGGAATGATGTTGCCTTCTTCATAATCGTTTCCTCCTGTCTCTCGTTGCAAGCATAGGGCCGGGCCCCACAAGCAAGACTGAATCAGTCTTATTATACCAACATCTACAATATAAGGTCAATAGAAATTTGGTGTTTTCAACAATTTTTATGACGTTTCTTTCACATTTTACCGACATTCGCTTTCGCACCCGCCAGCCATCCGCCTTTCTCCGTTTTTCTTGCAAAAGCGGCTTGTTTTTCCAGCCGCAAGCCTTTATAATATATTGGACGGAAAATGGGATGCGGCTTTTCTCTTAAAAGTCGCCACATCAAAAAAAGAGGAAGGTATGTAACATGAAAAATCTGCGTGATCTTTACGACCTGACCGGCAAAGTTGCCATCGTCACCGGCGGCCGCGGCCTGTACGGTGCGTCCATCTCCACCGGCTTGTGCGAAATGGGCGCCACGGTGGTCATCGCCTCCCGCAACGTGGAAAAGTGCGAGGAGCTGGCCTCCGAGCTGCGCCAGCAGGGCTACAACGCCTGCGGCATGGCGCTGGACCTGAGCGACGACGAGTCTATCAAGGCTTTGGCCAAAAACGTGTTTGACCGTTTCGGCAAGATCGACATTCTGGTCAACAACGCCGTGGACCGCCGTAACATGACCGGTATGTCCACCGCCACCCGTGAAAAGCTGGTCGCCTCTGCTGAGACCAACCTGAACGGCCAGCTGCTGCTGAGCCAGGCTGTGCTGGAGTATATGCTTCCCGTCAAGAGCGGCAGCATCATCAACATCAGCTCCATGCGCGGTTTGGACTGCCCCCACTTCCCCTTCTATCCCGAGGGCTTTGGCGAGCAACCCGTCAATTACACCACGGAAAAGTGGGCCATGATCGGTATGACCAAGTATATGGCCGGCCGCTACGGCAAGGACGGCATCCGTGTCAACGCTGTCGCCCCCGGCGGCTTCACCACCATGGGCAAGAACCCCACCCCCGCTCAGGCCGGATTCCTGAAGAACTATGAGGAGCATTGCCCCCTGGGCCGTTTCGCCAACGACGACGACATCAAGGGCCCCGTGGCCTTCCTGGCCAGCGAGGCCGCTGCCTATATCACCGGCGCCACCATCGTGATGGACGGCGGCTGGACCATTTGGTAAGGAGGACAAACCGATGATTTCTTGTACTGAGTTTATCCCTGCCTACAGCGAGCTGTTCCACTATCTGGACGAAACCTTCGGCCGTGAGGAGATCGACCGTTACTGGGCCACCCTCTTCAAGCCCGACGGCAAGGGCGGCACCCTGATCACCGCCCTGCTGGCCGAGGGCATCCACGGCTGCTGGACCCACTGGACCCACAGCCTGAATGAGGAGGCCGCCGACTTCGTGATGTACCTGAACGAAAAGCGCGGTTTCTTCTACAACGAGATGTTCTGGTGCCCCTCCAAGGGCAAGCTGCTCAAGCTGCAGGACGAGATCGGACTGAAGCCCTATCCCGACTATTGCCTGCACTGCGACGGCTACCGTCTGGCGGTGGAAAAGGCCGGCCTGAAGTACATCTACAACTTCATCGGCACCGATAAGGCCGCCTGCTCTATGCTCATCTACGACCCCGAGGTCTTTGACGGCCGTGTCATTCTGGACGAGGATACTCTGGTGATGCGCCGCAACGCCGCCGACAACGAGTACTTCCACCCCAGCTTCCACTTCAGCCTCAGCCGCTGCGTCCACTACATCGGCGAGAACTACGGTCTGGACCACGTCCGTGCCGCTATGGCCCGTTACACCAAGAACGCTCTGTGCAAGACGCTGGAGGCCATCCCCACCCGTGGTCTGGCCGCCATCCGGGACAAAATCGTGGAGAGCTACGAGCTGGACAAGGCCCCCGACGCCGTCAAGTGCGAGCTGACCGACAACACTCTGACCGTCAACGTGTCCTACTGCCCTGCCATCAAGTGGCTGGTGGACAACGGCAAGTGGCTGGCCCCCTGGTTCCGCTACACCACCGAGTGCGTGATGGAAGTGCTGGCCGAAGCCGCCGGCGCCAAGTTCGAGATGCTGTCTTATGACGAGCAGACCGGTGCCTGCGCCTACCGCTTTACCAAGTAAGTTCACACAAACAAAAGCCCTGTGCCGAACGGCACAGGGCTTTTTTCAACTTCAATTCACTTCAAATCCAGCGCAGCCTTGACCTTTGCAACGATGTCCTGCCCGATGAGGTAGGCGGCATCCTGAGTCTGGGCGCCAATGTGAGGGGACACGATAAAGTTCTCGCACGCAAACAACGGGGAGTCGAATCCGGCACCACGGGTCAGGCCGCCGTTGGCCAGTTCCTCATTCATCACGTCGGTGGCATAGCCGCCCAGCCGACCGGTGGTCAGCGCTGCGTACATATCCGCCTCGTTGACAATGCCGCCCCGGGACATATTCAGCACCACTGCATCCTTTTTCATCGTGCGGATGGAGTTTTCGCAAATCAGATTCTTCGTCTCCGGCAGCAGGGGCAGATGGATGGCCACAAAATCAGACACACGCAACACATCCTCCTTGCTCATGCCCACAGCAAAGTTCTGTTCGAACTCCTTGGCAGACACAAAGGGGTCATAGGCCACGATTTTCATCTCAAATGCGTCAGCCAGCTTTGCCACACGGCGTCCCACACGCCCAAAACCGAGAATGCCAAGGGTTTTGCCACGCAGTTCCCGGCCGTAGAACTTGTACTTGTTCCACCGATGTTCCACCTTGACTTCACGATTAGCCTGCATGGTCCCTCGGGAAATGTCCAGCATCTTGGCGATGGTCAACTCGGCCACGGCGTTATCGCTCCAACCGGGAGCGTTGAATACCTGCACTCCCTTTTCTTTTGCGTACTCCAGATCCACGTGATTCAGCCCCACAGCGCATACGCCAATGGCCTTCAGGTTTTTTGCCGCATCCAGAATCGTCCTGTCAATGGCGGGATCCACCCGCATCAGCAACAGATCGTACTCGGTGATGATCTCGGCAAGCCGGTCCTGGGTCGGCAGCAGTTCCGTATCCACCTGCATATAAGGTTCCAGTTCATCTCGTATGGTGTGGTGCACCACGTCAATGATCAGGCATTTCATGGGTACTGATCCCTTCCTTTGGTTACTTGCTTGCCCAGTTACCCGTAGCCTCAGCGGTAAGATAGGCGTTGATAAAGCCGTCCAGATCGCCGTCCATCACGCCGTTGATGTTGCTTGTCTCAAAGGCGGTACGGGTATCCTTGACCATCTGGTAAGGCATAAATACGTAAGATCGGATCTGGCTGCCCCACTCGATCTTCAGCTGCACGCCCTTCAGGTCGGAGATCTTCTCCGCCTTCTCCTGCATCTGCAGCTCCACCAGCTTGGCACGCAGCATCTTCATACAGTTGTCCTTGTTTTGGAACTGGGAACGCTCCTGCTGGCTGGCCACCACCACGCCGGTGGGCTTGTGGATCAGTCGCACGGCAGAGGAGGTCTTGTTAACGTGCTGGCCACCGGCACCGCTGGCACGGTAGACCTGCATCTCAATGTCCTCGGGACGGATCTCGACCTCCACGTCCTCGGGCAGGTCGGGCATAACCTCCACAGAGGCGAAAGAGGTCTGCCGACGGGCATTTGCGTCAAAGGGGGACACACGCACCAGACGATGGACACCGTGCTCGCCCCGCAAATAGCCGTAGGCATTCTCGCCCTCGATCATAATGGTGGCAGACTTCAGGCCGGCATCGTCCGCCTCCTGATAATCCATGATGGTGTAGGTAAAGCCGTGGCGCTCGGTCCAGCGAGTGTACATACGATACAGCATCTGGGCCCAGTCCTGGGCCTCGGTGCCGCCGGCACCGGGGTGAACCGTCAGGATAACGTTGCAGCTATCATACTCACCGGTCAGCAGGGTCTGCAGCCGGGCAGTCTCCATGTTGGCCTCCAGCTGGGCAAAGCCCTCCTCCAGTTCCGGCACCAGGGACTCATCCTCAAACTCATTGCCCATCTCACACAAAGCCATCAGATCGTCCCACAGGCTCTTGCGGCGGCGCTGACCATCCACCTTGTCCTGCAGGTTCTTGATGCGCTGCTGCACCTTCTGTGCCTTGGCCAGGTTGTCCCAAAAGCCGTCGGCTGCAGACTCCGCCTGCAGCATGTCCAGTTCCCGTTCTGCGCTTTCCAGATCCAGCGCATCGGCCAAAGCCTCCAGCGCAGGCAGCAGATTGTTCAGCTTCACCTTGTATTCATCAAATTGGAGCATATGTGTTCCTCGCTTCCTCATTCAGCATTATCCGCATTATCGCAGTTTAGTATTATATACAATTTTTCCCGCAAAGTAAAGCAAAAACCCACCCCGGCCGCAAAAAAGCGCAGCCGGGGTGGGCCTGGCACGGGTCAGCGGTCGCTTGTCAGCCACTCTCGCTCGTCCCGAAAAATCAAATCATCCACATCCCGCTCCTTCGGCGGATTGCGCTTGGTGTCCTCCTGGGCACCGGTCTGCTGGCACATAGATCGTTCCTCCTGTCAGAAATAAGCACTCCTCACCAGTATATGCACCCGCCCCCCTCTTCATTCACACTACCCGCACAGATTGGTACTGTGATGCGACACTTGTCTTTTCTCCATCTTATGCTGTAACGGTCTTTGCAAGTGGCCCATACTCAAATAAAGCCAAAGGAAATCGAGCCCACGCAAGCCCTCTATGTAACGCAATACCGGCATGATCCATATCGGGAGCCGGTTTGCGCCACTACCCGGCTTTTTGCTGGATGCTGTCGAACACTTTCTGTGCTTTTGGGGTTGACATACACCGTTGTGTGTGTTATTATGATTAGGCTCTTTAAGAGCAGGAGCAACCGGAGCCACCCATGCCGGAGTGGCGGAATTGGCAGACGCCAGGGACTTAAAATCCCTTGCTGGAAACAGCGTGCCGGTTCGACCCCGGTCTCCGGCACCATATCGCGGAGTAGAGCAGTTGGCAGCTCGTCGGGCTCATAACCCGGAGGTCGCAGGTTCAAGTCCTGCCTCCGCAACCATTCGAAAAGCCTCGCTATCTCAGGGTAGCGAGGCTTCTTTTTGCTCATTTTGCTGTTTTTTCGGTACTTATTTCTATTGATTGATAGTTGCTCCTATTCACGCCTGTTTGTGCCTGTTCTGTCGCTATATCGTCGCTACGGGAACCGTTACTCCTCCCCCTCCGTCGTCACGTCGTCGCCATGCCGTCGTTTTGGTCGGCAATCCAAACCCTTGTCTTTTGCATGATGCTTGTATAGCATTGTGGGCCTGTACTTTTTCGACATCATGGTGTATTATTGGTTCGTGGCATACTAATCCAATAAAATT
>JAZSAQ010000010.1:0-3279 GCA_045601985.1 Lawsonibacter sp. | reverse complement strand
AGCAATATTGCTTTGAAGTGAAAGCGGTTTACGAAAGCGGCGGCGTACAGCCCCTGGCCTTGTTGGACACCAGCGGCTGCCAGCAGAACGAGGCGGATTCCGAGCGCATCCGTGGCTATCTGCGGCTGATGGGGTTCGGCTTTACCGACGAGGAGGCTAATGCGGATATCATCGTCATCAACACCTGCGCCGTGCGGGAGCACGCCGAGCAGCGTGTGCTGGGCAACGTGGGCGCACTGGTCCACACCAAGCGCCGGAAACCCGACCAACTCATCTGCCTGTGTGGCTGCATGATGCAGCAGCAGCACGTGGCCGATAAGATCAAGCAGTCCTTCCGCCACGTGGATCTGGTCTTTGGCCCCCATGTGCTGTGGAAGTTCCCGCAATTTATCCACGGTCTGCTCAGCCGCCGTGGCCGCATCTTCCAGATCCCCGACGAGGCCGGTTCCATTGCCGAGGGTATCCCCGTGGTCCGCCAGGACGGGGTGAAGGCGTGGGTGTCCGTCATGTACGGGTGCAACAACTTCTGCACCTACTGCATCGTTCCCTACGTCCGGGGCCGGGAGCGTAGCCGTGACCCGGAGATCATTCTGGACGAGGTGCGGGCGTTGGTGGCCGAAGGGTACAAGGATATTACCCTGCTGGGCCAAAATGTGAACTCCTATGGCAAGGACTTGGAAGATGGCATAGACTTTGCCGACCTTTTGCGTGCGGTGAACGATATCCCCGGCGACTTCCTCATCCGCTTTATGACCTCCCATCCCAAGGACGCCACTGACAAGCTGTTCGTGGCCATGGCGGAGTGCGAAAAGGTGGCCCCTGTGCTGCATTTGCCCTTCCAGGCAGGCAATGACCGGGTGCTGAAGGTGATGAACCGCCGCCATACCCGAGCGGAGTACCTTGCCAAAATCGCCCGGCTGAAAGAGCTGATCCCCGATATCGTGCTGACCTCCGACGTGATTGTTGGTTTTCCCGGCGAGACCACCGAGGAGTTTGAGGATACCATGGCTGTGCTGAACGAGGTGCGCTATGATGCCCTGTTCACTTTTATCTATTCCCCCCGTGTCGGCACGCCTGCCGCAACCATGGACGACCCCATGAGCCGGGAGGAGAAGCTTCAAAATTTCAACCGCCTGGTGGCGTTGCAGGACGCCATTTCCGAAGAGAAGCACCGTGCCTACGTCGGCAAGACGGTGCGATGCCTGGTGGACGGCACCTCCGACGACCCCCGCTGGGCCCTGACCGCCCGCACCCCCGGAAACCGCTTGGTGCGGTTGGATGGCCCCGTCGATGCGGTGGGCCAGTTCCGGGAGGTTAAGATTACCGATGCCAACAAGTGGTCCCTGTACGGGGAATTGGTATAAAGAAAGCTGGTGAGCTCATGGCGGAACTGACCCCCATGATGCGGCAATATCTTGATATAAAAGAAAAGCACCCGGATTGCATCCTGTTTTTCCGTCTGGGCGACTTTTACGAGATGTTCAACGAGGATGCCAAAACGGCCTCCCGTGAGTTGGACCTGACCCTGACCACCCGGGATCGCAACAAGCCGGAGGAGGAGCGCACCCCTATGTGCGGCGTGCCCTACCACTCCTGCGACAGCTATATTGCCCGGCTGATTTCCAAGGGGTACAAGGTGGCCATCTGCGAGCAGACCGAGGACCCCGCCCTGGCCAAGGGGTTGGTGGAGCGGGACATTGTGCGCATTATCACGCCCGGCACCGTCACCGCCGCATCCATGCTGGAGGAGGGCCGAAACAACTTCATCTGCGCCCTGTGCACGGAGGGGGAGCGTGTGGGTCTGTGCCTGTGCGACATCTCCACCGGTGAGGTGTATGCTACCTCTATTGGTGCAGATGAGCCTGCACATATCGAGAACGAACTGGGCCGCTATCGCCCGGCGGAGGCTGTTTTGTCCCCCGCTGCCATGGAGGTGGAGGGTCTTCGGGACTTTCTGTCCGCACGCCTTGACTGCACCGCCCAGCAGATGGGGCAGGAGCGGTTCGATTTCGACAGCGCATGGGAGCAGACCTGCCGCCAGTTTGGCAAGGACAGCCTGCCCGCCGACGACCGGGCGGCCATCTGCGCCGCCGGTGGCCTTTTGAGCTATCTGTACGAAACCCAAAAGACCGATCTTTCTTACATCGCAAACTTCAACTACTACACCACCGGTCAGTTCATGGAGCTGGATCTGACCGCCCGGCAAACTTTGGAACTGACGGAAACCTTACGTGCCAAGGAAAAGCGAGGCTCTCTGCTGTGGGTGCTGGATAAAACCAAGACCGCCATGGGCAGCCGCCTGTTGCGCAGTTGGATGGAGCGACCCCTGCTGTCCCCGGTGCAGATCGGTCGCCGTCAGCAGGCGGTAGGCGATCTGGTGGAGGACATCATCACCCGGGAGGAACTGGCTCTCGTCCTGCGTGAAGTCACCGACCTGGAGCGGCTTATCGGCCGGGTAGTTTATGGCTCTGCCGGCGGACGGGACTTGGTGGCCCTTGCCAACGGTCTTGGCAAGCTGCCCGACATCCGCAATCTGCTGGAGGGTTGTGCCTCCAATCTGCTGCAGTCCCTGCGGGGGGAACTGGACGACCTGCCCGAGCTGCGGGAAGAGCTGGCCCGTGCTCTGGTAGACGAGCCGCCGTTCTCGGTTCGTGAGGGCAAATTCGTTCGACCCGGCTACAACGCGGATGTGGACCGCCTGCGCAACGTCATTGACCACGGCGGCGAACTGCTGGCCCAATTGGAGACGGAAACCAAGGAACAGACCGGTATCCGCAACATGAAGGTCAGCTATAACAAGGTATTTGGCTACTACATCGAGGTGGCAAAGAGCCAAATTGATTTGGTGCCCGAGGGGTGGGTGCGCAAGCAGACCACCGTTAACTCCGAGCGCTATATTTCCCAGGAACTGAAGGAACTGGAGCACACCATCCTGTCTGCCCAGGATCAGGTGGTGGCGCTGGAATATCAGCTGTTCTGCCAGCTGAAGGATCAGGTGTGCGCCCACGTGGCCCGCATTCAGCAGTCTGCCGCCGCCGTGGCACAGGTGGACGTGCTGTGCAGCTTTGCCTCCGTGGCCGCTGCCAACGGCTACTGTATGCCTCAGGTGGACGACAGCGACGTGCTGACCATCGTGGAGGGCCGTCACCCCGTGGTGGAAAAGATGCTCCGTGGCACGCCCTTTGTTCCCAACGACACCCACATGGACGGCAATTCCGACCTGTGCGCCGTCATTACCGGCCCCAACATGGCGGGCAAATCCACCTACATGCGGCAGGT
>JAZSAQ010000009.1:0-2242 GCA_045601985.1 Lawsonibacter sp. | reverse complement strand
TCGACAACGACGAGAAGCTGGCCCAGCCCCTGATGGAGCACCTGCGCCGCAGCATCCACTACACGCTGGAGCACCGCGGCCCCCACGGCCTGCCGCTGATCGGACGGGCCGACTGGAACGACTGCCTGAACCTGAACTGCTTCTCCAGCACCCCCGGCGAGAGCTTCCAGACCACCGAGAACAACGAGTCCGGCGCGGCTGAATCGGTGTTCATCGGCGGCATGTTCACCGGCGTGTGCCCGGATTACGAGATCCTGTGCCGGCTGTACGGCTGGACGGACGAGGCCGAGCAGGTGGCCGGCTGGTATGCCGACATGGAAAAGGCGCTGCTGACCGCCGGCTGGGACGGCGAGTGGTTCGTGCGCGCCTACGACGCCTACGGCAACAAGGTGGGCAGCCACGAGTGCGACGAGGGCAAGATCTACATCGAGCCCCAGGGCTTCGTGGTCATGTCCGGCGTGGGCGTGAAGGAGGGCTATGCCCAGAAGGCCATGGACAGCGTGGAGAAGCACCTGCTCTCCGAGCATGGCGTGGCGATACTGACGCCGCCCTACACCCGGTACCACCTGGAGCTGGGCGAGATCAGCTCCTACCCGCCGGGATACAAGGAGAACGGCGGCATCTTCTGCCACAACAACCCCTGGATCGCGCTGGCCCAGGCGACCCTGGGCCACGGCGGCAAGGCCTTCGACATCTACCGCCGCACCTGCCCCGCCTGGATCGAGGACCAGGAGCTGCACTATACCGCGCCCTACGTTTACAGCCAGATGGTGGCCGGCCCCTACGCGCCCCACTTCGGCCAGGCCAAGAACAGCTGGCTGACCGGCACCGCGGCCTGGAGCTTCTACACCATCAGCCAGGGGATCCTTGGCGTCAAGCCGGATTACGACGGCCTGAAGCTGGATCCCTGCCTGCCCAAGGAGCTGACCGACCTGAAGCTGGTGCGCAAGTTCCGCGGCAGCACCTACAGCATCCACGTCGTCAACAAGGCCGGCGACGAGAAGGGCAAGCTGAGCCTGACCGTGGACGGCAAGCCCCTCGAGGGCAACGTCATCCCCGCCGACAAGGCCCCCGCGACCCATCAGGTCGAGGTCGTGCTGGCGTAAGAGCACAGCGAAAGGAAGGTCCCTCCCACACGACTGCGCGGGAGGGACTTCCTTTCCAACATATGTTCCGCTTCTCAAATTTTGTGTGTCAATAGGGACGGTTTTTGTTCATTGGACGTTCGTTGGAACATGTCGATAAGCAGGAAGCTGTAGATTAGAGCCCAACAAAATAATTGATTTCCTTCTCCAGTAAGCGAAACACGTTTGCGACCAGATACCCATCAGCAATCGCATGATTCAGACGAACGGTCACAGGCATGACAAGTCGGCCGGTTTCTTCTCTGTATTTTCCCCAATTGATGATCGGTGCAAAATACAGGTTCCCATCGGGAAGCTCAAGATGCAGTGAATCATAGGAAAGCCAAGATATATAAGACGCATCAAACCAGTTGGGATGGTTCTTCATATCCAGACCGTATTCTCTTGTTTTCTTTGCCGCTTCAACATCACGCAATGCAGCAGCATAGAACTTTTCATAATCCTCATCGTATTCTGTATACACAGGCGTACAGGTTTCCGTATCTTCATGAAAAACATACTGCGTAGGATTGATTACGTCATAACAGATCAGCTCACCTGTCTGCCAAAGGTATCCCATTCTGTAGTCTTCGCGTGAATTCATAACCTTCGAAAGAATATACAGGAAATTGATGTAAAACTTCGTCTCTGTGTTCTTGGAGTATGTGACGAGCCCTGTTACGTCCACTCTCGAAGTTATTGATGTCGAGCACTTACAGTCTTCCGTAAAGTGGTGAAATACGCCCTTGCGATAGTATGTCTCTCTGTCAATTACTTTATAGTTCATTTTCGTCATCCTCACAAAACACTTAACTCAATGCCGTTGGGACGGTTCCATTTGACACTCTTTCCATGAGGAGCCAATAAGAACCTCCAAAAAGTGTCGAAGAAAACCGTCCGAGACTGCTGATAAAGTGAGACACAAGCGCCGACCTGCCGTAGTGGCGACTATCAGTCGCCACAGGAAAGAGTGCATGGCGCAAGAGAGAATCCGTTTCTATGATCGATTCCCCGGGACCGGATTGTACAGTATCCCCTCCACCGATCGCTCCAGCGTGCCCATGCGGGTCCTGTAGGGTATGGTCTTGACCTCGGCAAAGCCGCACTTTTCGATCACC
>JAZSAQ010000008.1:0-14360 GCA_045601985.1 Lawsonibacter sp. | reverse complement strand
ATGCTTCTCGTGGGTGGCACGGGTGACCAACACACCGTAGGGAGCCAGCATAAAGCGGCCCAGTTCGGTGCAGATGGACACATCGTCCATGCCCGCAGGAACCAAAACCTCCTCATAAGCCTTGCGCACACCCTCGCCGATGACAGCAATGTCGTTTGCGCTCTGCTCCGGACGGTAGGGCACACCCACACCGCCGGACAGGTTAATGAAGGTGACATGGCAGCCGGTCTCTTCCTTCAGCTCCACCGCCAGCTGGAACAGGATGCGGGCCAGAGCGGGATAGTAGTCGTTGGACAGGGTGTTGGAGGCCAGGAAGGCGTGGATGCCGAACTCCTCGGCACCCAGTTCCTTCATGCGCTTATAGGCCTCGGAGATCTGGGCACGGGTCATGCCGTACTTGGCGTCGCCGGGGTTGTCCATGACCTGAAAGCCCTCTTTGCTCTCGCCCAAAGTGAACACGCCGCCGGGATTGTAGCGGCAGCACACCTTCTTGGGGATGTAGCCGATGGTGTCCTTCAGGAAATCAATGTGGGTGATGTCATCCAGATTGATGGTAGCGCCCAGCTCGGCGGCCAGCTTAAACTCCTCTGCCGGGGTGTCGTTGGAGGAGAACATGATCTCCCCGCCCTTGAAGCCGCATCGGTCGGACATAATCAACTCGGTCAGAGAGGAGCAGTCGGTACCACAACCCTCCTCACGGAGAATCTTCAAAATCTGGGGGTTGGGGGTGGCCTTGACGGCGAAGTACTCCTTAAAGCCGGGATTCCAGGCAAAGGCGGCGTTCAGCCGACGGGCATTCTCCCGGATGCCTTGCTCGTCATAGAGATAAAAGGGGGTGGGGTATTCGGCGGCGATAGCCTCCAGCTGCCCCTTGTTCACAAAGGTCTTTTTCATTGCATTCACTCCTTGAATACGATTGAAGACAATAATATCCGTTTTGGCCGTGATTGTCAATGTTTCGTAGCCGAAAAGCTTGTCCGTTTTTCCCGGCAAACAACAAATTCATACGTTCGCATACGTTTGCATTTCCCCTCATTTTCTGTTATAATGAAATTTAGTCTGAATATCCGACCGAAAGAGGTGCGCCCATGGGCAAGTTTCGTGAACAACTTCATACCATCCTGACCGTTCTTCGCACCCGGAAACTCCCCCGGGTGCTGGCGTGGGTGGGCCTGCCCTTCTTCTGCATTCTGTGCCTGATGCTGATGGACTACATGAACTTCAGCGGTCACGGTATGCTGCTGATCGGCTTTTGGCGGAACTTCCCCGGTTCGCTGTGCTTTGAAGTGCTGGTGATGGCGTTTCTGACCGTCGTTCTGCTGCTGCTGTGCCGTCGGGTATGGATCGTCACGACGGTGCTTGGCCTGACCTCCGTTGTGTGTTCTTATGTAAACTTCACAAAGGTGGCCCTGAACGGTGACTACTTCACCCCGCAGGACATCTCTATGGTGACCCACGCCGGGGAGTTGTCCCAGTTTCTTAGCGGCGATCTGCCGGCGTTGTTTTGGGTCTCTTGCTTGATTTTACTGCTTTGGACGGTCTATTCTGCCCTGACCGATATCCGTCTTCCCCTGCGGTGGTTCGTCCGTCTGCCCGCTGCGGTACTTCTGTGCGTGCTGGCGTGGATCCCCTGCTCGAACATTGACCGCGCCGATGTTATGTTAAACAAATTCAATATGTCGATTTTCGACTCCGCACTGCAAAGCTCAAACTATAATGCCAACGGCTTTGTGGGTGCCTTCACCATCAACTTCCTTAGCCTGAACGTGCAGCAACCACAGGGGTACGATGCCGACACGGTGCAGACCATGCTGGCGGACTATTCGGCCGTCCCCGCCGATGAAAATGCCGAACTGTTCGACGTCATCGTTATTCTCAGCGAAAGCTTTTTCGACGCCCGCACCCTGCCGGGCACCACCTTCTCGCAAAATCCGCTGCCCAACTACGACCGGCTGTTGGAACACCCCAACACCATCAGCGGCAGTCTGTACACCACCGCCATCGGCGGCGGCACGGTCCGGCCCGAGTTCGGTGTGCTGACCGGCCTGACCTGTGACTACGTCCCCAGCATCCCCACCCCGTACCGCTATGTGTCCCATCCCATCTCCACCTATGTGTCCAACTACCGGGATGCCGGCTACACCACCGTGGCCATGCACCCCTACAACAAGCACTTCTACGCCCGCAGCAGTGCCTACGATGACATTGGATTTGACCAGTTCTGGGGTCAGGAGGAAATTGCCGACACCGTTTACACCGAACACAAGCGTGGGTTTATCACCGACGAAACCACCCTGCGTGCCATTACCCACTGCGCCGACAACACACAGGAGCCCCTGTTTCTGTTTGCCATCACCATGCAGAACCACCAGCCTTACGACGGCATCGACCCCGCTCTTATGCAGGTCGAGGTGGAAAACGACCTGCTCAGCGAACCCGCCTTGACCGCACTGACCACATATACCCAGGGTCTGCACGATGCGGACAAGATGCTGGGTGCTCTGGCCGAATGGATCGACGCCCGCCAGCGTCCCACCCTCCTGGTCTTTTTCGGCGACCATCTGCCCACCTTGGGCAGCAACTACCTTGCCTATACCGAAAGCGGTCTGTTCACTACCTACGACGGTCTGAGTGCGGAGGAACTGTCCAAGATGTATTCCACCCCGTTTCTCATCTACTCCAACCGCCAGCTGGACACCGGCCTGTTTGACAGCCGCACCGGCAACCGCATCAGCGACTATAACTTGCTGAATACCGTGGCCCTGTCCACCGGCATGGCCCGCACCCCCTACATGGAGCTGCTGCGTGACTTCTACTCCGTCACCCCTATCTACAATGTCCGTCTGGGCATGGAGCTGACCGAGTCCATTGCCCCCTTTGCCCGGAGCATGGAACACATCACCTATGACCGGGTTTTCGGCAAAAATCACACAGGTTAAGGTCTGAAACAATTGACTTTTCCCTGCCGTGAGCGTATCATCTATTGTTAGAAATCGTTTCCGGACATCTCCCGGCCGTCGGGGCACTTGCCCCGACAGCCGGGTATCTCAAGCGCAGCAGACTGCCGGTCTGTGCGGGCTGCAGGGCGGTCCGTGGGTTGACCCGGAGCTGCCCGTTTCCCGACGTCACCGTTGGGGTGCACCTCAACTGTCTGCGCCCTGTATCCTATGCCGGCCCGCCTTGTCCGGCCACCTATATAACGAAAGGAAGCATTACCATGATCAAGATTGCCCCCTCTATCCTCTCCGCCGACTTCGCCAATCTGGAGCGCGATGTCAAGAAAATCGCCACCGCCGACTACATCCATGTGGACGTGATGGACGGCGCCTTCGTGCCCAATATGTCCATCGGTATGCCCGTGGTCAAATCCCTGCGCCAGTGCTCCGATATGTTCCTGGACGTGCATCTGATGATCGAAAAGCCCGTGCGCTACGTGGAGCAGTTCGCCAAGGCCGGCGCCGACCTGCTGTCCATCCACCTGGAGGCAGACCACCCCACCCGCATCGCCGAGGCACTGCGCATCATGGACGAGTGCAAGGTAAAAAAGGCCGTCGCCCTGCGTCCTATCACCTCCCCCAAGGCCATCCTGCCCTACATCGAGAATTTGGACCTGGTTCTGGTCATGACTGTGGAGCCCGGCTTCGGCGGTCAGGCTTTCATGCCCGCCCAGCTGGACACCATCCGTGAGGTACGCGAGATCATCAACAAGTATAATCCCGCCTGCGAGCTGGAGGTAGACGGCGGCATCGCCCCCGACACCGCTCCCCTGGTCATCGAGGCCGGTGCCAACGTGCTGGTGGCTGGCTCCGCCGTTTACGGCGCCCCCGATATTGAGGCAGCTATCCGCACCCTGCGTGGCTGATATCCCACACTCTTACTCGTCGGAGGTTTCACTATGCAACACTTCCCCCCCGCCCTTGAGGCTCTGGTGGAACAGTTTGCCCGCCTGCCCGGCGTGGGAACCAAGTCCGCCCAACGACTGGCCTTCTACGTTCTGTCCCTGACCGAGGATGAGGCCGCCAACTTCGCCCGAGCCATTACCGAGGCAAAAAAGGCCATCCACTGCTGTCCCGTGTGTCAAAACCTGACCCAGGGCGACGGTCCCTGTTCCATCTGTTCCAGCTCCCGCCGTGACAGCAGCGTCATCTGCGTGGTGGCCGAGGCCAAGGACGTCATCGCCATGGAGCGCTCCCGGGAGTACAACGGTCTGTACCACGTACTGCACGGCGTCATCTCCCCCATGAACCACGTAGGCCCCGACGATCTGCACATCAAGTCGCTGGTGGAGCGTGTAGCCGGCGGCGAGATCAGCGAGGTCATCATGGCTACCAACCCGGACACCGAGGGCGAGGCCACAGCAATGTACCTCTCCCGCCTGCTCAAGCCGTTCCAGGTCAAGGTCACCCGTCTGGCCTACGGCATCCCCGTGGGCAGTCATTTGGAGTTTGCCGACGATGCCACCCTCATGCGTGCCCTGGAGGGCCGCCGGGAAATGTGACAACAAAACCCCTGACCCAAATCGGGTCAGGGGTTTTTATATGGTTCGTCTTCTCCCTCTACTCCGCTGGCCGGACCGATGACCCCGCCACCGAAGCGGTGGCGGAGTTGGTCAAGGGTATGCCCCAATCGCTCCTGTTTATCCCTCCGGCAGGTGTCCTGCCCGGCGGCAAACAGGTCAAGCTGCTCCGCCGCCTGCTCCCGTGGGATCAGGTTGCTGGCTGTGATGGTAATGGCACGGATAGGCGCCGACAGATTCCAGTTCTCCCGAACAAGCGTCATAGCACACTCGGTCAGCTCTGCAGTCACAAATGTGGGGGCAGTCAGCCGCCGTTGGCGGCTGAGGTCATGGAATTCAGGACTTCGGATGGTCACCTGCACTGTGGTACACTTCAAATCGTGGCTGCGCAGACGGTGCGCCACCGAGTCAGCCAACAGCGTGATGCCGGAGTGCACCGCCTCCTCCCCCACCAAATCATGTGGAAACGTCATGCCATTGCCCACCGACTTGGGCGGCACATACTGCCCCGCCGGACGGACAGGACTTTCGTCCACGCCGTTGGCATAGTCATGCAGTTGCAGCCCGTGCTGACCCAATAGCTGCCCCAAGGCGTCCCGATTGAAGGCCGCTAGCTGGCCAATGGTAGTCACACCATAGCGTTCCAGTTCCTTGGCCGCCGCCCTGCCTACAAATAAAAGGTCGCCCACAGGAAGGGGCCACACGATGTGCTCCACGTCTTCCCGAAAAATGACGGTGGTGGCGTCCGGCTTTTTATAGTCGCTGCCCAGCTTGGCAAACACCTTATTGAACGACACCCCCACCGAAACGGTCAGCCCCAGTTCCTGCCGGATCTGATCCCGGATACGGTCGGCCATAGCACGTGGGTCACCGCCGAACAGATGCAGCGTCCCCGTCACGTCCAGCCAGCTTTCGTCAATGCCAAAGGGTTCTACCAGGTCGGTATATTGTTCATAAATGGCGTTGACCTTTTTGGAATATTCCTCATACCGATGGTGGTGGGAGGGCAACAGCACCAGCTCGGGACACTTGCGCTTGGCCTGCCAGATGGTCTCTGCCGTGCGCACGCCAAAGGCCTTCGCCGGCTCGTTCTTAGCCAAAATGATGCCATGCCTTTGCGCCGGGTCACCGCATACCGCCACCGGCAGGTGGCGCAGTTCGGGATGGTCCAGCAGTTCCACCGAGGCAAAAAAACTATTCAAATCGCAGTGAAAGATCACCCGTTCCATCCCAGCACCCTCCTTCCGTTTTTCTTATCATACACCGTTCAACACGAAAAGTCAAACGAATGTTCTATTTTGTGTTGACTTCCCGGCGGGAATGGATTACAATACTCTCATATTACGGAAAGGAGGGCAGCTTATGGACCGGGAACACACTTGCTGCTTCACCGGGCATCGGCCGGACAAGCTGCCCTGGGGGGCGGACGAGAGCGACCCCCGCTGCGTGGCGGCATTTGCTCAGCTGACCGCTGCCCTCGATCGGGCCTATGAGGCGGGTTGCCGCCACTTCATCTGCGGCATGGCCCGTGGTGCCGATCTGCTGTTTTGCCGTGCGGCTCTTGAACTGCGTGACCGCCACCCCGGCGTCACAGTGGAGGGTGCTGTCCCCTGTAAAACCCAGGCAGACCGTTGGCCCGCCGCCGAGCGGCAGCGCCGGGCAGAACTGCTGGATCAATGTGATTTCGAAACCATGGTACAGCACAACTACGATTGGAACTGCATGATGCGCCGCAACCGCTATATGGTGGATCGTTCCTGCCGCATCATCGCCCTGTACGATGGAATCCCCAGCGGCGGAACCGCCAGCACCCTTGCCTATGCCCTGAAGCATAATTTGACTACCGACATAATTCGACCGGAGTGAGTACTGTGGAAAAGGTTTTCATGCACATCTGCTGCGCCCCCTGCGCCAACCGCCCCATCGCCGCCCTGCGTGACGAGGGCATCGAGCCCGTTGGGTTTTGGTACAACCCCAACATCCATCCCTACACGGAGTACCAGTCCCGCAAGCACACGCTGGAGGACTACGCCAAGGAGATCGGTATGAAGCTGGTCATCGGCGGCACCTACGATCTGCGTCCGTTCCTGTCTGCTGTTGCCGCCGACCCGGAGCACCGCTGCGGCTACTGCTATCGCTGCCGGATGGAAGCCACCGCCAAATACGCCGCCGAGAACGGGTTTTCTGCCTTCACTACCTCCTTGCTCATCAGCCCTTATCAGGATCACGAGGCCATCTGTGCCATCGCCCGCAAGGCGGCAGAACAGTATGGAGTGGAGTTTCTGTATCGGGACTTCCGCCCCCTGTTCCGGGATGGGCAGGACTTCGCCCGGGAGCATGGGATGTATATGCAAAAGTACTGCGGCTGCATCTATAGTGAAGAGGACCGCTACAAAAAGCGCAAAAACAACAAATAAAAAAGAGAGGCAAGCCGCAGGCTTGCCTCTCTTTCATTCTGTTGGTTTAGATATTTGCCAGAGCCTCCAGACGCTCTACCTGAGCGTTGGCAGTCAGTTCGTTCATCCAGGACTCCACAGCCTCAGTGGACAGAGCGGTCTCCACGGTGGTCTTCCACACGGGCTCGCCCTTTCCGCTGTAGTACAGGATGTGCCAGCCCTTGGTAGAGCTAAGGGTGTTCTTCACGATACCGGTGTCGCCCACCTCACGCTCGGGGTCGATAACCCAGTTGGTGAACTCCTCGATAAAGCCGGTGGAGGAGGACACCCCCTCGTACAGACCGCCGTTGGCAGCGGAGCCGGGATCGGCGCTTTCCTTCTTAGCCAGCTCGGCAAAGCTCTCCTCAGTAGCGCCGGCAGCCTGCCAGTTGGCCAGCATCTCTTCCGCCTTCACCTTGGCGGCTTCGTACTGTGCCTCGGTAGGCTCGGTAGCGCCCTCGTCCTGCTCGGCAGCCACCAGGATGTGACGCACGTCGCCGGGCAGCTCGTTGTTGCGCTCACGGCCCAAGAACTTGACCACGTAGGTGTCAGCCTCCAGCTTGACCAGACCCACGTCGCCGACCTTGCGGCCATCTTCCTTCATCCAACCGTCCAGAGCGGTCATGATGGTCATGCCGGAAGCCGTCACATCCTCATAGGCGGTAACGGTTTTGTCCTCAGCCAGCTCGGCCTTCAGCTCGGCAAAGTCGCCACCGGCAGCCAGCTTAACACGGAACGCCTCGCCCTTAGTGTAGGCCTGGGCCTCGGCGTCGGCCTTTTCCTTGTCAGTGGGGTCGACCTTGTTGCCAGCCTCATCGGTCTTGGCCTCGGGCGTGCCGGCGAACTTGACGAAGGAGTAGCTGTACAGGTCCAGCTCCTCGGCGTGCTCGGTGTAGTACTTCTCGATCTCCTCATCGGTGTAGGTCAGAGTATCGGCGTAGTTGGCGACCACCTCGCTGGCCAAAATGGTATCGGACAGCATCTGCTTATAGGCACCCGTGCTCATGCCGGGGCCATAGGCCGCCTTCAGGTAGGAGGCAACGGAGCTGTAGCCGTTGGTGGCAGCAGTGCTGTACAGAGAGGCCACGTTGCTCTTAACCTGCGCCTTACCCTCGGCAGACAGCTTCACGCCGTCGGCTTCGGCCTTGTCGCACAGGGCCTTCACCTGAGTCAGGGAGGTAATTGCCTCATCCACGAACAGGTCGTGCCAGGTCTTGCCGGTGGTCTCGTCGTAGATCTGCTCGGCAGGATCCTTCTGATAATCGTAGCTGTTCAGGCCTTGGATCGCATCATAAAAATACTGGTTTGCGACCTGGTTGTAGTGGTAGCTCACCTCGGTGGCGGTAAAGCCCTCGCCGTCGATGGTCACCACGGGGGCACGGTTCTGGAACAGGCCGGAGTTCCAAATCAGCAGGGCGGCCGCCAGCACGGCGCACACCACACCGATGACGGTGTAGGTAATGGTTTTGCGCTTTTCGGCAGCAGCCTCCTGCGCAGCCTTGAGCTGCTTTTCAGTCAGTTCTTCCGCCTTGGTCTGGCGGGACTTCTTTTCACGGGATGCACTCATGTTGTTTCATTCCTCTCATTTGTTGGGGTTTGCGCTGGGTAATCAACTCTTTGTATTATACAGGATATGTGTCCCGGTTGCAAGGGGAATTTCCCGTTTCCACCTGCTTTTACACACTATTCACAATTAAAAAGCGGGTCTGCATACGCAGACCCGCTTGGTTCCTGTTTACATTTTCTCGGGAGCGGCAACGCCCAGCAGGGTCAGGCAGTTGGCAATGACATTGCGCACGCTGTCGGCCAGCTTCAGGCGGGCAGCCAGCACCGCAGGCTCCTCACCCTTAATACGGCAGGCGTTATAGAAGCGGTGGAAGTCACCGGCCAGGGACACCAGATAGCGGTTGATACGGCTGGGATCGTAGGTCTTGGCCGCCTGGTGGATCTCATCGGGCAGCTGGGACAGGGCCTTGATGAGCGCCCGCTCGGCGGGATCGGTCAGCACAGCGGCATCAATATCGGCCGCAGCTACAACATTCTCACCCTCGGCAGCCAGGTTGGCGATGAGGGAGCAGATGCGGGCGTGGGCGTACTGTACGTAGTAAACGGGGTTCTCACTGTCCTGACGCACGGCCAGATCCAGATCGAAGTCCAGCGGCGTGGTAGAGGACCGGGAATTGAAGAAGTAGCGGGCGGCATCCACACTGATCTCATCCAGCAGATCGTGCAGGGCGATGGCCTTGCCGGAGCGCTTGGACATACGCACGGGCTTGCCGTCCTGCAGCAGGTTGACCAGCTGCATCAGCACGATGACCAGGCGGTGAGAGCCGTCCAGCCCCAGGCCGTCCAACGCCGCCTGCAGACGAGCCACATGACCGTGGTGGTCGGCACCCCAGATGTTGATGGCGGTGTCAAAGCCACGCACGTCCAGCTTGTTGCGGTGGTAAGCGATGTCGGCGGCGAAGTAGGTGTAGAAGCCGTTGGCACGGCGCAAAACGTCATCCTTCAGATCCAGCTTGTCCACCTGTTCCTGGGTCTTGCCCTCCCGCATGAACTTGTCCTTCAGCAGGTGGGTGGTGTCCAGCCACAAAGCACCGTCCTTTTCATAGGTCCAGCCCTTGTCGGTCAGCATCTGCACAGTCTCGGCCACGTAGCCGCTGTCGTGCAGCTCGGACTCAAAGAACCACTGGTCGTACTCAATGCCGTAGCGGCGCAGGTCAGCCTGCATATTGGGGATGTTGACCTTCAGGCCGTACTCTGCCATGCGGTCCAGCCGTTCCTCTTCAGGCAGATCCTTCCAGCTGTCGCCGTTCTGCTCGAAGATGGCCTTGGCCAAAGCCTTGATATCATCGCCGTGGTAGCCTTCCTCGGGGAACGCAAAGCCGTCCTCACCCAAAATCAGCTGCATATAGCGGGCGTTGATGGACACAGCAAACTTGTGGATCTGATTGCCGGCATCGTTCACATAAAATTCTTTCCAAGTGTCGCAGCCGTCCTTGGCCAGCACGTTGGCCAGGGTGTCGCCCAACACGCCGCCACGGGCATTGCCCATGTGCATGGGGCCGGTGGGGTTGGCGGAGACGAACTCCACCATCACCTTGCGACCGGCGCCCTCATCGGTGGCGCCGTAGTCGGCCCCCTCGGCCTCGATTGCGGCCAGCACGTCGCCGTACCACTTGGCGCCCAGGGTGAAGTTCAGAAAACCGGGGCCGGCGATCTCCACCTTGTCGAAGAAGCTGCCCTCCAGTTCCAAATTATCCACGATGATTTGGGCAATGGCACGGGGTGCCATGTGCAGTGCCTTTGCACCCGCCATAGCAAAGGAGGATGCGTAGTCGCCGTGGGCGGTGTCCTTGGGGATCTCGATGGTGGCCTTCACCTCGGCACCGGCAGGCAACGTTCCGGCAGCAGCGGCTTTCTCGTAAGCGGCGGCGGTCAGGGCGGCCACCTGCTCCTTGGCCAGTTGGATCATATTACTCATAATTCCATCACCTTTTCAGATGTTTTTTCCGTTTAACTGGGGATATTTGCGCCGGCGGGCACTTTTTTCACGTTGATGCGGAATACGTTCCGCCCGGTAACCGTGTGGTCGATCTCGATGTTGTAGTCGATTTCGATCTCGCCGCCGTCCTCACCCAATTCGGCGTACAGATGGCGGGTATTCACACCCACGGTCATGGCGCCATAAGGTGTATTGTACATGGAAAGATGGCGCCGCCCCTCCTGAAACACCATTTGGGTGTTCACCTGACCGGTGCGCAGCATGGTGACCCGCTCCGGCTCCACCTGAATGGTGGTCATGGTTCCCTCCAGTCCGGTCAGCTCACTCTCCTCATACCGCAGGGTAAGCACGCCTCCGTCCCGGTCCAGGCTGCCCCGGGTGACCAACTCGATGCTGTCCTTATCCATGGCGTCAAACTGCTGGATGCCTTTGACGCTGATCATAACTTCCTGTGCCATACCGAGGCCTCCTTTCCTTTGGTGCATACAGGGGTATTATACATCGGAAACTCTTGCTATACAATATAGTATTTTCAGCGGAAAAACAAGGGGTATTTTCCACACAGTTTTGCTCCCGACCATTTGACAAACCGACAGGTTTCCTATAATATAGACCTCAAATCCCAAAAAGGCAGGTGAATGCCATGAAAATCGAACTGACCAACAAGCAATTCCGCCGTCTGCTGGATATGGTGTACATCGGCAACTGGATCCTGAACGCCACCCGGGGCGAGAACCGCTTTGCCGATTACGACGAGGTGGAATCCCTCCTCTTCGCCCGTGCCGCCATTGAAGGCATGCCTACGTTAGCAGAACTCTATCAGGGCGAGGTCATCCCCTCCCGTGCCTTTGCCGAGGGCGGCATTCACGAGGCCATCGCCGAATACGAGAGCAACGTGTTTTTCGACATCCTGGCCGAGGAACTCGCCCGCCGTGATATGGACGATCCCCCCATCGACGAGAGCAACTATGCCGAGCTGACCAGCCGTATGGAGACCTACATCGCCGAGTTTGAACAGCACGGCATCGCCAACATTTCGGTGGATACCGACCAATGACATAGGAAAAGCTGCACAGGTGGTTGCCTGTGCAGCTTTTTTATACCAATTCTCCGTAGGCGACTGCGTTTTCCATCCGGGTCAGGCAGACGTCTGCTACCCGATTGTGCAGACCGTCCCCCTCCACCGCCACGGGGATGTAATTTGGTGTGTGTCCACGCCACAGTCCCTCCCGCTCCTCCTCGAAGAGCACCGGGACGGTGCGCCCCACAAAGCGGTTCAGGTAAGCGTCCTCCATCTCCGCCGCCACCGCCGCAGCAACGTTGGCCCGCCGTGCCTTCACGGCGTTGGACCGTTGATCGGGCATTTTTGCCGCCGGTGTACCCGGGCGCCTGGAGTACGGAAACACGTGCATGGCGGAAAAGGCGCAGGTGCGGATAAAGTCCAGTGTCTGCCCGAATTCCTCCTCTGTTTCCCCTGGGAAGCCCACGATCAGGTCGGTGGTGATGGCGGGGTCGGTGAAGTATTGCCGCAGCAGCTGCACCGATTGCAGATAGCGGGCGGTATCATATTTGCGGTTCATGCGTACAAGCACACTGTCGCACCCCGACTGCAAGGAAAGGTGGAAGTGGGGACAGAGATTATCAAGTTTAGCCAACCGGGCACAGAAGGTCTCCGTCACCGTCCGGGGTTCCAAAGAGCCAAGCCGGATGCGGCACTCCGGGGCGGCGGCGCAGATGGCCTCCACCAAGTCTGTCAAATCCTCCCCGGTCTTTAGATCCCGACCCCAGGAAGAAATTTCGATGCCCGTCAGCACGATCTCTCGGTAACCCTTCGCCTGCAGCTGGGCCGCCTGCCGACACGCCGTTTCCAACGGCAGCGAGCGGATACGCCCACGGGCGTAGGGAATGATGCAGTAAGAGCAGAAATTGACGCATCCGTCCTCCACCTTCAGCATGGCACGGGTGCGCCCCTCCAGACCGCCGGCGGGCAGCACCTCGAACTCGGTGCGGGCAAAGGCATCATCCAGGGCGGTGATGTGCCTGCGCTCCGTGGCCGCCTGCTCGGTCAGCTCCACAAAGGCCAGTCGGTCCCCGGTGCCGCCCACAAGGTCGATCCCCAAACCGTCCATATCGTCGGGGTGGGTCTGAGGATAGCAGCCGCACACGGCCACTACGGCGTCGGGGTTCTCCTTCCGGGCACGGCGAATGACCTGCCGGGACTTCTTGTCGCTGACAGCGGTGACCGAACAGGTGTTGATGACGTAGATATCCGCCGGACCTTCAAAATCGACCAGGACGTGACCCCGCCGGACAAACTCCTGCTCCAGCGCCTGCGTTTCATATTGGTTGACCTTGCAGCCAAGGGTATAGAATGCGATGTTCACAGCCGGGGACACCTCCTTTCATGTTCCGTTTGTCCAATTATAAAGGAACTGCACCCCCGTGGTCAAGAGGCGGTAATTTTTCTTCTCCCCTGTTGCAAACCCCAACCATTTGGGGTATGATATGCGCAGTAAACTCACGAGCAAGGAAGTGCTGATTTGAACATCTATTTGGATTTGTTCCTCACCTTCGCCCGCATCGGCGTGTGCACCTTTGGCGGCGGCATCGCCATGCTGCCCATCCTCCAGCGGGAGGTTGTGGACAAAAAAGGGTGGGCCACGTCGGAGGAACTGACCGACTACTACGCCATTGGTCAATGCACCCCCGGCATCATCGCCGTCAACCTGGCCACCTTCATCGGTCACAAGCTCAAGGGAATCCCCGGCGGCATTCTTGCCACCCTGGGCGTGGTGTTCCCCTCCGTGGTCATTATTACGGTCATTGCCGCATTCCTGTCCAGCTTCGCTGACATCCCGCTGGTACAGCACGCCCTGACCGGCGTGAACGCCTGCGTGCTGGCACTGATTGCCTCCAGTGTACACAAGCTGGCAAAAACCACCCTGAAAGATTTGTGGTGCTGGCTCATTTTCGCCGGGGTGCTGGTATGCGCCTTTGTGTTCGGTCTGTCCCCGGTCACCCTTGTGGTGGTGGCCGGTCTCGTCGGCTGGCTCATCCGCCGGCTTGTCAAGCACGGAAAGGCAGGTGAGCAGGCATGATCCCTCTGCTTGTGCAGCTGTTTTTCGAGTTTTTCAAGATAGGCCTGTTCGCTGTGGGCGGTGGCCTTGCCACCATCCCGTTCCTGGAGTCCATGGGTAGCGCCACCGGCTGGTTCTCCCCCGCCGACCTGACCACCATGATCGCCGTATCCGAGTCTACTCCCGGCCCCATCGGGGTCAACATGGCCACCTATGTGGGCTTTCAGCTCAGCGGCATCCCCGGCGCAGTCATTGCCACTTTGGGTCTGATCACCCCCTCTATCCTCGTCATTATCCTGATTGCCGGTTTCCTGCAGAAATTCCGCCAGTCCAAAACCGTGGACAGCGTGTTTTACGGACTGCGTCCGGCCTCCACTGCGCTGATTGCCTCGGCAGGCCTGAAGGTTGCGCTGGACGTGCTGGTAGCTATGGGCGGCACGGCGCAGCACACCCTCTCCTTCAGCTGGCCTCTGGCAATTTTGACGCTGGCCGTATTCCTGGTCATGAAGATCAAGGCTTTGGGCAAGCTGCACCCCATCGTGTTCATCGCTGCCGCCGCCCTTGTGGGCATCATATTCAAGCTGTAAAAAAGCCGCTTCCCGACGGGAAGCGTCTTTTTCATGCTCTTTAATGGGCGTTCTTCCCCACCCATTCGGTGCGGAATTTGGAGTACATGATTTTCTGCTCGCTGTACAGGCCGTGATAGCCGGAGGTCATATAGGCCACTGCACAGGCAAGGGCAAACAGGGGCAGCCCCTGTCCGCCGAACAGCTCCACAGATAGCAGGATGGAGGCTATAGGGCAGTTGGTCACACCACAGAACAGAG
>JAZSAQ010000007.1:0-10358 GCA_045601985.1 Lawsonibacter sp. | reverse complement strand
GGCCCGAGGACAGCGAGGATCTGAAGTACTTCTACCCCACCGACGTTCTGGTCACCGGCTATGACATCATCTTCTTCTGGGTGGCCCGTATGATCTTCTCCGCCTGCGAGCAGACCAAGATGCCCCCCTTCCACACCGTATTTATCCACGGCCTGGTCCGGGACGACAAGGGCCGCAAGATGTCCAAGTCTCTGGGCAACGGTATCGATCCCCTGGAGATTGCCGACAAGTACGGCGCCGACGCCCTGCGCTTCAATCTGGTCACCGGCAACAGCCCCGGCAACGACATGCGCTTCTACACCGAGCGGTGCGAGGCCATGCGTAACTTTGCCAACAAGATCTGGAACGCCAGCCGCTTCCTGATGATGAACCTGACCATCGACAAGTGTGAGCTGCCCGAGAAGCTGGAGCTGGAGGATAAGTGGATCCTGTCCAAGCTCAACAGCCTGATCCCCGACGTGACCGAAAACATGGACCGTTACGAGCTGGGTGTTGCCGCACAGAAGGTCTACGACTTTATTTGGGACAGCTACTGCGACTGGTACATCGAACTGACCAAGTCCCGCCTGCAGGGTGAGGACGAGGACAGCAAGGTTCGTGCCCAGCAGGTGCTGTGCTATGTGCTGACCGAGATTCTCAAGCTGCTGCACCCCTTCATGCCCTCTATAACCGAGGAAATTTGGCAGGCTTTGCCCCACGAGGGTGACTTCCTTATGCTGCAGAAGTGGCCCGAGTACCGTGAGGAGTTGAACTTTGCCGCCGAGGAGAAGGCGCTGGAGCAGGTCATGGACGCCATCCGTGCCATCCGTACCCGCCGTGCCGAGATGAACGTGCCTCCCTCCAAGAAGGCGCAGCTGACCGTGGCTACCGCCCAGCAGGACGTGTTTGCCGCCGGAGTCCCGTTCCTCAAACGGCTTGGCTACGCCAGTGAGGTGACCATCGTTGCCGCCGATCAGGCGCCTGATGCCGCCGGTCAGGTGGTGGTTGTGACCCCTGTTGCCCAGCTGTTCATTCCTATGGGTGAGCTGGTGGACCTGGAGAAGGAGAAGGCTCGCATCGAGAAGGAACTGAAGAAGAACTCCGACGAGCTGGCTAAACTCAACGCCAAGCTGTCCAACCCCGGCTTTGTCAATAAGGCGCCCGCCAATGTGGTGAATGCGGAGAAAGAGCGTGCGGCGACGCTGGCCGAGCTGGTTGCCAAGCTGGAAGAGCAATTGAAGACCATGTAACAACTACATTCCCTTTACGCGCCAAGGTGCGCAAAGGGAATGTCCATTACGGGAAATGAGGTGAGCCTGTGCATCTGCATCAATCCGGTGAAGACTATCTGGAGGCGATTTTGATCCTGCAGCAGGAGAAAGGGACGGTTCGTTCCATCGATGTGGCCCAGAAGCTGGGCTTCTCCAAACCGTCGGTGAGTCGTGCTATGTCCATCCTGCGCACCGACGGCTACATTGAGATGGAGCGCTCCGGCACCATCACCCTGACCGAACAGGGGGAGCGGGTGGCACGTACGATGTACGAGCGGCACAACCTGCTGACCAACTGGCTGACAAGTCTTGGCGTGTCCCCCTGGGTGGCCGCCAACGATGCCTGCCGCATGGAGCACGCTTTGAGCGAGGAAACTTTCAATTGTCTGAAGAAACACATGGGTGTTGAATAAACAAAGGAGGAAACAAGTATGGACGTAAATCAGGCTATCAGCGGGGTTGGTTCGGCCTTTGCCGGATTCTCCCTTGTATTGTCGCTGCCTACCATCCTGCGGGTGCTGTTTACCGTGCTGGTGTGTGTGGTGGCGGTCAGGATCATCAGCAGCGTGATTGCCAAGGTGCTGGGCAAGAGTCGCCTGGATGGTGCGCTGCAGGGCTTTTTGAAGACCGGCCTGCGGGTGATACTGTACTTTGTGGCGGCACTGGTTATTCTCAGCAGCCTGGGTGTGGACGTGACCAGCCTGGTCGCTCTGCTGAGTGTAGCGGGCCTGGCGGTTTCTCTGGCTTTGCAGAACACACTGGCAAACCTCGCCTGCGGGATCCAACTGCTGGTCAGCAAGCCCTTTGCTGCCGGTGACTATGTGGAGGTCGGGGCAACCGGGGGTACCGTGAAGACTGTGGGTCTTGCCTATACTACGCTGGTTACCCCGGACAACAAGGTAGTCCACATCCCCAACAGCGATGTGGCGGCCTCCCGCATTACCAACTACAACGGGAACACCACCCGCCGGGTGGATATTAAAGTGACTGCGGCTTACGAGTCGGATGTGGAAACGGTCAAGCAGACCATCCGTACGCTGATTGCAGCCGACAGCCGTATTCTCGGCGAACCCGAACCCTTCGTGCGGGTGTCCAACTACGGCGCCAGTAGCATTGAATACACCGTTCGTGTGTGGTGTAATGCCGGAGATTACTGGAACGTGTACTTTGATATGATGGACAAGCTGAAGCCTGCCTTTGATGCGGCTGGAGTGGAGATGACCTACGATCACATCAACGTGCACATGGTGCAAAAATAAACCAACATAAAAGCCGGCCCCGGAGGAAACGTCCTCCGGGGCCGACTTTTATGAGGTTGGCATGGCAAGACCATGGAACAGGCCGTCGATGGTGGGGGAGAACACCTCGCCGCCCACCACGGTGTTTTTGTGCACCAGCAGATTTGCGTGTACAGTTTGCTCACCGGTGGGGTGGTTGGTGATCTGATATGTGTAGCGTTTCAAACATTTGCCGGCAAGGGCGGTGAGATCAAAACCCTGACCGGATTGCAGGGCCAGATATTCCCGATAGCTGTCGTCAAATACTTCGGGAACCAGCAGCTCTTCCACAGCAATTGGGTCCGGAGACACCTGCCAGCCGTAGTTGGACAGGAATTGGATGCGGTCGGCGTTGGTTTTGATGCCCTTTGGATTTGCAGGGTCCCCCGAACCCAGGGTGGGCAGACTGCTGCCGGAGGTCAGCAACAGCGCACAGCAAACAAGACCCACCACGACAGCGCTCCACAAAGCCAGCTTGCGCCGGGACAATTTGGCGGTAACGATCAGCAAAGCACATTTCTCCTTCCTTCTTGGGTACTGCTAAAGGCTATGTTCAACCGGAGGAAAATATGATACAATACAGGAAAAAGTCAGAAGGGAGTGCGAATATGGAGCGACTTGACAAGCTGCTGGCGTCCACAGGGCAGTGGAGCCGTAGTCAGGTGAAAGAACTGGTGCGGCAGGGAAGAGTGCGTGTGGATGGTGTGCCCGCAGGAAAGCCGGAACAAAAGTGCGCCCCGGAGCAGTTGCTTGAGGTGGACGGTGTACCTGTGTGCCTGCAGGAGTTTGTGTATATTATGATGAATAAGCCGGCGGGGATGCTGTCGGCCACCGAGGACAAGCGCCAGCAGACGGTGCTGGACCTTTTGGACAAGCCGCTGCAGCGCAGGGGGCTATTTCCCGTGGGACGGTTGGACAAGGACACCACCGGTCTTTTGCTGCTGACCGATGATGGGGAACTGGCGCATCGACTGCTTGCGCCCAAAAGTCACGTGGACAAACGATACCTTGCCCGGGTGGACGGTTGTGTCAACGAAGAGGATGTGGCAGCATTTCGCAGCGGCATGGTGCTGGACGACGGACTTGTCTGCCTGCCGGCAGAACTACAGCCTCTGGAGGGCGGCAGCTGCTGTCTTGTTACCCTGCGGGAGGGGAAATTTCACCAGGTTAAGCGGATGCTTGCTCATTGCGGAAAGCCGGTTTTGGAACTGAAGCGGCTGTCTATGGGGCCGCTGAAGCTGGACGAGCAGCTGAAGCCAGGTGACTGGCGATCGCTGAGTGATGAAGAAACAGAGTGGCTGAGGGCGACTGTGAAGCCGGTGAATTGACATTTTTCGGCATTTTTCACAAAAAAACGAAAAAAACTCTTGCCAAGGTGGCGGTTGACCCATTATAATATGGTTTATATTGAAGATTGTGGAGGGGACCGATATGGCCAACAGAATTTTTCAGAGCCTTATTCTCCAAATGAAAGAAAATGTGGATCGCACGATCGGCGTTATTGACGCAGACGGTGTTGTCGTGGCCTGCAGCGAGCTTGCACTGATGGGCGAGCAGATGTCCGGCGCAGTGGAGGCAGTGCTCGGTGCCGATGAGGGTGGTCTTGGCTATTTCCAGGGCAAGAGCTTCCGCCCGTTGTCCGGCTTGGGTTCCCAGTTTGAGTATGCGGTGTTTGTTCAGGGTGAGGACAGTATGGCTGCCGCCCTGTGTGCGATGGCCGCCGTGGCCATCAACAGTGCCAAGACCTATTACGAGGAAAAGCACGACCGTGCTGCCTTTATCAAGAACATCATTTCCGATAACATCATGCTGGGCGACATCTACGCCCGTGCCAAGGAACTGCATCTGGCTGCCGAGGCACCCCGTGCCGCTTTCCTCATTCGTCAGGTGAGCACTGCCGACCCCGGCATTATCGACTTTCTGTATACCTTGTTCCCGGATCGTGCCGCCGACTTTGTCATCTCTCTGAACGAGACGGATGTGGTTTTGATTAAGCAGCTGAATGACAATGCTGACAGCAAGGATCTGCACAAGATTGCCAAGCAGGTGTCTGATGCAGTCAGCCAGGAGCTGAATGTCAAGGTGGTCATCGGTATCGGTACCATCGTTGGCCACATCCGTGACCTGGGCCGTGCCTTTAAGGAGGCCGGTGTTGCCATTGATGTGGGCAAGGTGTTCGAGACCGAAAAAGGTATCATCAATTACGAAAACCTGGGCATCGGCCGTCTGATTTATCAGCTGCCCACCACCCTGTGTCAGATGTTCCTGCAGGAGGTGTTCAAGAAGAACCCCATCGACGCACTGGACGCCGAGACCCTGTTGACCATCAACAAGTTCTTTGAGAACAACCTGAACGTGTCTGAGACCGCCCGCCGCCTGTTCGTCCACCGCAACACGCTGGTCTACCGCCTGGAGAAGATTAAAAAGCTTACCGGCCTGGACCTGCGTGAGTTTGACGACGCTATCACATTCAAGGTGGCGCTGATGGTCAAGAAATATCTCATTTCCCGTGGCATCGAGTCCTGAGAAAAATCAAATTGCCGTCCGTATGTTCGGACGGCAATTTTTTTATAAAAGCGGTTGAGTCAGGGTGATGATTGAAGAAAACGGGAGGACGTCCACGAAAAATGTCATTTACATAATACCGATAATATGGTACACTAAAAAGCAGAGTAAGGTGGCTGGGCGATGATGTTTGTCCCGGCAAACAGAATGGTTAGGTGAAGCGGAACATGATTCGGTTGATTGACATTCATAAGGAATACGAAAACGGGACCGAGGCGCTCAAAGGCGTGAATTTACGCATTGATGACGGCGAATTTGTGTTTTTGGTGGGGCCCTCCGGGTCCGGCAAATCCACCATCATCAAGCTCATTACCGGTGAGGTCTATCCTACCGAGGGACGGATGATGGTCAATGGGTTCTCACTGGATAATATGCGCCCCAGACAGATTCCTCTTATGCGCCGCACGCTGGGCGTGATTTTTCAGGACTTCCGGCTGATTGAGAAAAAGACCGTTTGGGAGAATTTGTCCTTCATCATGCGTGCTGTGGGATGTTCCGCTCGAGAGACCCGCAGACGGATTCCCTACATCCTGAAGCTGGTTGGCCTGGAGGGGAAGGAAAACAGCCTGCCTGCGGAACTGTCCGGCGGCGAGCAACAGCGTGTGGCTATTGCCCGTGCGCTGGTCAATAACCCCAGCATGATCATTGCTGACGAACCGACCGGCAATTTGGATCCGCAGCGCTCTTACGAAATCATGGATTTGCTCAAACGCATCAATAAGCTGGGTACGACCGTTTTAGTGGTTACCCATGAGCGGGATCTGGTGAATCGATTTGGCAAACGGGTGGTTGTCATTGAGAACGGAAAAATTATCAGTGATGAAACGGGCGGGTACTACAATGCGTAAACAGATTAATGCGGGATACTTTTTTACGGAAGGCCTTCACAACGTATTTAGCCACGGACTGATGTCCTTTGCGGCTGTGTGTATGATCGTGGCCTGCCTTCTGATTATGGGCACGTTTACTTTAGTGGCCGTGAATATGGAGCACCTGCTGGGTGAGTTGGAACGTGAAAACGAGTTCGTCGCCTACATAGACGAAACCTACACCCGGGAGCAGGCACAAGAGTTGGAGAGCAAGCTGACCGCAATCGAAAATATTTCCGGAGTCACGTTTGTCACAAAGGAGGAGGCTCGGGTCAACTATCTGCAGGGCAGAGAGGATGTTGAATTGCTGAAGGAGCTGCCCGACACGGTGTTCCGTGATCGGTTCCGCATCCGGGTAGACAACATCCGTGACATCTCCGCCACCGTTGACCAGGTCAAGGCAGTGACCGGTGTGGCCAAGGTGACCGTGGCCCTGGAAATTGCCCAGGGGTTTGTGCTGGTGCGCAACGTGGCCACGGGTGTGGCGTTGACGTTGGTGGCCATGCTGCTGCTTATTTCGTTGTTTATCATTGCAAACACCATCAAGCTGGCGACCTTTTACCGTCGGGAAGAAATCGCCATTATGAGAATGTGCGGCGCTACGAATGGGTTCATCCGCTGGCCCTTTGTGTATGAAGGTATGTTGCTGGGACTTGCCGGTTCGGTAGTTGCGTTTTTTCTGCAGTGGGGCGTGTACCAGCTGCTGTACACCTTCATTGGCAAAAATGCGGGCATGGGCGTGGCGGTCATCATCCCCTTTGCCGCTATGGGACTGCGTATTTTCTTCACCTTCTTGGTGTCCGGTTTTGTAATTGGTGTGGGTGGCTCCATGCTCGCCATCCGTAAGTTCCTGCAGGTGTGAGGAGGAATAAGTAATGAGAAGAAACGAACAGCGGCGCAGGATTCTTACCGCCGTTTTGGCGGGTATCATGGCGCTGGTGCTGTTGCTGCCCTTGGTTTTGGGTGCGCTGGAAGTATTGCTGTAAGGAGTACGGAATGAAAAAGTGGTTTGTTCGTGTGCTGGCGGTGTTGTTGGCGGCGACGACTGTGCTGCCGGCCCAAATCATGGCGCCTCCCGTGCAGGCTGTCACCCAGGCGGAAATCAACGGCCTGAAAAAGGAAGCCGACAACATCGAGGCACGCAAGAAAGAGCTTGAAAAACAGCTGGGTGCGGTTACTGCAGATAAAAAAGACGCCGTGCAGCAAAAGAAGCTGTTGGAAGACCAAATCGATGTTCTCCAGTCGGAAATCGACGTGACCACCAGACAGATCGGCAAGTACGATGAGCTGATCCAGGGGCTGGAGGGTCAGCTGGCGGACAACGAGAAGGAGGAACAGCGGCTGAACGTGCTGCTGCAACAGTGCGTGCGCTACATGGAGGAGGAAGGCAACACCGGCTATTGGGGTATCCTCTTCGGGGCGACCAGCTTTTCCGATTTTTTGGATCGCTTTATCATCGCCAACGAGATTGTGGACTACAACCAGAGCGTGTTGGATGACCTTGCCCAGACCCGGGAGGAGATCCGGCAGGAAAAGAACGATCTGGAAACCGCCCGCACGGAACAGCAGGCCGCAAAGGACAAGCTGGTTACCTCCCGCAAGGAGGTCGAGAAGAGCGAGGCAAAGGTAGACACCCTCATTGCGGGTTTGAGCAAGGAGGAGGACGAGCTGGAGCACTCGGTCAAGGCGCTGGAAGCCCAAGCCAAGGCTATGGACGCCGAAATTGCACGCAAAGAGAAGGAATTGGCCAGCAAGATGGAGGCGAATGGTGAAAAAATCACCAGCGAAAGCGGCTATCTGTGGCCCTTGCCCAACCATAAGAATCTGTCCTCGCTGTTTGCCGGACGCAAGGATCCCTTTACGGGCAAGCCTGCCACCCACACAGGTATTGATATCCCGGCCCCCAAGGGAACCCCTGTGTTGGCGGCAAAAAGTGGCGTGGTCATCACGTCGGCCTATAATTCCGGCGGTTACGGAAACTATGTGGTGGTCAGCCACGGAAACGGAAATACGACCCTGTATGCGCATTTGTCTGCCCGCTCTGTCAAGGAGGGGGACAAGGTTAAGCAGGGACAGGTTCTGGGTAAGGTCGGTTCCACCGGCCGCTCCACCGGTAACCATCTGCACTATGAGATCCGTGTGAATAACGTGCGTATTGACCCGGTAACCAAGTACAAGGGCCTGACCTATAAGGGGAAACCTCTGTAAAACAAATGAAAAGGACTGCAGACCGACAGGGCTGCAGTCCTTTTGTTTTGCTCCCTGGAAGAATGAGAACGCCGTGCGCTCCATATCCTTGTAGAGCGAAAGGGGTGCGGGGATGATAGGAATGCTTTGCTGGCAGGATCGGGGAAGGTTGCGGCTGGAATGTATGCACGTGGCAGAATTGAATGTGCTGTGCGCCCGTGTCAGCCGCGGTAGAGGAGAGGAACGGCGGCTTGCTCGAGGGGCGAAGCTGCTGCGCCGTGCCGGAGTGAGGCGTGTGCTGCTAAACCGGGACTGCCGACCGGAGCTTCCCGGTCTGGCGGTGGTAGATGGTCTGCCGCTCCACCGTGCGCTGGCGGATCGGCTGGTGCTGGCCGCTCTTGCTCGGAAGGGGATTCCGCCGGAACGAGCAACCGTGGTGCTGCGGGGCGAGTACCCGGACAGCGACCTGTCGCAAACGGCACGGGCTTTGTGCCCGCAGGTGCGGCAGGTGGTGGTGGATACCCGCTCCGGCGGGGCCATACTGCAGCGCAGCCTGCTGCAGCAATTCGGCGTGGCGGTGGGGCCGGTGAAGGAACGAAAAGAGGTGCTGACGGTGCGCTTTGGCGGGCGCGGCGGCGAGGAGGATATCGTCCTGTGCGGTCAGGTAAAAACGGCGGGCCTTGCTATAGATTTGCCGGAGCTTGTGTTGCCGGAAACCTTGGTGCGTGCCAGTGTTTTGTGTGCTTTGTGGCAGGAGGGGTTGCTGAAGGTATCCCAAATTCAAATTGTCGGGGCGGAGGAGGAAAATAAATGCACTTGACATCCGTCCCGCCGGGTACTATAATCTAACAGAATGTGTCCGTATATCCATTTCTTTATTATATTGTGTGACTGATTGGCGGAAACCCGCTGTCAGCAGGAAAGGTGTGCAAAACAATGGCCAAGCAGTATAAGCTCAGCGCCGAACGGCTCAAACAGATGCAGGAGGAACTGAACTACCTGAAAACCGTCCGTGAGAAGGAGGTTGCCGAGCTGATTAAAGAGGCCCGCTCTTTCGGTGACTTGTCCGAGAACAGCGAGTATGACGAGGCCAAGAACGAGCAGGGCAAGCTCTACTCCCGCATTGCCCAGCTGGAGGAGATCCTCGCCAACTGCATTGTCATCGAGGAGGAGGCAGACGGCGACCACGTGCGCATCGGCTGCACCGTAGTGGTGCTGGACAAGGAGTTTGACGAGGAGGCCACTTACAAAATCGTCGGCTCTCAGGAGGCTGACCCCATGGGTGGCCTGATCTCCGAGGACTCTCCCTTTGGCAAGGCTCTGCTGGGCAAGGTTGCCGGGGACGAGGTGGTTGTGGACGCTCCCAGCGGCGCCGTGGAGTATAAAATCGTCAGTGTAAGCAAGTAACCCGCTTTTAGAGATAGGAGATTTTACTATGGCTGAACAAATGAACAACAACCAGCAGCCTCAGGAGGAGAACCTGAGCCAGCTGCTTCAGATTCGCCGAGACAAGCTGCGTGAGCTGCAGGAGAGCGGCAACGATCCTTTTCAGATTACCAAGTATGTGGTGGACAACGATTCCGCCAACATCAAGGAGAATTTTGATGCCTTGGAGGGCACTTCCGTGTCCATTGCCGGCCGCCTGATGAGCAAGCGTGGCATGGGCAAGGTGTCCTTCTGCGACCTGCAGGATAAGTCCGGCCGCATCCAGCTGTACGCCCGCAAGGACGAGATGGACGAGGCGGAGTATGACCGGTTCAAGAAGTATGACATCGGCGACATCGTGGGTGTTGTGGGCGAGGTGTTCCGCACCCAGCGTGGCGAGATGTCCGTGCGTGTGCAGAAGGTGACCTTGCTGTCCAAGAACCTGTTGCCCCTGCCCGAGAAGTTCCACGGCCTGACCAGCACCGAACTGCGCTTCCGTCAGCGTTACGTGGACCTGATGGTTAACCCCGAGGTCAAGCGCAACTTCGTCATTCGCTCCCAGTTCATCAAGTTCATGCGCAACTATCTGGACAATATGGAGTACATCGAGGTCGAGACCCCCGTGCTGAACACCATCGCCGGCGGCGCCTCTGCCCGTCCCTTCATCACCCACCACAACACGCTGGTTATCGATATGTATATGCGTATCGCCACCGAGCTGCCCCTGAAGCGCCTGATCGTGGGCGGTATGGATCGTGTGTATGAGATCGGCCGTATCTTCCGCA
>JAZSAQ010000006.1:0-16050 GCA_045601985.1 Lawsonibacter sp. | reverse complement strand
TGCGAAAACCCCTTGCAATTCGGGTGGCGGTGTGGTATATTATCACATGCGCTTTCCAGAATACCTTAAAACATGAAAGAGGTGAACACAAATGAAGGAAGGCATCCATCCCAACTACGAGCAGACCACCATTCGCTGCGCCTGTGGCAATGTGATCGAGACCGGCTCTACCCAGAAGGATATCCGTGTTGAAGTTTGCTCCAAGTGTCACCCCTTCTACACCGGCAAGCAGAAGATGGTGGATACTGGCGGTCGTGTCAGCCGCTTCAACAAGAAGTTCGGCCTGGACAAGTAATCTCCGCATTCAAAAACCGCACCGTTTCGGTGCGGTTTTTTGTATATCGGCATATACTATCTGTGGTGCGTAAAGATGCAGATGGGGGGATGAACGTGAAAATCAAATGGCCGGGAATCGGAATGAGGAAGATTAAGAGTCTGCTGGCGGTGACGCTGGCCTTTGCTGTGTGGCAGGTGGTGCGTATCCGGTTCCCGCAGTTTCATGTTCATCCGCTGTTTGGATACATTTACGCCATTATCGAAATGCGTGACAGCACGGAAAAGACCCGGCAGTTCGGTCTGCGCCGCATCAGGGCTACATTCTTGGGCCTTGGTATCGGTCTGGCAGCGCTGCCCTTAAGCGAAGCGTACGGCGCTTACGCCGGGGTGGGGATCGGGTTTGCTCTGACGGACATTGCCATCATTTTGGCGGGGGTACTGCTGACCCTGTGGTTGGCGGAATTACTGCGATGCGAAAATTTCTGCGGTGTTGCAGCCATGATTTTTGTCATCTGCCTTGTTCGGGACAGGGGTACCGAGGTTAACAGCTATTTGTATGCGATCCTGCGAGTGTTCCAGACCCTGCTGGGTGTGTTTTCGGCGTGGACAGTCAATGCTTTGATTTGCCCCCGCCACGAGAAAGCGGACGGCTGATATGGCCTGATTTGAAACGGGAGGTTTTGTTATGCTGAAAAAAATCGACCTGAAGGACTTGAAGGAGAACGTTTTTGCCCGCATCGGCGACCAATGGATGCTCATTACCGCCGGCCAGGGGGAGGACTGCAACACCATGACCGCCAGCTGGGGCGGTTTGGGCGTGATCTGGGGTCAGCCTGCGGCGACGATTTATATTCGCCCTCAGCGCTATACCAAGGAATTTGTGGACCGGGAGGAGTACTTCACACTGTCCTTCCTGCCGGAGAAGTATAAGCCTCAGCTTGCCGTTTGCGGAAGCAAAAGTGGGCGTGACATGGACAAGGTCAAGGAATGTGGCTTTACAGTGAAAACAGGGGAGGGCAATGCGCCTTACTTTGCTGAAGCGGATCTGGTACTGGTCTGCCGCAAGCGGTACGCCCAGCCTATGGACGGCAGCGCCATGCCTGCCGATGTGCTGGAGCACTACTATCCCGGCAAGGACTACCACACCATGTATATCGGTCAGGTGGTGGAGGCTTACATCGAGGAATAAATCGCCCACAGGAGGGTGCTATGACAGAGAATACTGCACATCACATGGATAAGGCCATTTTAGTTGGCCTGAACGCCAACAGCCTGGCTAACGAAGAAAAAGCCAACGACCAGACTATGGAGGAGCTGGCTGCCCTGCTGGAAACGGCGGGCGGACAGAGCCTTGGCGTGGTCATGCAGTCCAAGGACAGCCCAGACCCCCGCACCTTCATCGGCGAAGGTAAGGTGGCTGAGGTCAAAGAACTGGTACAGTCTTTGGGTGCCAATATGGTTATTTTTGACAACAGCCTGTCTCCCTCCCAACAGCGTGTGCTGTGTGAGGAGCTTGGGGTGGCGGTGCTGGATCGCTCGGCCCTGATTCTGGACATCTTTGCACAGCGTGCCCGAACCCGTGAGGGTCGGCTGCAGGTGGAGCTGGCCCAGTATAAGTACCTGCTGCCCCGCCTGTTGGGTATGTGGACCCATCTGGAGCGGCAGGAGGGTGCCATCGGCACTCGTGGCCCCGGCGAGACCCAGCTGGAGACCGACCGCCGCCACATCCGAAGGAAAATCTCCAAGCTGGAGGAAGAATTGCGGGATGTGCGCCGCATCCGTGCCGTTCAACGGGAACGGCGGGAGAAGAACGAGGTGCCCGTGGTGGCCATTGTTGGCTACACCAACGCAGGAAAATCCACCCTGCTGAACAAACTGACCGGGTCGGATATTCCCGCCAATGACCGTCTGTTCGATACTTTGGACACGACCACCCGCACGCTGGAAATCAGCGACACCTGTACGGTGCTGATTTCCGATACGGTTGGGTTTATCTCAAAGCTGCCCCACCATCTGGTAGAGGCATTCAAGGCAACCCTGGAGGAACTGCAGTTTGCTGATTTGCTGTTGCATGTCATCGATGCATCCAATCCGGAATGGCGGGATCAGGCGGCCGTGGTGGATAACCTCATTCGGGAGTTGGGGGCAGAGCAGACCCCCCGCCTTGAGGTGTTCAACAAATGTGATCGCTATGTGGGAGAAATCCGCCCTCACGGCGAGAAAATCGTGTCCATCTCCGCCAAAACGGGGGAGGGTGTGGATGCGCTGTTGGCCGCCATTGGCCGCCAACTGGACAGCGGCAACCGCCGTGTGACCATCCACCTGCCCTACGACAAGGGAGGCATTTTGGACACCCTTTACAAGGAGGCTAAGGTGGAACAGGTGGAGTACACCGAAACCATCGACGTGGTGGCGGTCTGTACCCCCAAGACCATCGGACGACTGGGTCCGCTGGTGGAGGGGTGGCAGCCGAAGAAAGAGCCGTGGGAGGATTAAGGCGTTATGACCGAATACTATATCCCCTCCGGGCGCAGTGAGGCCACGTTGGTGGAAAAACGCTCGGAATTCATTGGCCGGGTATGGCCGGTGGAGACCGAGGAGCAGGCCCGTGAGATGATTGAGGCGGTGCGGAAAAAGGAATACGATGCCCGGCATAACTGCTGGTGCTACATCATCCGGGATGGCGCTGTGCGCTACTCCGACGACGGCGAGCCCCAAGGTACGGCCGGCCAGCCTATGCTGAACGTGTTTCAGCGTGAGGGGATCGTCAACGTGTGTTGCGTAGTGACCCGCTACTTCGGCGGCATTCTGTTGGGAGCCGGTGGCCTTGTGAGGGCCTACACCCAAAGCGCCAAGGATGCGCTGGATGCGGCGGGCATCAGTGTGGTGCGCCGCTGGGTGGCCATGGATCTGCCCTGCCCCTATGCCATGTTTGAGACCATGCGTCGGGAAGTGACCGACATGGGTGGCGTGGTGGAGCGTGTGGACTACGGCGCCGACGTGGTGCTGTCTGTCTTGCTGCCCGAAGAGCGTGCACAGGACTTTGAGGCCCGAATCGTGGATGTTTCTTCCGGTGAAATCCAGCCGTTGGTCAGCGGCGAGCAGTTCAAAGCCGTCCCCTGGCGTCAGCCGGTGGAGGGGTGAAAACAAATACCCGGAGGCAGGCGGTCAGCCTGCCTCTTTTTTGCCTGTTCGGGGAGAAAGGCTCTTGGCAAAAAAGCGGGATTTCTTTTACAAAAAGTATACCCAAAATAGGGGAATTGTGATATGATATGCAATAGAGTATTGCGGCCCGTAACGTTGACGGCGGGCCGGCGAAAGGAGCGGAGAAGCATGGGCAAAAAAACGTTGCTGGCAGGAATGACCATGCTGTTGTGTGCGTTGCTGGCCGGGTGCTTTCCCTGGGCGGCAGAGGACTCCTACAAGCTACCCAAGCCGCCCCGTGGTTATGAAAATCTGACGGTTGCGGTGGACAAGACCCGGCGGGAGCTGGCGTCGGAGTACTCCGCCACGGTTGAAGACGTTCCGCCGTCCACCGGCGACAACACGTCCACTGTCCAGTTGATGGATATGGACGGGGACGGCACCCAGGAAACAGCGGTGACCTTTTTCCGTGTGGTGGGTGAGCAAAACCCGCTGCGGATCTGCTTTTATACCCAGCAGGAGAACGAGCGGTATGAGATGACCGGAGTCATCAGCGGTGAGGGCGACAGTGTCTATGCTGTTCACTACGCTGACGTGGACGGTTTTCAGGATGCCGCAGGCCGCACCCGCAAGGAGGTTGTGGTCTGTTGGCAGCTCGGTGGTCAGGCCAGCTATCTGGGTGTTTATGCGATTCACGACGGTGACGGGCAGATGCTGGCCTCGTCGGTTTATGACAGCTACCGGCTGACAGACCTGGATAACGACGGACTGATGGAAGTGGCCATCGGCACCGTGAATCGGGTGGAAAATACCGGAAAGATCACCCTGTATGACTGGGATGCGGACGAGAGTATCATGGCCACACAGGAGGTACCGCTGAGCGCCGGTACCACGGGTATCCGCAGTATGCGTGCCAACTTTGTGAAAAATCTCGAGCCTGCCCTGTATGTGGTGAATGACCTCGGCGATGGCAGCACGGCGGTGGATCTGATTGCCATGAAGAACGGTCAGTTGACCAATTTGACCCTGGATGCGGAAAGCGCAGTCAGTCTTGAGGCCAGCAGAAATTACCGGGATTTGTCCCTGAGTGATGTGAACAGCGACGGTATTCTGGAGCTGCCCCGTCCCCGGCAGCTGGAGGCGCACGGCACAATTGATGGCGCATGGCTTGCCGACTGGGTGCAGTATGACCTTCGTGGCCGTGCAAGCAAGATCTGCACCACCTACCACTGCGTGGTGGATGGCTGGTACCTTGTGGTTCCCGATCACTGGCAAAGCAGAATGGTCATCTATCGCAACGATAATGTCAGCGGCCAGCGGGCCGTGGTGTTCGCCCTGCGGCAGGGCGAGGACAAAGAGCCGCTTCCGTTTTTGAGCATTTTCCGCCTGACCGGTGCCAGCCGTGGGCTGCGTGCCACCAGCGGAAACCGATTTGTTCTGGCGGAGGACAGCAACACCATCTATGCCGCTACGTTTTACAGCGGCTGGGACTGCGGCCTTGACCAAACTGAACTGCTGGAGAACTTCCGCCTGATCGTCAGCAGTTGGTCTGTTGAATAGAAAGGAGCCTTTACGATGAAAAAGGTACTTGTCCTTGAAGACGAAGAGAATATCCGCAGCTTTGTGGTCATCAACCTCAAGCGTGCAGGCTATGATACCGTGGAGGCAGCTACGGGCGAGGAGGCATTGCTCCAGCTGAAGAACAATCCCAGTATCGGTGTTGCGCTGCTGGACCTGATGCTGCCCGACATCGATGGCTTTGAAGTGTGCCGCCGTATCCGCAGCACCAACAACAAAATCGGCATCATTATGCTGACCGCCCGCACCCAGGAGATGGACAAGGTCACTGGCCTGATGAGCGGTGCGGACGATTATGTGACCAAGCCGTTTTCGCCGGTGGAGCTGACTGCCCGGGTAGATGCCCTGTTCCGCCGCACCGGCGGTGAGTCCGCTCCGGAAGCCGGCGAGCTGCACCACCCGCCCTTCCTGCTGAACACCCGCAACCGCACCCTGGAAAAAAACGGCCAGCGCATTAAGCTGACCCAGGTGGAGTACGGTCTGGTCAAGCTGTTTATGGAAAACCCCGGCAAGGCCATGAGTCGGGAGGAGATTCTGGACGCCGTGTGGGGTCGGGATTTCTTGGGCGAGCTGAAAAGCGTGGATGTCAACATCCGTCGTCTGCGCATCAAAATCGAGGATGATGCCCAAAATCCGGAGTTTATCACCACCGTGTGGGGCTACGGATATAAGTGGGGCGTGTGATTTTACACAGACCGACTCTTGACGAAAGGCAGATGCGACCGTGAAAAGCTTCTCGGGAATTAAAAACAAAGCGAAAATCCGTGGTATTCGCCAGCGCTGGATCGCCAACAGCATCAGCGTGGTTCTGGTCATGGTCGTGCTGGCTGTGGCGGCGTTTACCGTGGCCATGGCCCGATACTACTACGATGCCATGGAAGAGGGGCTGAAGGCCCGTGCCTCCAGTGCCGCATCCTTTTTCCGCAACTACACCGAAACCGAGTACCTCCGTGCGGCCAAGAACTACGTGGACAACTTCGGCGAGAAGAACAAGCTGGAACTGCAGTTCATTGAACCCAACGGAGCCATTCTGTACTCCAGTTACGGCCTGACCACCGGTACCATGCCCAAGACGCAGGACATCAGCCGTGCCTTTGAGCAGGCGGTCATGGCGCCCTGGCAGGGGAGAGATCCCTCCACCGGCGAGCGGATCATGGCGGTCACGGCGCCGGTGCTGTACCGGGGCAACCTGGTGGGCGGGGTCCGGTTTGTCACCTCCATGACCGAGGTGGACCGTCAGCTGTGGGCGGCCGCAGGTGCGGTGTCGCTGATCGGTTTTGCACTGTTGGCCATGCTGTATATCTCCAACCTGTATTTTGTCCGCTCCATCATCGAGCCCTTGGCCGGTGTTACCGAAACCGCACGCCGTATTGCCGACGGCAGCTATGGCATCCAATTGGAAAAGAGCTATAACGACGAGATTGGTGAGCTGACTGATGCCATCAATGATATGTCTATGAAAATACGACAATCGGAGAAGGTGCAGACGGAGTTTATTTCCTCCGTTTCCCACGAGCTGCGCACCCCGCTGACCGCAATCAACGGCTGGGCGGAGACCATCATGAACGGCGAGCTGCAAGAGCCGCAGGACGTGAAAAAGGGTATGGGCATTATCGTCAGCGAGGCACGCCGTCTGACCAATATGGTGGAGGAACTGCTGGAGTTTTCCCGCATTTCCGACGGCCGCTTTACCCTGACAGTGGAGCCGCTGGACCTGAAGGCGGAGCTGGAGGATGCGGTGTACACCTACCGGGAATTTTTCCGCCGTGATGGGATCCAGCTGAACTACAACGACTGTCCGGAGGAGAGCATTCCCATCACCGGCGATCCGGAGCGGCTGCGGCAGGTGTTCTGCAACCTATTGGACAACGCCGCCAAGCACGGCGGTGCAGGCAAGCGCATTGATGTGACGATCCGTGTGGAGGATTCCAACGCCTGTATTGCCATCCGTGACTACGGTGCCGGTATTCCGGAGGAAGAACTGCCCTTCGTGAAAAATAAGTTCTATAAGGGCAGCTCCAAGGCCCGTGGCAGCGGTATCGGCCTTGCGGTGTGTGATGAGATCGTGGAACGCCACGGCGGCAGCCTGACCCTGAGTAATGCCGAAGAGGGCGGCTGTGTTGCAAATATCCGTCTGCCGATTGGAACATAAGTTCGAAAAAATCTTGCATTTTGGTTGCGGGACTGGTAGAATAAACGTTGAACAGGGCGCACTGCGCCGAAGGAGAAAACATGAGGAAAAAATGTGCAAACGGAGCCTGCGATGCCGGAGGGTTTAAGACTACCTGCGGTGGACAGGCGCTGATTGAAGGAATTATGATGCGTGGTCCCCAAAAGCAGGCCGCAGTTGTCCGTCGCCCCGACGGGGAGCTGGAGATCAAGGAACAGGAGCTGCACCCCCTGCGGGAAAAGTGTCCCATCTGGGGCTGGCCCCTGGTGCGGGGCGTGGTGACGTTTCTGGACTCGATGATCAACGGCGTGAAGATGCTGATGTGGTCGGCGGAGTTCTATCCCGAGGAGGATGGGGCGCAGCCGGAGGAACCCTCCAAATTTGAGCGGTGGCTGGAAGAAAAGCTGGGCAGCGCCAAGTTTACCTCGCTGCTCATCACCATTGCGGTGGTTTTGGGTATCGGCCTTTCCGTGGTGCTGTTTTTTTTGCTGCCCACCCTGTTGGGCACGGCGGTGAAGCTGTTTACCGACTCCATGTTGGTGCGTAACGTGGCGGAAAGTGTGCTGAAAATCGTCATTTTCCTGGTCTATTTGGCCATTTGTTCTCGGACCAAGGACATTCACCGGGTGTTTCAGTACCACGGTGCGGAGCATAAAACCATCTTCTGCTACGAACAGGGGTTGCCCCTGACGGTGGAGAATGTCCGAACCCAACCCCGGCATCATCCCCGGTGCGGCACAAGCTTTTTGTTTGTGGTCATCATTGTGTCGATTTTGGTATCCACACTGGTGTTCTCTGTTTGGCCCGTTCAGAATGCGCTGCTGCGGTTTGCCGCCCACCTTGTGATGCTGCCCCTTATCGTGGGCGTCAGCTACGAGTTCAACCGCTGGGCCGGTCGGCATGACAACGCCCTGACCCGGGTGCTGGTTGCCCCCGGTTTGTGGATGCAGAATTTCACCACCTACGAGCCGGACGACGGTATGATTGAGGTGGCCATCCGTGCTTTGGAGCTGGTGCTGCCGGAGAAACAGGGCGAGGACGCCTGGTAAGTTTGGAATTGGGAGTTGAAGCTGTATGGCAACGACATACAACAACTTATATTTGGATACCAGAAACCGCCTGCGCAAGGCGGGGGTAGTGGATGCCCAGACTGAGGCACGGGAGCTGATCTGCTACGCCGCAGACAAGACCCGGGAGCAGTTGTTCCGGGATATGTCCCTATACGCCTCCGGGGATTTGGAGCGCCGTGTGGACGAGCTGGTTCAGCGCCGTTTTGCCGGCGAGCCGGTGGCGTACATCGTGGGGGAGTGGGAGTTCTACGGCCTGCCTTTGGACGTGTCTCGTGAGGTGCTGATCCCCCGCAACGATACCGAAGTCCTTGCCCGCCTGGCCATTGAAAAGGCGCAGGAGGCGGGGGAAGGGGGCCGCGTTCTGGACCTGTGCGCCGGCACCGGCTGCGTGGGTCTTGCCATTGCGGCCAATGCACCCCAAAGCCGTGTGGTGCTCGCAGATCTGTCCGAGAGTGCGCTGCGCCTGTGCAAGCAGAATGTGCGTCGTAACGGCCTGAATGCCCGGGTGACCTGCATGAGCGTCAATGCGCTGGAGCCGCCATCCTCCGTGCTGTGGGATTTTGATGTGATTGCCTGCAACCCGCCCTACATCCCCACTGCGGATATCGACGGCCTGGAGCCGGAGGTCAGCCGGTACGAGCCGCGCATGGCACTGGATGGCGGTGAGGACGGTCTGGACTTCTACCGTTTTATTGCGGCCAAGTGGAAGTCGGCCCTGCGTCTGGGTGGCAGCCTCATCTTCGAGGTGGGCATCAATCAGGCGGAGCAGGTGGCCGAGATCATGCGGGAGAACGGCTTTGAAAATATCGTAATCACCAACGACAACAACGAGATTCCCAGAGTGGTGCAGGGCATCATTGAGGGGTAAAAGTCCCGAATATAGTACATATATTTGCTGATAATGAGTGTGTAGAACACCGGCCTTTGCCGGATGAAAGGATGAACGAGTATGGCAACGAAGAAGCCTGCGGTGGAAAGCGCCGCCCCCGCCTCCGACAAGAAGAAAGCATTGGAAACTGCTATGGCGCAGATCGAGCGTACGTATGGAAAGGGCGCCATCATGCGCCTGGGTGAGAACGCCGACATTGTGGTGGATACCATCCCCACCGGCTCTTTGGCGCTGGATCTGGCGCTGGGCATTGGCGGTCTGCCTAAGGGCCGCATTATTGAAATCTATGGGCCGGAGTCTTCCGGTAAGACCACCTTGGCGCTCCACGTGGTGGCCGAGGCGCAGAAGCTGGGCGGCGAGGTGGCGTTTATCGATGCCGAGCACGCACTGGATCCCACCTATGCCCGTGCTTTGGGCGTGGACATCGACTCCATGCTGATCTCCCAACCCGATACCGGCGAGCAGGGGTTGGAAATCTGCGAGGCCCTGGTCCGTTCCGGTGCCATCGACGTGGTGGTGGTGGACTCCGTTGCCGCCCTGACCCCCCGTGCCGAGATCGAGGGTGATATGGGCGACAGCCACGTGGGTGTGCTGGCCCGCCTGATGAGTCAGGCTCTGCGCAAGCTGGCCGGCTCCATTTCCAAGACCAACTGTATTGTGATCTTCATCAACCAGTTGCGTGAAAAGGTGGGCGTCATGTACGGCAATCCCGAGGTGACTACCGGTGGTCGTGCCCTGAAGTTCTACTCCTCCGTGCGCATCGACGTGCGCCGGATCGAGGCCATGAAGAACGGTTCCGAAATCATTGGCAACCGCACCCGGGCCAAGATTGTCAAGAACAAGGTGGCACCCCCCTTCCGGGAGGCAGAGTTCGACATCCTCTACGGTGAGGGCATCTCCAAGTGGGGTGAGCTGCTGGACATCGGTGTGAAGCTGGATCTGGTGCAGAAGTCCGGTTCCTGGTTCGCAATGGGCGAGCTGCGTTTGGGGCAGGGCCGTGACGCTGCCCGGGAGTTCCTGAAGGATAATCCGGAACTGGCTCAGCAACTGGAGGCGGATATCCGTGCCAACTCCTTTAAGCTGCTGAGCAAGCAGGGACAGGCTGCCGCCCGTGCGGCGGGCCGGGCCGTGGATATCTCTGCCGAGGATTTTGAGGATCAGGAAGACTGACCGTGCGTATTGAGGAACTCAAACCCTCCAAGCGAGTGAAAGGCCGCTGGCTTGCCGTAATGGAGGATGGATGTATCCTGCGAGTGAGTGAGGGCGAAGTCGTTGATTTTGCCCTGTGTGCCGGAAAGGAACTGTCCGAGGACGAGGCACAGCGGCTTACCGCTGCCGCCCGCCGCTCCGGACTGAAGGCAAAGACGCTGGAACTGCTGACTCGAAAGCCTCAATCCCGTCGGGAGCTGGAACGCAAGCTTGCCGAGTGGGGTGCGGGGGAGGAGGAAACGCAGGTCATCTGTGCCCGGATGGAGGAGCTTGGCTTTCTCAACGACAGAACCTATGCCGAGCAGGTGGTGCGCCATTACACCGCAAAAGGGTATGGTGTACACAAGGTGCGTGATGAGCTGTACCGTCGTGGTGTGCCCCGTGAACTGTGGGACGAGGCCCTTGCCGCCGCCGAAGACCCGACGGATGCGATAGATGCCTTCCTGCGCAAGAGGCTGGCGGGCAGAGTGCCTGACCGGGTGGAGCTGAAAAAGCTGTCCGATGCCCTTGCGCGCCGTGGCTATGGCTGGGAGGACATCCGCAGCGCAATGAATCGGCTGGGAGTCGATCCCGACGAGTAACCCCTTGTATAGGAGCGATGATATGGCTTATACAGTAGCATTTATTTCCCTCGGCTGTGCCAAGAATCTGGTCAACACCGAGCAGATGATGGCCCTGTGCCGTGATGCCGGGTTTGTTGTGACCGGTGAGCCGGAGGGGGCCGATGTGGCGGTGCTGAACACCTGCGGCTTCATCGATGCCGCCAAAAGCGAGGCCATCGAGAACATTCTGGAACTGGGGCAGCTGAAACAGGCGGGTAAGCTGGGTAAGCTTCTGGTGGCAGGCTGTTTGTCCCAGCGCTATCCGGAGGATATCCTGCGGGAGCTGCCCGAGGTGGACGGTTTGCTGGGAACCGGCAGCTACACCGATGTGGTCCATGCCATCAACAGCCTGATGGAGGGGGATGAGCCTACCTTCTTCGGTGACATACATAATACCATGGATGATGGCCCACGAATGGTGACCACGCCGCCCTACACCGCATACCTGAAAATTGCGGAGGGCTGCAGCAACTGCTGTGCGTTCTGCATTATCCCCAAGCTGCGTGGCCGCTACCGCAGCCGCAGTATGGAGTCGGTGCTGGACGAGGCAAGGCAGCTGGTAGACGCCGGGGTGCAGGAACTGATCGTCATTGCCCAGGACATTACCCGCTACGGCTGGGACAAAAAGGACGGTAGCAGCCTGGCCGGTCTGCTGCGGGAGCTGTGTAAGCTGCCTGTTCGCTGGATCCGGCTGCACTATCTGTATCCTGAGGCGGTGACCGATGAGCTCATCGAGGTCATTGCCACCGAGCCGAAGATTCTGCACTACCTGGATATTCCCATCCAGCACTGCAATGACCGCATCCTCAAGGCGATGAACCGCCGGGGGACAAAGGCGGATATTGAGACACTGCTGGACAAGCTGCGCAGGGCCATTCCCGACGTGGTGATCCGTACCTCGCTGATTTGCGGTCTGCCCGGTGAAACGGACGAGGAATTTGAAGAGCTGTGTGAATTCCTGACCCGACAGCGGCTGCAGCGGGCGGGAGTGTTCCCGTTCTCGCCGGAGGAGGGGACGAAAGCCGCTGAACTGCCCGATCAGGTGGATGCCGACGTGGCAGCGCATCGTACGGAACTGCTGGTGGAGCTGCAGTCCCGCATTATGGACGAGTATAACGAGCGGCGCCTTGGCACGGTGATGGAAGTGCTGTGTGAGGGGTTTGACCCCGAGGAGGGGTGCTATGTGGGGCGGACCTATGCCGACTCGGTGGACATTGACGGACACGTGTACTTTACCGCCGCAGGGCGGCTCAAGGCCGGAGAATTTGTTCCGGTGCTGATCACCGGTATTCAGGACGGTGACCTGACCGGTGAGATTGAAGAGTAAGGAGAGTTGAACGATGAATACTGCAAACAAACTGACCATGCTGCGTGTGATCATGATCCCTGCGTTTTTGGTGGTGCTGTATATGAACCCGCCCTTTGCAAGCATCCTGGCTCTGGTCATTTTCATCCTGGCCAGCCTGACCGACCTGCTGGACGGCTACATCGCCCGCAGCTATAACCAGACCACCGACTTCGGTAAGTTTATGGACCCCTTGGCGGACAAGTGCCTGGTGGTTGCAGCCATGCTGTGGTTTGTGGAGGTGGGCCAGATGCCCGCCTGGGCGCTGCTGATCGTGATCGTGCGTGAGTTTGCCATCAGCGGTCTGCGGATGCAGGCGGCCAATTTGGGTAAGGTCATCGCCGCCGGTTGGTCCGGCAAGGTGAAGACTGCCTCCACCATGGTGTGTATCTGCATTATGCTGGTGCTGCCCGGCCTGACCTTCCTTGGTGCCGCTGCCAACATTATCAATACTCTGTGCGTGGCCGTCATTGTGGTCACCACCTTGTATTCCGGTATTGAGTATCTGCTGGTCAACCGCAAGGTGTTCTCCACGATGAAGTAAGAAAATATGAAACGTGCCCCGGAAGCAATGCTTCCGGGGCACGTTTTGTTTGTGGAGAATTAAGCCTCGGCAAACTCACCGAAGAAACGGTCGTGGATGGCCTGAACGGCGTGCTCGGCATCGCGCTCGTCCACCAGGACGGACACCTTGATCTCACTGGTGGAGATCATGTTGATGTTGATGCCGGCGGAGAACAGAGCCTCGAACATCTTGCAGGCCACGCCGGAGTTGTTGGCCATGCCGGCGCCCACGATGGAAATCTTGGCGATCTTGTCGCTGACCTCAATGGCATCGAAGCCGATGGCCTCCTGATTAGCACGCATGACGGCCTCGGCACGGGGCAGATCGTCCTTGGACACGGTGAAGCTGATGTCCTTGGACTCCTGACGGCCGATGGACTGAAGGATAATGTCCACGTTGACCTTTTCCTTGGCCAGCAGGGAGAAGATCTTGAATGCCATACCGGGCTTATCGGTCAGGCCCACCAGGGCCACACGGGCAACATTGGTGTCCTTGGCAACACCACTGACATGAGTTTTTTCCATAGTTTTCACAACCTCCTTGACTTTTGTACCGGGTTTACCGCTGAAACTGGAGATAACCTCCATATTAACATTGTAGCGCTTTGCCATTTCCACAGAACGATTATGGAGCACCTGAGCGCCCAGGCTGGCAAGCTCCAGCATCTCGTCAAAGGTGATTTCGTCCAACTTTTTGGCACCCTTGACCTTGCGGGGGTCGGCAGTATATACACCGTCCACGTCGGTGTAGATTTGGCACAGATCTGCGTGGAGAACGGCGGCCAGAGCCACAGCAGAGGTATCGGAGCCGCCACGGCCCAGGGTGGTGATATCGTCGTACTTGTTCAGGCCCTGGAAGCCGGTGACCAGCACGATCTTCTTCTTGTCCAGTTCCTTGCGGATGCGGTCGGCACGCACACGCTTGATGCGGGCGGCGCTGTAGTTGGAGTCGGTGGCCACGCCGGCCTGCCAGCCGGTCAAGGAGATGACGGGGAAACCCATACCCTCGATCGCCATGGCGCACAGAGCTACGGAAATCTGCTCACCGGTGGTCAGCAGCATATCCATTTCACGCTTGGAGGGGTTGGGGTTGATCTCCTTTGCCTTTTCAATCAGGTCATCGGTGGTGTCGCCCTGAGCGGAGAGAACCACAACCACGTCGTTGCCCTGCTTGTAGGTGTCAGTAATGATGCGGGCCACGTTCATCACGCGGTCACGGTCGGCGACGGAGGAGCCGCCGAATTTCTGTACGATAAGAGCCATATTCGTTGTACCTCCTATTTAATATCAACCCAGCACACGGATAGAGGACAAGACCTCCATCCCGGCCAGCTTTTCGCTCAGCTGCGCCTGGGTCATAGCCTCGGTAAGGAAGGCCACTTCACTGGCGGGGGCGCCGCCACGGGCCAGGGGGGTGATGCCGCCGAGCACACGGCGGGCGGCATCCATGGTGCCGTTGGCACGCACGTACCAGCGGAAGGTCAGGCAATCGGGGGGCTGGATCATGCTCTGGTCGCCGGCGGCCCACTGATTGCGCTTGGGGGTGGTCACGTCCTTGGCGATGTCCACCACGTCGCCAACCACGGCACTGGCGGTGGGCAGCTTGCCGGCACCACGGCCGTAGAACATCACGTCGCCCACAGCGTTGCCGGTGGCGGCGATGGCGTTGAACACGTCCTCCACGCCGGACAGGGGATTCTCGCCGCTGACCAGGTGGGGCGCAACATAGGCGCAGACTTTGCCGTCCTCCGTCTTCAGCGCACGACCAAGCAGCTTGATCTTGTAGCCGCAGGAGTTAGCGTAATCCACGTCGGCCAGGGTGATGGCGGTGATGCCCTGAGTGGGCACCTGCTCGGGGTACACGTGGCGGCCGAAGGCCAAAGCGGCCAGGATGCAGATCTTGCGGCAGGCATCGTGACCTTCGATATCGGCAGAGGGATCCCGCTCGGCGTAGCCGTTGTCCTGGGCCTCCTTCAGGGCCTGGTCAAAGGACAGACCGGCACGGATCATGCGGGTGAGGATATAGTTGGTGGTACCGTTCAGGATACCACGCACCTCGCTGAGTTCATTGCCGGCAAGGCAGTTGGTCAGGGGACGCAGGACGGGAATACCACCGCCTACGCTGGCCTCGAACAGGTAGCTGACGCCCTTTTCGGCGGCCAACTGCAGCAGCTCGTAGCCGTGGGTGGCGACCAATTCTTTGTTGGAGGACACCACACTCTTACCTGCGTTCAGGGCACGGCGGGTGAAATCCAAAGCCACGGTAGCACCGCCGATGGTTTCCACCACGATGTCTACCTCAGGGTCGTTTTCAATGACAGAGAAGTCTTTGACAAAGCAGTTCTTATAGGGACTGTCGGGGAAATCACGCACGTCCAAAACGTACTTCAGCGCAACCTCCTTGCCGGCACGTTGCCGGATCAGGTCACGGTTCATGGTCAGCACATCGGCTACGCCGGAGCCGACGGTACCAAAACCAAGGATCGCAACATTTACCATTTCGTTCACCTCGTAATTTATCTTTCGTTCGGGCAGATTAACCTGCCAGGATCTCGCACTTGATAACGGCGGAGTATGCACGCACACTGCGCAGCAGTTCATCCAGCGCCACGGTGGAGCCGACAAGCTCGGCCGAAGCGGTGACCACGGCACAGCCGTTGGCGGGGATACCCTGATTGATGGTCAGGATGTTGCTGCCGCAGCCGGAGAATACGTTCAGCACACCGGACAGAGCGCCGGGAACGTCCTGCAGCAGGATGTGGAAGGTAACGATGCGCCCATGGAGCATATCCTGAAAGGGACGAACGGTATCCTTGTACTTATAGTAGGCGCTGCGGCTGATGCCCACGGCGTGGACGGCACCATTGACGGTGGATTCCTCACCGGTTTCCAGCAGGCGCTTGGCCTGGGCAACCTTGCGGAACACCTCGGGCATGGCATCTGCCTCTACAATAAAATATTCCGGCTGGTTGCTCATGGGAACCCCTCCAGTTTTACGGCTTTCTGTCCGCCGGTGGTAAGCATTTGTTTTTCTGCTGTGGTATATTGTAGCACACTGGTGGTCTGCTTGCAACAGCCGGGAGGGGAAATAAGACGACAATTTTTACGTGTTTTGTTGCGGGTTTGTAGATGTTTTGCACAAGAGAGAAACGGCCACCGATAACTCGGCGGCCGTTTCAGGATTTAAGGGGTTGCAGGGGCGA
>JAZSAQ010000005.1:0-3128 GCA_045601985.1 Lawsonibacter sp. | reverse complement strand
GCTGTGGGGCGTGGCTTCCCGTACAAACTTTGACCTGAACGCCCACCAGTCCACCTCCGGCAAGGTTCAGACTTACTTCGATCAGGAGACCAACGAGCACTACATCCCCTACGTGGTGGAGCCCTCTTTGGGTGCTGACCGTGTGACCCTGGCCTTCCTGTGCGAGGCCTATGACGAGGAAGTGGTGGATGCCGAGAAGAACCACGTGCGTGTGGTTCTGCGTTTCCATCCCGCTCTGCCTCCCTTCAAGGTGGCCGTGCTGCCCCTGTCCAAGAGGCTGGCTGACAAGGGTCGTGAGATCCAGACTGAGCTGAGCAAGTACTTCATGGTGGACTACGACGATGCCGGCTCCATCGGCAAGCGCTACCGCCGTCAGGACGAGATCGGTACTCCCTACTGCGCCACCGTGGACTTCGAGACCGTGGGCGACGAGAACACCCCTGCCGACAACTGCGTTACCGTCCGTGACCGTGATACCATGGAGCAGATCAGAATGCCCATCAGCGAGCTGAAGGCTTGGCTGGAGGAGAAGATGGCGTTCTGATCGCCGTCGGGCAACATTATATAATGTAGAAAGCGGAGGATGCATCGCATCCTCCGCTTTTTATAAGCCTTCCCCTTGAGGGGAAGGTGGCTGAGCGTAGCGAGGTCGGATGAGGTGGCGGATTTCGCCCTACAAATGCGCCTGCTGCGGTGGGTATTTCGTTCCTGCGGTGCAAGTCGGCGGAATACCCCCATCCGCCCCGCAGGGCGAACCCCCCGTCCTCAGCGAAATCCCTTGCGCACAAAAACGGCTTATGTTACAATGCGTATAGAAATGAGGAAACGAGGTGACGGCGATGAAACTGGCCGGACTGCAAAAACTGACGCTGTTGGACTACCCCGGTCGTGTGGCCTGCACGGTATTCACCGCCGGGTGCAACCTGCGCTGCCCCTTCTGCCACAACAGCGAACTGGTGCTGCCCGAGCGCAACCCTGCCCTGATGAACGGGGAGGAGTTTTTCTCCTTCCTGAAAAAGCGCCAAGGGATTTTGGAGGGTGTCTGCGTTACCGGCGGTGAGCCGTTGCTGCAAAAGGACATTGAGGACTTCCTGCGGCGCATCAAGGAACTGGGCTTTGCCGTCAAGCTGGACACCAACGGCTGTTTCCCCGACCGATTGAAGGCGCTGGTGGAGGCGAATCTGGTGGACTTCGTGGCGATGGATATCAAAAACTGCCCCGACCGTTATGCCGAAACCGCCGGTATTCCGGCGCTGGACATTACTGCCGTGCAGGAGAGTGTGACGTTTCTGCTGTCCGGAGTTGTGGACTACGAATTCCGCACTACCGTGGCCGCCCAGCTCCACGACGAGGACTGCTTCCGGGCCATCGGTCCGTGGCTGCAGGGGGCAAAAACATACGCCATTCAGAACTTCCGGGACTCCGGCGACGTGCTTTCCGGTGGTTTGACGCCCTGTACACCACAACAGATTGTGTCCTTCGTAGAAATTATGAAACCATTCGCGCAACAAGTTGTGGCACGTGGAGACATTGAAACATAAGGCTTTGCGCCGATTTTTGTCGAAGGATCGCCCTGAAAACGGGCGATCCTTTTTGCTGGCTTTTCCACAATATCTTGTGCCTGTGTGAAAAAATTTTTTCAATATCTTGTTTTTTGCCCTTGACAGAAGGACACAAGATATGGTATATTGGGCAAGCAACGCCACCAACATCGTTGGTTTTATGCTTATTTCGACAGAAACAGAAAGGATGCGTGTACTATGTATATGGTATTGAAGCGCGACGGCGCCAAGGCTGCATTCGACGTGGCCAAGATCAGCGCCGCCATCACCAAGGCTTTTGAGGCACTGGAAAAGATCTATCACCCCACGGTCATCGACATGCTGGCCCTGCGTGTTACCGCCGAGTTTGAGCCTAAGATTAAGGATGGCTTTATTGCGGTGGAGGACATTCAGGACTGCGTGGAGAAGGTGCTGTCCGAGGCCGGCTACGCCGACGTGGCCAAGGCCTACATCCTGTACCGCAAGCAGCGTGAGAAGGTGCGCAACCTGAACTCCACCATGCTGGACTACCGTGATCTGGTGGACAACTACCTGCAGATCAACGACTGGCGTGTGAAGGAAAACTCCACCGTCACCTACTCCGTGGGCGGTCTGATCCTGTCCAACTCCGGCGCCACCACCGGCAACTACTGGCTGAGCGAGATCTACGACGAGGAGATCGCCGAGGCGCACCGCCGTGCCGACATCCACATCCACGATCTGTCCATGCTGACCGGCTACTGCGCCGGCTGGTCTCTGCGCCAGCTGATCCAGGAGGGGCTGGGCGGCATCCCCGGCAAGATCACCTCTTCCCCTGCCGGTCACCTGTCCACCCTGTGCAACCAGATGGTCAACTTCCTGGGCATCATGCAGAACGAGTGGGCCGGCGCTCAGGCGTTCAGCTCCTTTGATACCTACCTGGCTCCCTTCGTCAAGGTGGACAACCTGACCCAGAAGGAAGTCAAGCAGTGCATTCAGTCCTTCGTTTACGGCGTCAACACCCCCAGCCGCTGGGGCACCCAGGCTCCCTTCTCCAACATCACCCTGGACTGGGTGGTGCCTGCTGACCTGAAGGATCAGCCCGCCATCGTCGGCGGCAAGGAGATGGACTTCACCTACGGCGACTGCAAGCGCGAAATGGACATGGTCAACAAGGCCTTCATCGAGATCATGATCGAGGGCGACGCTAACGGCCGTGGCTTCCAGTACCCTATCCCCACCTACTCCATCACCAGCAACTTCGACTGGTCTGAGACCGAGAACAACAAGCTGCTGTTCGAGATGACCGCCAAGTACGGCACTCCCTACTTCTCCAACTACATCAACTCCGATATGGAGCCCTCTGACGTGCGCTCCATGTGCTGCCGTCTGCGTCTGGACCTGCGTGAGCTGCGCAAGAAGTCCGGCGGCTTCTTCGGCTCCGGTGAGTCCACCGGTTCCGTGGGCGTGGTTACCATCAACCTGCCCCGCATCGCCTTCCTGGCCAGCGACGAGGGCGACTTCTACAAGCGCCTGGACAAGCTGATGGACATCGCTGCCCGCAGCCTGAAGACCAAGCGCACCGTTATCACCAAGCTCCTGGACAAC
>JAZSAQ010000004.1:0-37244 GCA_045601985.1 Lawsonibacter sp. | reverse complement strand
GGCAAGATCGGCGTTCTGGTCAACCTGGCAGTCGAGGGTGACATCGATGTTACCGCTATCGGCAAGGACATGGCCATGCAGATCGCTGCTCTGAATCCCCGTTTCTGGGACAAGAGCCAGGTCACTCAGGATGTCCTGGACGAGGAGAAGAAAATCATGCTGGCCCAGATGGACAACGATCCCAAGATGGCCAACAAGCCCGAGCAGGTCAAGGTCAAGATCGTCGAGGGCAAGCTGAACAAGTTCTACGCCGAGAACTGCCTGCTGCAGCAGGACTTCGTCAAGGACGGCGAGTTCACCGTCGAGAAGTATATCGCTTCTGCTGCCAAGGCTCTGGGCGGCACCGTCACCTTCGTCAGCGCTGTGCGCTTTGAGAAGGGCGAGGGTATTGAGAAGCGTGTGGACGACTTCGCTGCCGAGGTCGCTTCCATGACCAAGTAATACCCCCATAAACCTAAGCCGCGCAGTCCATTCGGACTGCCCGGCTTTTTTCTGTCAGAGATTTGATGTAGAAATTTATAAACTTTTCACTTCCCCCCTATGCAAACGCAGAATTTTATATTAAAATAGGTGTTAAGAATGTGCCGGCGTGGGTCGGCAGAAAAAGGAGATGTTTGTTATGGCCAAGCCTCAGTATAAGCGTGTTCTGCTGAAAATTAGCGGCGAAGCCCTTGCGGGTGATGCGTCCCGCGGCCTTGACTTCAATGTGATCGGTCAGGTTTGCGACGTGATTAAAGAATGTGTTGATCTCGGCGTGCAGGTTGGCATCGTGGTCGGTGGCGGCAACTTCTGGCGTGGCCTGAAGGACGGCGGCGACCGCATGGTTCGAGTCCGTGCCGACCATATGGGTATGCTGGCAACCGCTATCAATGCCCTTGCTGTGGCGGACGTGCTGGAGCAAAAGGGCGTGGAGGTCCGCGTACAGACCGCCATCGAGATGCAGGCTGTGGCCGAGCCCTATATCCGCTCCCGTGCCATCCGTCATTTGGAGAAGGGCCGTGTGGTCATCTTTGGCTGCGGTACCGGCAATCCTTTCTTCTCTACCGACACGGCCGCCGTGCTGCGTGCGGCCGAGATTGATGCGGATGTCATCCTGCTGGCAAAGAACATCGACGGCGTGTACAGTGCGGATCCCAAACTGGACCCCAATGCTATCAAGTATGACACCATCAGCTACGACGATGTGCTGGCCCAGCATCTGAAGGTGATGGATTCCACCGCCACGTCCCTGTCCATGGACAACAAGATTCCCGTGCTTTTGTTTGCCCTGAAGGATCCTCACAATATTCTGCGTGTGGTCATGGGTGAGAAGATTGGCACTGTGGTCGAAGCTTAACGAGAAAGGAACGATACTATGAGCGTTGAAATCAAGAGTTATGACAGCAAGATGCTGAAGACCATCGAAGTGGTCAAGGCAAACTTTGCCTCTGTTCGTGCCGGTCGTGCCAACGCCGGTGTGCTGGATCGCATTATGGTGGAGTACTACGGCACGCCCACGCCCCTGAACCAGGTGGCCGCTGTGTCCACCCCTGACCCTCGCACCCTGACCATCCAGCCCTGGGACGCCAGCCTGCTGAAGGAAATCGAAAAGTCCATCCAGATGTCTGATCTGGGTATCAACCCCCAGAACGATGGTCGGTTGATCCGCCTGTCGTTCCCCCAGCTGACCGAGGAGCGGCGCAAGGATCTGACCAAGCAGGTCAAGAAGTATGCCGAGGACGGTAAGGTGGCTGTGCGCAACATCCGCCGTGATGCCATGGACGACATCAAGGCGGCCAAGAAGAACTCCGAAATTACCGAGGACGACCAGAAGAACCTGGAGAAGGAACTGCAGGATCTGACCGACAAGCGCTGCAAGGACATTGACGAGCTGTGCGCCAAGAAGGAGCAGGAGCTCATGGCGGTATAAATCCGGCTTCACCGGGTGCAGGGTGCAAACAAATCGCATCCTGCACCTTTTTACAGAATTTCAGGCGGAGGATGTTTGCTATGGGCATATTCAACCGAAAGAAGAATACGCGGGTGCAGGCGGACCTGACACGACTGCCACGCCACATTGCTATCATTATGGACGGTAACGGGCGATGGGCGAAAAAGCGGGGCTTGCCCCGCACGGCAGGCCACGCAGCCGGAGCGGAAACGTTCCGCAATATCGCTACCTACTGCAAGGATATCGGCCTTGAGTATTTGACGGTCTACGCCTTTTCCACCGAGAACTGGAAACGCTCGGCGGAAGAGGTTGGCGCATTGTTGGGACTTTTGAAAAAGTACCTGCTGGAGGCCAGCGTGCAGATGGAGCGAGATCGGGTCAAAATGGAATTTTTTGGCGACCTGACCGCTTTGGATTCGGAACTGCAGGAGCTGTGCCAGCGGACCCGTGAGATTTCCAAGCGATATGACGGCTGTCAGGTAAACATCTGCCTGAACTACGGTGGTCGGGACGAGATTATTCGTGCGGCCCTGGCATACGCCAGGGATTGCCAAGAGGGGAGAGCGGCTGCGGACAGCCTGACTGAGACGCAGTTTGGCGAGTATCTGTTTTCCAAGGGTGTGCCGGACCCCGATTTAATCATCCGTCCCAGTGGAGAGTTGCGCCTTTCCAACTTCCTGCCCTGGCAGGCGGCCTATTCTGAGTTCTATTTTACTGATGTGCTTTGGCCCGACTTTGATCAGGAAGAGCTGCACCGTGCAATTGCAGCCTATCAAAGCCGCTCCCGCCGGTTCGGAGGTGTATGATGCTGACTCGTATCCTTGTTGCGTTGGTACTGGCGCCGGGATTTATAGCGGTGCTGACCGTGCTGCCTCTGCCTGTGCTGGTTATTATGACGGCCGGCATTCTGGCCATTGCCTCCTTTGAATTGCTGCGTGCCGTGGGTGTGAGCCGGGAACAGTGGCTGCTGTATATCGTGAGTGCACTTGGGGCGATTGTAGTTCCGGTTTGCATTTGGAAAGGCTTGGAGGCAATTGGTGTGAAGGCTGTTCTCCTTATACTTTCCTGTGCGCTGTTTGCCTATGCGATTTTCCGTTATCAGCGCAAGGGCGCCGTGGAACCGGCAACGATTTTGTTCTGCCTGATGGGCGGTGTGCTGATCCCCGTATTTTTCTCTTCCCTGATTCAGCTGCGCACGGCGGAAAATGGTGCGTTTAAGGTTATGCTGCCTGTAGTAGTGGCCTTTTTGACCGACATCGGTGCCTATTTCGTCGGAATCTTTTTGGGCAAGCATCGTGGTATCACGTTGGTTAGCCCCAAGAAATCTGCCGAAGGCTTTGTGGGCGGCCTGTTGTCCGGCGTAGTGTTTATGCTGCTTTACGGCGTAGTGCTGGAGACGTGGTTCCATGTAGATGTGAATATGGTCCGCATTGCGGTCTACGGGTTTGTGGGCAGCCTTGTGACCATTTTGGGTGACCTGTCCTTTTCACTGATCAAGCGACAGGTGGGCATCAAAGATTACGGTAAGTTGCTGCCCGGTCACGGCGGTATGCTGGACCGTTTTGACAGCTTGAGCTTTGCGGCACCGGCTATGTGGGTGCTGGTCAATATTCTGCCTGCGTTTTGAGAGGTAATTGTATGAAACAGCGTGTGATTTCTCTGCTGGGTTCCACCGGCTCCATCGGTAAGCAGTCTTTGGACGTGATTGCAGCCTGCGGTATGCGTGTTGCGGCCCTGACAGCCAACAGCAATGTGGAGTTGATCGAACAGCAGGCACGACAATTTAAGCCGGAACTGGCGGTGCTGATGGACGAAAAGGCTGCGGCCGACCTGAAGTTGCGCCTTGCAGATACCGATATCCGAGTGGCTGCCGGTATGGATGGTTTGATTGAGGCAGCTACACTGGACCGTGCTGATACGGTTATCACGGCTGTGATGGGCATGGTAGGTCTGCGTCCCACCCTTGCCGCAATCGAAAAGGGTAAGCGCATCGCACTGGCCAACAAGGAAACGCTGGTTTGCGGCGGCGACATCGTAATGGCGGCGGCAAAGCAGTACAATGCTGAAATCGTCCCGGTGGACTCCGAGCATTCCGCATTGTTCCAGTGCCTGCAGGCCAACCGGGACAGGGGAGAGGTCAAGCGCCTGATCCTCACCGCCTCCGGCGGCCCCTTCTTTGGTTATACCAAGGAGCAGCTGGAGCAAGTGACCCTGGCCCAGGCGCTTAAGCACCCCAACTGGTCCATGGGTGCAAAAATAACCATCGATTCCGCTACTCTGATGAATAAAGGGTTGGAATTCATTGAGGCTATGCATCTGTACGCCATGGCTCCGGAAAAAATCTCCATTGTGGTCCATCGGGAGAGTATCATTCACTCTCTTGTGGAATACTGTGATAATGCAATTCTGGCGCAGCTTGGTACGGCGGATATGCGTCTGCCCATCCAGTACGCCCTGACCTACCCCCGACGCGTGTCCGGACCGGCTACGGAGCTGGATATGCTGTCCTGCCCCAATCTGACCTTTGCTCCGCCGGATCCGGAGACCTTTGCCTGCCTTGGTCTTGCGCTGTCTGCAGCGCATACCGGCGGCAATGCGGGCGCCGTGCTGAATGGCGCCAATGAGGCGGCGGTGGCCCTGTTCCTGCAGGAAAAGATCCGCTTTGCGGATATTGCTCGACTGGTTGCCCACGCCATGGAACAGGTGCCGGTGGCCACGGTCAATAGACTGGATGACGTGCTGCAGGCGGATGCTGCGGCCCGTCAGGCAGTACTGTGCCGGGTGTAATCATTTGTTTTTGGAGGAATTATGCTGCTCTATATCCTGATTGCTCTGCTTCTGTTTGGTTTTCTTGTTGCTGTCCACGAGCTTGGCCATTTTGCGTCGGCCAAGCTGCTGGGCGTGCGTGTGAACGAGTTTGCCATTGGCATGGGCCCTGCGCTGTTCAAAAAGCAGCGGGGGGAAACCCTGTATTCTCTGCGGGTGCTTCCTGTGGGCGGTTACTGTGCTATGGAGGGGGAGGATGAGGAGTCCGACGACCCGAGGGCCTTTGCTGTGCAGCCGGCGTGGAAACGCCTGATTATCCTGTGTGCCGGTGCGTTCATGAACTTTTTGACTGGCTTGGTATTGGTTTTGCTGCTGTACGCAGGGGCGAAAAATTTCACTATGCCTGTGATTGCCGGTTTTATGGATGGCTTTGCGCCGGTCGGCGAACAGGGCTTGATGCCGGGGGACCGCATTGTCAGTATTGATGGCGAACGGGTGTATCTTGCCAACGATATTTCCCTGCTGCTTGGCCGTGCTGGTGATACGGTGGACCTTGTGGTTGAGCGGGCCGGGCAGAGAGTAGTGCTGGACGATTTGCCGCTGACCTTGCGGGAATACACAGTAAATGGTCAAAAGGTGCAGCGGTATGGCCTGTATTTCCAATCGGAAAAGGCTACCCTATGGGCAAAATTGCGCAACAGCTGGCTGAATGCAGTGGATTTTGTGCGTTTGGTGCGATTGAGCCTGACTGATCTGCTGACGGGGAATGCCGGCGTGAAGGATCTGACCGGGCCAATCGGTATCGTGGATACCATTGCACAGGTGGGCAGTCAGTCTGCTACAACGGCTATTGCAATACAGAATATCCTATATTTCGGTGCACTCATTGCCGTGAATCTGGCTGTGATGAATTTGCTGCCGCTGCCTGCGCTGGACGGCGGACGGGTGTTCTTCTTGCTTGTAAACGTCCTGTGGCAGGCTGTGTTTCGTAAAAAAATCAATCCCAAGTACGAGGGGTATATCCACATTGCCGGTCTAGCGGTCTTGCTGGCGCTGATGGCGGTGGTGGCATTTAACGATTTGGCCCGCATTTTTGCGGGATGAGATGACCGGAAAGGACAGGTGAGTTCTGTGACAAAACAGATTATGGTGGGTAACGTGCCTGTGGGCGGCGGTGCCCCTGTTACCATTCAATCCATGTGCAACACCCGAACCGATGATGTTGCGGCAACTGTAGCGCAGATCCACCGCCTGTCTGCCGCCGGATGTCAAATTATCCGTGTGGCGGTGCCGGACATGGCTGCTGCCCGTGCGGTGGGTGCCATCAAGGAGCAAATCGACATTCCACTTGTGGTGGATATCCATTTCGATTACAAGCTGGCGCTGGAGGCGATTGCTGCCGGCGCCGATAAGGTGCGCATTAACCCCGGCAACATCGGGGGAGAGGACCGTGTCAAAGCGGTGGCGGATGCTTGCCGTGCCAGGAATATCCCCATCCGCATCGGGGTCAACGGCGGTTCGCTGGACAAGACCTTGCTTGCCAAGTACGGAGGCGTGTGTCCCGAAGCCATGGTGGAATCCGCCTTCGAGCATGTGCGGCTGCTGAATCAGTTTGATTTTGATGATATCTGCATTTCGCTGAAGTCCTCCAGTGTTCCCATGACCATGAAGGCATACCAGCTTATGAGCGAGAAAAGCGACTACCCGCTGCACATCGGTGTGACCGAGGCGGGTACGGTACGTATGGGCACCTTGAAGTCTGCCGTGGGTATCGGTGGCCTGCTGGCTATGGGCATCGGCGATACCATGCGGGTGTCCCTGTCTGCCGATCCCGTGGAGGAAGTCTATGCTGCACGGGAGATTTTGAAAGCTGCCGGCATCCGGAAAGAGGGGGCGGAACTGGTTTCCTGCCCCACCTGTGGCCGTACACGAATTGACTTGATTGGCCTTGCAGATGAGGTGGAGCACCGCCTGCAGATGGTGGATAAGCCCATCACGGTGGCGGTCATGGGCTGCGTGGTCAACGGCCCCGGCGAGGCATCTGCCGCCGATTGTGGTATTGCCGGCGGAGTAGGGGAAGGTCTGCTGTTCAAAAAAGGCCAAATTGTGAAAAAAGTCCCTCAGGAACAGCTGGTGGACGAGTTGTTTGCTTTGATTGAAACGCTGTAAGGCGTTGGAGATGTGTAAGGAGAGTTAGTTCGCAATGTCCGAGAAGATCCCGTTTCTGAAAATGTTTGCAGCCCTGTGCGGCGTCAGTGAACTGGCCGATGCTGCTGCAGGTTGGATGATTGAATCTGCGGCCATTGACCGTGCCAAACGCAGCGCCCGTATCCGTGTGGAGGGGGCGGAGCAGGCGGGGGAGGCTTTGCTGCGCTTGGCGCAGGAGCAGCTTTGCCGGGCGTACGGCCTGTACGACGTGGTGATCGAGCCGGTGACGCAGGTGCCGGAAAAGCAGGAGGAGCCTTCCTGTCACGAGGTGCCCGATCCGGAGGGTACGCCGGAGGATGCCTTTGCCCGCACACAGGCCATTCGGGAGGCGGCGATGAAAAACATCGTTCGTGCGGTGCCTTCCGGCGAGGAGAAAAAGGCTGCGGGCACCCATGGAAAGGTCATTTACGGCCATGTAGTAAAGAAGAAACCCATGCCTATCGGCGATTTGGAGCTGGACATGGGAACGGTGGTGGTGGAGGGCGATGTGTTTGCCGTTGACCACCGGGAACTGAAAAAACGCAACGCATGGATCGTTGCGTTCGATCTGACCGACTATACCGGCTCGGTGCGGGTGAATAAGTTTTTGCCTGCTGAAGAGGGAAAGGCCATTGTAGACGGCGTGAAAAAGGGTCAGCGCCTGATTGTGCAGGGTCGACTGAATTTGGACCGGTTCTATGGCGATATGGTTCTGGAACCCGTTTCCATCATGGAGGGGAAAAAGGAACTGCGCCGGGACACCGCACCGGAGAAACGGGTGGAGTTGCATATGCATACCACTATGTCGTCCATGGATGCGCTGACCTGCGTGGGGCCGAAACTGGGACCGGACAAAAATCTGGTCAAGCGGGCTGCTGAGTGGGGCCACAAGGCTGTGGCCATCACGGACCACGGTGTGGCGCAGTCGTTCCCCGATGCCTGGCACTCTGCCAAGGGGATTAAGATCCTCTATGGCGTGGAGGCTTATTACATCAACGATGTGGACGACCGTGTGGCGGTTCACGGAGCGTGTGAGCAGTTGCTGACGGACGAAATCGTCTGCTTTGACATTGAAACCACCGGCCTGAACCGCAAGAAGGACCGAATCACCGAGATTGGTGCGGTGGTGCTGCGGGACGGAAAGCCTGCGGAGACCTTCAATACCTTTGCTGATCCCGGCCGCATTCTGGATCCGGAGAACATTCAGCTGACCGGTATCACCGACGAGATGCTCGAGGGCGCACCCTCGCAGGAGGAGGCGCTGCGTGCCTTCTTGGATTTTGTGGGGGACCGGCCGCTGGCGGCACACAATGCGGACTTTGATATGAGCTTTATTGCCGAGGGCTGCCGGCGGTATGACATTCCCTTTACCAACACGTCTTTGGACAGTCTGGTACTGGCACAAAACCTGCTGCCTGAACTTTCCAAGTATAAGCTGGACGTGGTGGCGGAGCATCTGCAGCTGCCAGAGTTCAACCACCACCGTGCCAGCGACGATGCCATCACGGTGGCTTATATGCTGCCGCCTCTGTTTGAAAAGCTGAAAGCGCTGGGGGTCAACACCCTGCAGCAGATCAACCCGGCCATGGAGCCGCTGCGCAGTCGGGCGGGCACCAAGGTGAAACGGCAGCCCAAGCATCTGATCATTCTTGCGAAAAATCAGGAGGGCCTGCGCAACCTGTATAAGCTGATTTCCCTTGCCCATCTGGAACATTTTAAGCGCTATCCCATCATTCCCAAGAGCCTCATCAACGCCAACCGGGAGGGATTGATCCTCGGCTCCGCCTGCGAAGCGGGCGAGCTGTTCGGCGCACTGGTGGACGACAAAAGCTGGGATGAGCTCAAGCGGATCGGCAGTTGGTACGATTATTTGGAGATCCAGCCCGTGTGCAACAATATGTTCATGCTTCGCAAGGGCATGGTCGACAGTGAGGAGGAGCTGCGGGACTTTAACCGTGCTATCGTACAACTGGGCCGTGACCTTGATAAGCCTGTTTGTGCCACCGGTGATGTGCACTTTATGGATCCGGAGGATGAGATTTACCGCCACATCCTGCTGGCCTCCAAAGGGTTTGAGGATGCGGATGAGTCTCTGCCCATCTACTTCAAGACTACGGACGAAATGCTGGAGGAATTTGCCTATTTGGGCGAGGACGTAGCCAAAGAGGTCGTGGTGACCAACACCAATTTGATTGCCGACTGGTGCGAAGAGGTCGTTCCTCTGCCCAAAGGGCTGTTCGCCCCCAAGCTGGAGGACTCTGACGGGGAACTCAAGCGGCTCGTTTGGGGGAAGGCTCATGAACTCTATGGCGAAGAGCCGCCGCAGATCGTGGTGGATCGACTGAACACCGAGCTGGGCGACATCATTGGCTGTAAGTATGATGTAATCTATATGTCTGCCCAAAAACTGGTGCAGGATTCTCTTGCTCACGGTTATCTGGTTGGCTCCCGAGGTTCGGTGGGTTCGTCCCTGGTGGCGTTCATGTCCGGTATTACGGAGGTTAACTCTCTGCCGGCCCACTACCGCTGCCCCAACTGCAAGCACTCTGACTTTGATTACGCACAGGATCCGGAGCATCTGTACGGCTGCGGTGCGGATATGCCGGATATGAATTGCCCGGTGTGCGGCACGCCCTACGCCAAGGATGGCTTCAACATCCCCTTTGAAACGTTCCTTGGCTTTGGCGGCGACAAGGTTCCTGACATCGATTTGAACTTCTCTGGTGAGTATCAGGGCAATGCCCACCGCTATACCTTTGAACTGTTCGGTCAGACACACGTGTTCCGTGCCGGTACGGTTGGCACGGTGGCGGAAAAGACGGCCTTTGGCTATGTAAAGAAGTATCTGGATGAACACGGCTTGCTGGCGTCCAAGGCGGAGGAAAACCGGCTCGCCATCGGCTGCACCGGCGTCAAGCGCACCACGGGTCAGCACCCCGGTGGTATGGTGGTTATTCCACAGGATAAGGAAATCTATGATTTCTGTCCTGTGCAGCACCCGGCGGACGACCCAAACAGTGATATTATTACAACCCATTTTGAATATCACTCTATGGAGTCCAACCTCCTGAAGCTGGATATCCTTGGTCACGATGACCCGTCCATGATCCGTATGCTGCAGGACCTGACCGGGGTAGACCCTCAAAAGATACCGCTGGACGATCAGGACACCATGTCTATCTTCCGCAAGTCCGCAGCGCTGGGATATGAGGACGATCCTGTGCTTGGACCCACCGGCGGAACGGCCATTCCTGAGTTTGGTACCAGCTTTGTGCGTGGTATGCTGGAGGATACCCAGCCGGACCAGTTTGATACACTGGTGCGTCTGTCCGGCTTCTCCCACGGTACCGACGTGTGGCTGGGCAACGCCAAGGACCTGATCACCTCCGGCACTGCCAAGGTCAACGAGGCGATCGGTTGTCGTGACGATATCATGATTTTCCTGATTTCCAAGGGCATCGCACCCAAGCGTGCATTCAAAATCATGGAGGCGGTGCGTAAGGGCAGGGGTCTGCCTGAGGGCGCTGAGGACGACATGAAGGCGGCCGGCGTACCCCAGTGGTACATCGATTCCTGTAAGAAGATCGCCTACCTGTTTCCCAAGGCCCATGCGGTGGCCTATGTTATGATGGCGTTCCGCATTGCGTGGTTCAAGGTGCATCGGCCGCTTGCGTTCTATGCGGCATACTTTTCCATTCGAGCCAAAGCCTTTGACGAGGCGTTCATGTGCCGTGGTATGGATGTGGTCAAGCGGAAGATGCGTGAGATCCAACTCAAGGAAAAGGATGCCTCCGCCGTGGAGCAGGATATGCTCACCACGCTGGAGGTGTGCTACGAGTTCTATCTGCGTGGCTTCTCGTTCCGCAACATTGATATTTATCAATCCGATGCGATTAACTTTACCATGAACGAGAAAGAGGGCACACTGCGCCCGCCCTTTGTGTCGGTGGCGGGCTTGGGTGAGACGGCGGCGCTGTCCATTGTGGAGCAGTGCCGGGGCAAGCAGTTTATTTCCATTGAGGAGATGTCTGCAGCCTGTCCCAAGGTGTCCAAAACCCATATCGAGCTGCTGAAGGCGGCCGGTGCATTCGGAAACCTGCCGGAGACCAGCCAGCTTGACCTGTTTTCCATGCTGTGATAGGATAGTATTACAAACCCGACAGAGGAAGGTGACACAATGGAAAAGATTTCGATCATCGTGCCCTGTTATAACGAGCAGGAGGTGCTGCCCCTGTTCTTTGCAGAGATTACCCGTGTGGCGTCCCTGATGGGGGAGTACGAGTTTGAGTTCCTATTCGTGGACGATGGATCCAAGGATAAGACGATGGAGGTCATTCACGGCCTTGCTGAAACAGATCAGCGGGTGAAATATGTGTCTTTTTCCCGCAACTTTGGCAAGGAGGCGGCCATGTATGCCGGTTTCACCTACGCCGGTGGCGACTATGTCGCTGTGATGGATGCTGACTTGCAGGATCCGCCGGCGCTGCTGCCGGATATGATGGCGGCCATCCGGGATGAAGGCTATGACTCTGTGGCTACCCGTCGTGTCACCCGCAAAGGAGAGCCACCCATTCGCTCCTTCTTTGCCCGCTGTTTTTACAAGCTGATGCGCCGCATTTCCAAAACGGAGATGGTGGATGGCGCCCGGGATTACCGGCTGATGACCCGCAAGTTTGTCGATTCCCTGCTGGAGCTTGGGGAGTACAACCGTTTCTCCAAGGGGCTGTACGGCTGGGTCGGTTACAAAACCAAGTGGCTGGAGTACGAAAACGTGGAGCGTGCTGCAGGGGAGACCAAGTGGTCCTTCTGGGGCCTGCTGCGCTACAGCATTGAGGGGATCGTGGCGTTCTCCGCTGCACCGCTGGCTGTGGCATCGGTGACCGGAATCCTGTGCTGCCTGCTGGCATTTGTCTTCATTTTGGTGATTGTTGTTCGAACCCTGTTGTTCGGTGATCCGGTAGCCGGCTGGCCATCACTGGTCTGTGTGATTCTGTTTGTAGGCGGCTTGCAGCTGTTTTGTATGGGCATTTTGGGTGAGTATCTTGCCAAGACCTATCTTGAGGTTAAAAATCGCCCCGTCTTTATCTGTCGGGAGAGCAATACCAAACCTTACGAAACCAAATAAAAAAGCACCGCATCCATTTGGATGCGGTGCTTTTTTGCTTCTTATTCTTAGTCCTGCCAGCCTTTGCAGACATCGATCCAACCCAAACTGTTGGAGTATTGGGCCAGTTCGTCGCAGGACAGCTCGATGGCAGAGTTGCTGCTGCCGGCGGCGGGGAATACGGTGTCGAACCGCTGCAAGGAAATATCCAGGTAGGTGCGCACGCCCTCGGGGTTGCCGAAGGGGCACACGCCACCAATGGCGTGGCCGGTGAACTCGGACACCTGCTCGGGAGAGAGCATCTTGGCCTTGGTGTGGAAGAACCCTTTGTACTTGCTGTTGTCCACCTTGGCGTCGCCGGCGGCCACTACCAGCACGCAGCCGTCGTCCACAAGGAAGGAAAGCGTCTTGGCGATGCGGGCGGGGATGACACCTACGGCCTGAGCGGCCAGCTCCACGGTGGCGCTGGAAACCTGGAACTCCAGGATGTCATCCTCACGACCCAGGGGGCGGAAGTAGCTGCGGACCAGCTCAATGGACATGGCTCAGCCCTCCAGTTTCCGGGCGGTTTTAGCAAGGAAGCGCTCATCGGTGATGATGAAACGCTCGTGAGTACCCTTGCCAATGAGTCCCTTCTCGTCATAGGCGGCGACGGTCAACTCAATGCGCTTGCCGTCCACCAGCGTGACCTCGCTCTCGGCCCAGACCTTCATACCAAGAGGAGTTGCGGAAATGTGGTCGATGTTGACCTTGGTACCCACGGAGCTGTCGCCGACGGGCAGGTGGGGAAGAAAGGAATCGGAAGCGGCCTTTTCCATCAGGGCGACCATAAAGGGAGTGCCGAAAACGGTCAGGCTGCCGGAACCGGCAGCGGCGGCGGTGTTGGTGGTGTCAACCACGGCATCTGCGTAGCCGCGCAGACCAACTTCAATGGACATAATGAGTCCTCCTTTGTATCAAATGTCGATCCTATTCTACTACAATCGGTCTGGGGATTCAATAGGATTTCTTACGTCAGGGTGATATATTCGCCGCTGGCGTAGCCGGTGATTCCGTTGTAGCGCACGAGATACCACCCCTGCCAGTTGTTCAGTACGGTGATGGGGGCGCCTTCGTAGGCCTGGGTGAGGATAGGAGCACCGTTGTTGGGTTTTGAACGGATGTTCAGGTTACCGCCTTCGGTGTCGACCCGCCCCTGCCGAGGGGCCGTGGGGGTGAGGAAGGGGATGCCGAAGTATTGTGTCAGCGACAGCACAAGATTGCGGGCGATGGCGTTAATGTTGTTTTTTAACCAAGCTGCATCGTCGGTGTTATCGTGAAATGCCAACTCGAGAAAAACGGATGGCGCCCGGGTCAGCCGCAGCTCGCCGATGGTGGTGGAGGGCTGGACACTGACCAAATCGGGTAGAGGGTAAATGTTACGCAGATTTTTACCTATAATCTCGGCTGCTCTGCGCCCCTGGGCACTGCCGGGGTAATAAAATACGATGGAGCCACGGGCGGTGCCGTAGCGGCCCTCCGGCGCTGCATTGGAGTGAATGGCCACGTGCAGGTCGTATTGACCGGCATTTGAGGCGGCGATAGAACTGCTGGCATTCATTTGTGGTGTGTTGCGTGCATACAGGATGCCGGAGGCGTTCAGGTAGGGGATCATGGCATCGGCAATGAGATTCATATAATACTCCTCACTGCCGCCGGTGACGAAAAGATTGTTCTCCTGCGTAGAGGGAGAAAGGTAGATGGTGGGCATTGGAATACCTCCTGCTTTTTTTTCATCCTATGAAAAAATCTGCAAAACGGTGCGACGACAAAAAGGGTTTTGCGTCTTTACTGTTAGAAAACCCAAAACAAAAGGAGGTCTTTTCATGATGACATTCAAGAAAACCATAGCTGCAGTTATATGTGCACTTATGCTGCTTGGATTGGCTGCCTGCGGCGCCCAATCGGCCGGTACGGCAACGGATGCCGGCTACGATTACAAAAACAAAAATGAAATGATGAGCGCCGACACAGCGGCCGGAGAGGCTCTGTTTGACAGTAATATGCCCGAGAGTCCCAGAGAAATGGCGCAATCGGAGCAACAGGCGTCGAGTGTGTATCAAAATGCGGGTGTTAAGCTGATTCGCCGGGCTAATTTGCAGGTGCAGACGGTGGAGTTTGATGCGGCGGTGGCGGCGCTGGAGAAACTGGTGCTGAGTTTGAACGGTTACTATGAGAATGCCGAACTGTACAGTGGAGGTTACTACACTCAGGGTAACCACCGCTCCGGCCAATATGTAGTGCGTATTCCCGCACAGGCCTACGATGCATTTATGGCGCAGATTGACGGCGTCGGCTATCTGTCCCGCCGCAGCGAGAGCACTCAGGATGTGGGGCAGGAGTACTTTGACACCGAGAGCCGGCTGGCCACCCAGCGGACCAAGCGGGAACGGCTGCAGCAGCTTTTGAAACAGGCAAAGAATATGGAGGATATTATTGCCTTGGAAAGTGCGCTGGCGGACGTTGAGTATCAAATCGAGCAGTATACCTCCCAGCTGCGGCGCTACGATAGCCTGGTAGGCTATGCCACGATTGATGTAAACATTCAGGAGATGCAGCGCATCACCGATGATCCCGGTCAGCAGGTAGGTCTGTTCCAGCGGATGAAGATCGGGTTTATTAGCAGTGCCGGAAGCGTGGTGGATGGTGTTCAAAATTTCCTGGTTTGGGTAAGTTATAATCTCTTTGGCATTGTGATCTTTGCAGCGGTGGCTGTGGGCGGCGTGTTTGCCGGCAAGAAATGCATCAAGATCTGCAGAGCGAAGAAGGCTGCACAGAGCGAGGAGGACGAGGGGTGAAGCGGTGTGTAAAGCGGTGCTTGCTCCTTGGGAGTGTGTTACTGGTTGTCTTGAGCGGCTGCGACTTTGATCCGTATGCCATCAATGCAGGCGTGTCCCTGCCAGACCACAGCCACGTTGCGCCAAAAAGCGACGATGTGGTGGGGCACGACCCGGTAGGCTACTGCGGAAACACCGTCACTACGGTGCGCTGTGAGCGACTTGGTAAGCAGGAGGAACGGTGGGAGCGCTCCTTTTGGGGCGGAACCTCTGTGGCTTTGACTGACTTTCTGCGCTGGCTTGACTACAGTGGAGATATCTGCCGCTGCCTGCCCGAGTATTATGTTGAGACGGAATTCGAGCAGATGGAGTATGGTATCAACCTGACGGCCGGGTATGTCCGGCTCGGCGATAGGCAGTGCCAGATGACGGAGGATCAGGTGGCTTGGCTGACGGAAACCCTTATCGAGATCAAGGCCGGATCAGGAAAAGACCTGTGTGCGCTGCCTCCTGTCGAATGACCGGTGTTTGGTAAATAAAACACGCCCGTGTACTCATCGGTACACGGGTGTTTTTTATTTGGTTATGGAGGCCAGCTGCTTTGCCAGTGCGGCGAATTCGGGGATGCCCAGTCGCTCCCCCCGCACGTCGGGGCGAAGGTCGCAAGCCGCAATGGCCTGTGCAATCATTTCCCGGGAAAAAGGTTGTCCCAAAGCAGAGGACAAGCTGTTGTGCAGGGTCTTTCTTCGTTGGGCAAAGGCGGCTCGAACCACCCGGAAGAAGAAATCCTCATCCTCCACCTCGGCGGGTTTTTCCCGAGGGACCAGCCGCAGAACGGAGGAGGTCACCTTGGGGGCGGGCAGGAAGCAGGTAGGAGGGACGTCAAACAGCAGCTCCGGCCTGGTGTAATACTGGCAGAACACAGAGAATGCGCCATAGTCGCCGGTACCGGGGGCGGCGCAGATGCGCAGGGCCACCTCGCGCTGGATCATGACGGTAATGGAGGAAAACAGATGGGTTTCGATGAGCTTGGTCAGCACAGGAGTGGTGATGTTATACGGCAGGTTGGCGCAGGCCGCTGGGGTCAAACCGTCGAATTTTGTCGTGACCAACTCGCTGATATCCAGTTTCATTATGTCGCCAGGGACAATTTCGACATTGTCACGACCCTCAAGGGTCTCGGCCAGGATGGGCAGAAGGGTACGATCCAGCTCTACCGCCACAACCTTGCCGGCTCGGCGGGACAGTTGGCGGGTAAGTGGGCCGATGCCGGGACCGATCTCCAATACGCAGCAGGATTTGTCGGCCTGGGATGCGGCGGCGATATCCTCCGGTACCCAGGACTCGATGAGAAAGTTCTGACCCATGGATTTGGAAAAGTGGAACCCGTGGCGGCCGAGCAGAGCCTTGATGTCGTTGATGTTGCATACGTCCATTGACGCAGCCTCCTATACATTATATAATATACTCGTATTTGAATTTTACTATATCTGCTATAGCAAATCAAGGGCATGAACAAAGAAGGAGGAATTATAATGTGTGGAAAGATCTCGAACTTCCAGCAGATAGCCTCTCTGCGCCGGTATACGATGACCGAGGGGAGAGAGCGTGGCCTTGACGTGATCGATTGCGACAACGGCAATCTGCGCTTTTTACTGAACGTGAGCAAGGGTTTGGATATTATGCAGATGTATCACAAGGGACAGAACGTGTCCTTTGTTTCCCGAAACGGGTTCACTGCGGAGAACATTGACTTTATGAGTCGGTTTGAGGGCGGCATGTTATATACCTGTGGTCTGGACAGCGTAGGTGGTCGGGAAGGGTACGTTGCCCACGGTACCTACCATACCTTCCCGGCCCAGGTGGTGACCGCACGCTGCGACGAGCAGGGCATCGTGGTGGAGGCCATTGTCCGGGATACAGCGCTGTTTGGCCAAAACTTTCTGATGAAACGCAGGATTACATCTGAGGTTGGCTCCGATTGCGTTGAGGTGAAGGACAGCCTGACCAATCTGAGTTTTCAGGACCAAGAGTATTGTCTGCTGTATCACGTCAACGTGGGTTATCCCATGCTGGACGCCGGTGCAGTTGTTCGTCTGGATGAGAAGAGCAGCTGCGGAAGAACCGCATGGGCCACGCAAAACATGGAAACCCGCTTTGAGATGGAAGAGCCTGTGGTGGATACGGAGGAAACCTGTTATTTCATTGAGATGAACCGGCCACAGGCATCGGTTGTCAACCGGAATATTGGTAAGGAGTTTGTGCTGGAGTACTCCGGTGACACGCTGCCGTGTTTTGTGGAGTGGAAGTGTATGGTCAGTGGTGACTATGCGTTGGGGCTGGAGCCGTGCACCTGCTTTTTGGATGACAAATTCGCCTACAGCAGCATTAAGGCCGGGGAGAGCAAAACGTTCGAGCTGAAGCTCACGGTGCGGGAGCTGTAAGAACAGAGTAAAGAAAAAATCCTGAATGCAATTGCATTCAGGATTTTTTTGGCGGAGAGAGAGGGATTCGAACCCTCGAACGGGTATTAGCCGTTACACGATTTCCAATCGTGCGCCTTCGACCAGCTCAGCCATCTCTCCAACGGGTTGTTCTTGGTCGCCGAACAACGAATTGTATTATACCAGTTTTTTTGAGATAGTCAAGGGCTTAAATGCAAAAAAACAAGAAAATAGAAAGAAAGTTTTGGCCGTTTTTTGGTGGTCAAAATACAGCCTGCATTTTGACGAAAACAGTTTTAGGTCAAAAACAAGGGATTTGCTATGTAAACTTTCGGTTTTGAGAACCAAAAAAGAAAAACGAGCGTTAAAACAGCTGTTTTTTGTGTAATTCGGGAAAAGTGCACAAAATCAGGAGAGTGAAACTGTTACATTTTGCCCTTGAACCGAATGGTGCAAATCAGTTACAATATGGTTACAAAAAGTAACAAAGCGTATCTGCGTTGCTTTTGCTGTGTGAAAGACACAGGATTACCGTTAAGGATGTGAACGACTTGAAACGCAAACTGTTTGCACTGCTGCTTTGCGGCTTGGCCATCGTTTTGCTGATGGGTGCCGGTATTGATACCGCTGCTCAGGCAATCGAAGCGGCTACCAGCAGCAATCTGACAGAGGAGCCTGCTCAGGCTCCCGTTGAACAGCCTGAAGACATAGAAACAGATAGCACCGCCCCTGTCGTCCAGCTGGATCCCGTCCTCTTGGTGGATGGTCAGCCGGTACCTATGACCGTGGGCCGCACCACCATTTCCGGAACTGCGTACGTTTCTCTGAAGGTTATGTCCCAGCAACTGGATCCCGATGCACAGGTTGAATGGGATGCTCAGCATAAAACCGTTACCGTGACCACTCATGACCTGAGCCTGACCGCTCGGGAGGGCGACCTGTATATCGTTGCCAACGGCAGATACCTCTACGCACCTGAGGGTGTGCGGATGATGGAGGACCGTATGATGGTTCCTCTGGACATTCTGGTTAAGGCGTTTGGTGCAACCGTCCGCTGGGATGGCGAGATCGGTGCCCTGCAGGTTACCCGTGGTGAGGTTGCGATTCTGTCCGGCGACAAGTTTTATAACAAAGATGACCTGTTTTGGATGTCCCGCATCATCTACGCCGAAAGCGGCAACCAGAGCCTTGAGGGCATGATGGCGGTTGGTAACGTGGTCATGAACCGTGTGAATCACCCTACCTGGCCCAACACTATTTATAAGGTGATTGCCCAGAAGAACCAGTTCAGCACGTTCAAGGGCGGTCGTTTGGCCAACCGCACGCCCAATGCCAACAGCGTGATTGCTGCAAAGCTGGTGCTGGATGGCGGCGTGGTGGAAGAGGTTAAGAATGCTTACTTCTTCGATACCTTCCTGCGCAACAGCTGGGCTGCTCGTAACAAGTCCACTGTGGCTGAGATTGGCGGCCATCGTTTTTACGGCTAAAAAACAGAAATCCCACCTCGTTGGAGGTGGGATTTTTTTGCTTAAAATCCGGTCAGCTTGCGTACGATGGCGCTTGCCATGGCGAGGCCGGCGGCTGCGGGAACAAAGGGGAGGGAGCCGGGAGTATCACGCCGGGCAGTGGAGCCGGGACGAGTGTCGGTTTCGGGTGTTTCAGCCTGAGCGGGCTGCAACGGTGCGAGTGGCTGTTCGGTGGAGCAAATCACATCCAGGTGGTTGATACCACGGTGGCGAAGCTCCTTGCGCACGATGCGGGCCAAGGGACAATCGTGGGTTTTGCTGATGTCGGTGCAGATGACGGCGGTCGGGTCTATACGGTTGCCGGTGCCTAAGGCGCTGATGATGGGGGTGTTTTGCTGCTTGCAACGGGTGATCAGTTCAAGCTTGGCGGTGACCGTGTCGATGCAGTCGGCTACGTAGTTGTATCGGCTCAAATCCACACTGTTGGCATTTTGGGGCAGATAGAACATAGGAAAAACAGCGACCTTACAATCGGGGTTGATGTCGAGGATACGCTGGGCCATAGTCTGTGCCTTGCCGCTGCCAAGGGTGGAGTGCAGAGCAACCAGTTGGCGGTTCAGGTTGCTTTCGGAAATGGTGTCGTCGTCGTAGAGATGGATCGTGCCGATGCCTGCACGGGCCAGCGCCTCGGCACAGTAGCCGCCCACGCCGCCCACGCCAAACAGCGCAACCTTTGTGTTATGCAGTTTTTCCATTGCCTCGGTGCCCAGCAGCAGCTCGCTGCGGGAGAACTGATCGTTCATTGCAAACACCTCGCTTTCTGTGATTGATTGTAGGGGAAAGGGGAGCGGATGTCAACAAAAAACGGTGCAGCAACCACTGCTGCACCGTTTACCGTTACTCGCTCAGCATACAGGACATATCGTACAGGCCGGGGGTAGTGAGCCCGGAAAGGAACTTGGCGGCCTCGATGGCGCCGGCGGCGAAGATGTCCCGGGAGAGGGCGGTGTGCTTGATCTCCATGATCTCGTCGTGGCCGGCGAAGATGATTTCATGCTCACCCACGATGGTGCCGCCACGGACGGCGCTGATGCCGATTTCCTTCTTGTCACGGGGACGACGGACGCTCTGTCGGTCGTAGACATACTCGGTTTCGTGGCCACAGGCCTCGGCGGCGGCATCGGCGATCATCAAGGCGGTGCCGCTGGGGGCGTCCAACTTACGGCGGTGATGCCGCTCCACGATTTCAATATCATAGCTCTCACCCAGCACGGAGGCGGCTTTCTTCACCAGCTGTAGCAGCACGTTGATGCCCAAAGACATATTGGCGGAGCGGAAGATGGGCACGTTGACGGCGGCGGCGCCGATTTTTGCCACCTGTTCCGGCGTGTAGCCTGTGGTGGCCAGCACCAGCGGGATGCGCCGAGCCTGTGCAAAGGACAGCAGACCATCCAAAGCGGCAGGACTGGAGAAGTCAATGACAGCATCGGCTTCTCCGTCGAACTGCTCGGGCGCAGTGAAGACGGGGAAGGGGTGGTCGGTGTTGCCGAGAATGTCAAAGCCAGCAACCACCTGCGCATCGGCATCCGCTTCGCACAGGGAGCGCACCACACGGCCCATGTGACCGTTGCAGCCGGAGATAATTATCTTATGCATGGCTGACTCCTTACTTCAGCAGGTTCATGCGCTGCATGGACTGGCGCAGGGTTTCCAGATTCTTCTCGCCCATATCGCATAGGGGCAGGCGCAGGGGGCCGGCCTGCATGCCCAGCAGGTTCATAGCAGCCTTGATGGGGATGGGGTTGACTTCGATGAACAGGGCGTCGATAAGATCCATGTACTCGATCTGCAGCTTAGAGGCGGCCTCAAAGTCGTTTTCCAGACACAGGTGGCTCATCTTCAGCATGACCTCGGGGATGATGTTGGAGGCTACGGAAATGACACCCTTAGCGCCCAGAGCCATCATGGGAACCACCTGATCGTCGTTGCCGGACCAGATATAGAAATCCTCGGGACACAGGCAGCGGGTGTGGGCCAGCAGAGAGAAGTTGCCGCTGGCCTCCTTCACACCGTTGATGTGGGGGTGCTGGGCCAGGGTCTTATAGGTCTCGGCGGTAAAGGATACGCCGGTGCGGCCGGGCACGTTATATAGGATCATAGGCAAGGTGGTCCGGTCGGCGATATACTCGTAGTGCTTGATCAGACCGGTCTGACTGGCCTTGTTGTAGTAGGGGGTGACCAGTAGGGCGGCGTCGGCGCCGGACTCCTGTGCGTGCTGGGTCAGATAGACGGCGGCAGAGGTGTCGTTGCTGCCGGTGCCGGCAATGACCTTGACTCGGTGGTCTACACGCTTGACGCAATATTCCACGGCAGCGATATGCTCACGGATGGACATGGTGGCGGACTCGCCGGTGGTGCCACAGACGCACACCGCATCCACGCCGGCGGCGATTTGATCGTCAATCAGCTTGCCGAAAGCGTCGTAGTTGATGCTGCCGTCGTTATTAAAGGGAGTGACAAGGGCAGGGCAGGAGCCGGTAAATACGGGAGTTCTCATATACATACACCCTTTCAGGAAAGATGGGAATGCTTACTTGTGGTCGATGTAACCTTCGGCGCACAGCAGCTCGGCCAGCAGGACAGCGCCGCCGGCAGCGCCACGCAGCGTATTGTGGGACAGGCCGACGAACTTGTAATCGTACTGGCTGTCCTCACGCAGACGGCCAAGGCAGACAGCCATGCCGCCCTCGGTGTTGCGGTCGAGGTTGGTCTGGGGACGATTTTCCTCCTCGAAGTAGTGGAGGAACTGCTTGGGGGCGGAGGGCAGCTCCAGCTCCTGAGCACGACCGCTGAAGGCGGCCCAATCGGCCTTGATCTGCTCGATAGAGGGCTTGCAGCCGGGCTTGAACTTCATGAACACGGCGGCCATGTGGCCGTCCTGACAGGCCACACGGAAGCACTGGGCGGTGATGGCGGGGGAGGCGGCCTTGACGATCTTGCCGTCGGCGATCTCACCCCACAGCTTCAGGGGCTCCTGCTCGCTCTTCTCTTCCTCGCCGCCGATGTAAGGGATGCAGTTATCCACCATCTCGGGCCAGCGCTCGAAGGTCTTGCCGGCACCGGAACTGGCCTGATAGGTGCACACCAGAGCGGACTCCAGACCGTATTTTTTCAGGGGGTGCAGGGCAGGGACATAGCTCTGCAGAGAGCAGTTGGACTTGACGGCGATGAAGCCACGCTTGGTACCCAGACGCTTGCGCTGATCGTCGATGACTTTGATGTGTTCGGGGTTGATCTCGGGAACCACCATGGGGACGTCGTCGGTCCAGCGATGGGCGGAGTTATTGGACACCACAGGGCACTCGGCCTTTGCGTACATCTCTTCCAGGGCCCGAATCTCGTCCTTCTTCATGTCCACGGCGCAGAAGACGAAGTCAACGGCGGCGGCGATCTTCTCCACATCCTCGGTGGCGTTCATGACGATCAGGGATTTGGCCTGCTCGGGGATGGGGGTGGTCATAGCCCAGCGGCCGGCGACGGCCTGCTCGTAGGTCTGGCCGGCGGAGCGGGGACTGGCGGCGATGACGGTCAGGTCGAACCAGGGGTGATTCTCCATCAGGGTGACAAAGCGCTGACCCACCATGCCGGTGCCGCCGATAATACCAACTTTGTACTTGTTCATGCTAATCGTTCCTTTCATGCATCCGCAGATGCAGTAGTTTATTTGGATAAGGCGGATGTTTGCGGCGGAAAACTCGGTGTTGCCAATCTGTCGGAAAATCGGTATAATAGACGAAAGGAAAACCTGAAGTTCGGGTGCAAACAATCACACCTATTAATAAATAATGATATCACGTTTGCGCCCGTCTGTCAACGAATGGGACTTTGGTGTATATGGAGAAATGGAGCGGTATATGTTCGGAAAAATAAGACAATTTGCGGCCTTTTTGCTGGCGCTTACCCTGTGTATCGGCGCAGCGGGAGCGGTGCCCGGAGAGGGGGATGTTGCGCCCACTGCAGAACAGCAGCCTGTGGAAGCGGCGGTGAAGGACCCGTATCTTGATACCAAACTTATTATCGGTCTGGCTTGGTCCGGAAGCGGCGTGGGTACCCTGCACGAGGCCAAGCTGCTGATCGCTGATGGGCAGGGGACTGGGTTCCGGTTTGGTTATTTTGACGCCGACCGCAACTTCGTTGAGCTGGCCCGCAACGAGTGGGTCCGGGCGTTGAGTATGGTCAAGACTACTAATATGTATCTGTCCGGTGAAACGTTCTACACCCAGGCGCCCTCCGGTGCCCACAAGGTACTGGGTTGCTACCACTTGCGCTACGAGGAAAACTTTGAAAGTTTCGAGGCGGCCAGGGAGTTTGCCGCAGAGATTGATGGGGCGTTCGTCGCCTGGATCAACGGCGCCTATCAGGTGCGCCGGGGCTCCTACACCGGTAAGGCGGAGGCGGAGGCTGCCGCTGAGGCTCTTGCTGTGACGGAGAATACGGAGGATACAAAGAATACAGAAGAAACCGAAACCACAGAGAATACAGAGCAGACTTCCGGCAATGAAAGCGAACCGCAGGAACCGGCCAAGTCGGCTTGGTTGGTGTGTGCCACCTCCCAATATGGCGTGAATGTGGTGCAGACCGGGACCACTGACATTCTGTTTCAGTTCGATGGCGGTGAGCGGCGTGCGCTGGGTGTTGTTCCCGGCCTTGCGGATGATGACCCTCGTGCAACCTGGTTCAAGGGGCATAAATACCACGGCGGCTTCCGATATCAGCGCATTGGCGGCGGCAACCTGACGGTGGTAAATATCATGCCCCTTGATACATATTTGAAAGGGGTCGTCCCGTATGAGTCGGTTAAGATCTGGCCGTTGGAAACGCTGAAAGCGCAGGCTCTGTGTGCCAAGAACTATGCACTGATCAACAAGAATAAGCATGACGGAAACGGCTTTGACCTGTGTAACACTACCGATTGTCAGGTGTATTACGGCTTGGGCAGCAGCAGCTCCTATCCCAGCGCGCTCAGCGACCGTGCGGTGGAAGAGGTGCGGGGTATGTACGTGTGGTACGGCTCCAAGCTGGCCCACACCTATTTTTACTCCAGCAACGGCGGCGGTTCGGAAGATGTGTCGAAGGTATGGGGCAGCAATCAGGCTACGTACCCGTATCTGGTTGGCGTAGAGGATATCTACGAGGTGCAGTTTGCCGATAAAATTCCCAGCTATCGCTATTCCAATAGCTTCACCCGGGCACAGCTGACCGATATCCTGCATGCCAAGGGTTACGCCATTGGAACCAGTGTAGTGGATTTTCAGGTGACGGAGCAGTCCCGTACAGGAAATGCGATTGTGCTGAAGTTTATTTACGCAAACGGGAAGAGCAACACGTTCTCGGCCAATAAGAGCAGTTGGCTGCGCAGTAAGCTGGGGTGTCGCTCGCTACACTTTACCGTAACGCTGGAGGGAGAGTATATCGCCGGATCCTGTGCGGTCAATGACAATCAGACGATCAGGGATCTGGAGCAGGCATACGTTATCAGCGGTGACGGAACCTTGACGCAGCTGACCGGAGCGGAGCCCTATGTCATTGCCGGTGCGGGACAGGTGGTTTCCGCCAAACCGGACGACACGCCTACGACGGAAGGTAAGTTCGTGGTCAGTGGCAGTGGTTGGGGGCACAACGTGGGTTACAGCCAATGGGGCGGTTATGCCATGGCCCAGCTCGGTTTTACCTGCGACGAGATTTTGGAATTCTACTTCACCGGTACACGTGTCGGCGAATATAAAGAGGGAACGAATTGAAAACATCTGATTTTTACTTTGATTTGCCACAGGAACTGATTGCCCAGACTCCGCTGCAGCAGCGGGACGCCTCCCGGCTGCTGATGCTGGACAAGGAAACGGGTGCAGTGCGGCACGGTGTGTTTGGGGATCTGCTGGAGCAGCTGCGCCCTGGCGACTGTATGGTTTTGAACAATTCTCGTGTACTGCCGGCTCGTCTGATCGGGCATCGGCCTACCGGTGGCGTGTGCGAAGTGCTTTTGCTGATCGACCGTGGCGACAATGTGTGGGAATGCCTTGTACGTCCGGGTAGAAAACTGAAGGAGGGGGCCGAGGTCATCTTTGGCGAGGGAGAGCTGACCGCCACCATTGTTGGAGAGGTGGCCGGCGGAAATCGCTTGGTGCGCTTTGCCTACAATGGCATCTTTCTGGAGGTGCTGGAGCGGCTTGGCCGGATGCCTTTGCCACCCTATATCACGGCGGAACTGGAGGACTCGGAGCGGTATCAAACTGTATACTCCAAGGTGAGTGGCTCTGCTGCGGCCCCCACCGCCGGCCTTCACTTTACGCCGGAACTGATGGCGAAAATTGAGGCGAAGGGTGTAAAGCTTTGCTACGTTACACTCCATGTGGGACTTGGCACGTTCCGACCTGTTAAGGTGGAAAGCATTGATGCACATGAGATGCACTCGGAGTATTGCGTCATCCCGCAGGAAACAGCGGATACCGTCAATGAAACCAAGAAAAACGGCGGACGGGTCATCTGTGTGGGAACCACGTCCTGTCGCACGGTGGAGAGCTGGGCGCAGGAAGATGGTACTCTGCGTGCCTGTGGAGGATGGACGAATATTTTTATCTATCCCGGTTATCGGTTCAGGGTGCTGGATGCCCTTGTGACCAACTTCCACCTGCCGGAATCCACGCTCATCATGCTCGTGTCGGCTTTGGCCGGACGAGAGAATGTGCTGGAGGCGTATCGCCAAGCGGTGGAGGAACGGTATCGTTTCTTCTCCTTCGGTGATGCGATGTTCATTTCGTGATCGGGAGAGAATGCTGTGTTTGAAGTTTTGAAAACCGAGGGAAGAGCCCGCCGTGGACGCTTTGAGTGCGCTCATGGTGTGGTGCAGACTCCTGTCTTTATGAATGTGGGAACTCAGGGTGCTATCAAAGGCGCTGTGTCGGCCCATGACTTGAAAGATGTGGGTTGTCAGGTGGAACTGTCCAACACCTACCACCTGCACCTTCGCCCCGGTGACGAGGTGGTGCGGCAGTTCGGCGGCCTGCACAAGTTCATGGATTGGGATGGCCCCATTCTGACCGACAGTGGCGGCTTTCAGGTCTTTTCGCTGTCCGGCCTGCGCAAGATTACAGAGGAGGGGGTCACCTTTGCCTCCCACATCGACGGAAGACGCATTTTTATGGGACCGGAGGAGTCCATGCGCATCCAATCCAATTTAGGCAGTGACATTGCCATGGCCTTTGATGAATGCGTGGAGAATCCGGCACCCCACGAGTATGTAAAGGCATCCTGTGAGCGGACACTGCGCTGGCTGGAACGCTGTAAGGCGGAGCATGACCGGCTGAATTCGCTGCCCGATACGGTCAACCCCAAGCAGATGCTGTTTGGAATCAATCAGGGCGGCACCCACCCGGATCTACGTGTGTGGCACATGCAGGAAACGGCGAAAATCGACTGCGACGGTTATGCCATCGGTGGCCTTGCGGTGGGGGAGCCTACCCAGACCATGTACGACATCATTGATGCGGTGGAGCCTTTTATGCCCAAGGACAAGCCACGCTACCTGATGGGTGTTGGCACGCCGTCCAATATTATCGAGGGTGTGGCACGTGGCGTGGACTTTTTTGACTGTGTAATGCCGGCCCGTAATGCCCGCCACGGCAAGTTGTTTACCTGGCAGGGCACGATTAACATAAAAAACGAAAAACACAAGCTGGACAGCCGTCCCATCAGTGAAGGGTGCGGTTGTCCCGCATGTCGAAGCTTCTCACGTGGGTATATCCGCCACTTGCTCAATGCGGGTGAGATGTTGGCCATGCGTTTGCTGGTGTTACACAACCTGTATTTTTACAACGAGCTGTTGGCGCGGATTCGTCAGGCACTGGATGAGGGTCGATTTGAGCAGTTCCGGAAGGAGTATTCCGAGAAGTTGGGAAAGCCTGCACCGTAATTGCAAAATTCTACTTGCAAAACGGGTAGAACCCCGCTATAATATCCGTGACATCTAAGATGTAAATATTTGTTTGGAGGAATTGATTTTGGGTAACATGTCTCCTATCCTGCTGATGGTGCTGCTGTTTGGCGCCATGTATTTCTTCATGATTCGTCCTGAGAACAAGAAGCGCAAGGCTGCCGAGCAGATGCGCAACTCTCTGGCTGTGGGTGATGTCATCACCACCATCGGCGGCATTGTGGGCACCGTTTGCGCCGTGAAGGAAAGCACGATTGTAATTGAAACCGGTGCCGACCGTGTGCGTGTCGAGTTCACCAAGTGGGCTGTGTCCTCTAAGGGCACGGAGGCCACCCCTGAAAAGTAAAAATAGGTATATTGGAACACCTCCTGTGCATAGGCTTGTGCATAGGAGGTGTTTTGTTATGCCGAAAACACGGGAGAAAAAACGGGAACAGACGCCCTGGCTAAAGCCGGTGGTGGAATTGATGAAGGGCGGTGTGCTGTCGGTAGCTGCCTCGACCGTGGTCCTGGCTGTGGCTGCTGCACTGATGGCGATGGGGCTTTTGGGAAGAGGGGCAGGGGGGAACTGCGTAGCGGTGGCTGGTGTGCTTGGTGCCCTGGTGGGTGGTTTATATGCCGTTGGTCGCTGTGGACGGGCTGCGTTGCCGGTTGGCGCCGGCGTGGGTGCGGTGGAGGTTGTACTGCTGCTGAGTGTGGGTGTGATTTGCTTTGGCGGTTCGGTCGGGGTAGGGGAACTGTGGGAAGTTTGTGCCGGCTGTGTCTGCGGCGGATTGTTGGCGGGGGTGTTGTCTGCGGCGGCAGGCAAGCGAAGCAGGCGGAAATAATGATTACAGGATGTAATTATACGAAATGTAATAATCTGCACGGGGGAAACCTATATTTTGGGGTGTTGGTTCTGCATGACACCTCTATATTGACTACTGAGAGATCTGGTCGTGATGTGCTTACGATAAGTTTACATAATACTGTTGACATAAAGTATTGACGTAAATGACAAAATTAATTTTTATTCCGAAAAATGCTTGCCTAAGGCCAAAAATACGGGTATAGTGTATTCAAAGCTGAATGTTTGGTTGAAGCCGATTCGGTGTCTGTCGCAGACAGTGCGCCGGGTGGTCTATTTTTTTCGCCCCTTTCATAGTCTTTTGCGAGGTGAGGGTGATGAAAAGACCACGCAGATGGAACGTAAATCTGCTGTCGGGACGTGCGGCTGCGCTGTGGTTGTTCTGTGGGATTTTTTTGACTGGGAGTATAGCCGGCTGTGTGGCGGCTGGTTGGTTTGGCGCAGAGGACGGAGTGGCTTTGTCGGAGAAACTTGACAGATATTTGTCGGCGTTTTCCAACGGAGAAGCCTGTGTGCGGCTTTTACCTGTTGTTTGGCGCACAGTGCGTGTTCCGTTGGCTGCGTTCCTGTTGGGACTAACTGCTCTTGGCGTGGTTGGGTTGCCTGTATTGTTCGCTGTACGTGGCTTCTGTCTGGCCTATGCGGTATCGGTGTTTTACCGACTGATGGGGCTACGTGGTTTGGCTTTGAGTGCCTGTGTTTTTGGCGTGCCGGCGTTGCTTTGGCTGCCGGCTCTGATGGAGCTTGGCGTGTCCGGTATCACCGGCTCTTACGGACTTTTGCGCCGGGTGACCGGGGACGGTCGTTATCCGCTGGCTGTTGGCGGCGGAGGATACTGGCTGCGTTGCGGCCTGTGTGCGGGCGCAATTCTTGCGTGCGTGGGAATTGAGTACATGCTGGTTCCTGTGCTGGTTAGACTTTTTGCATGAATTCAGATAGAAAGATGGATCACGATGGATTTGCTGGCGGTATTTGAACAATACCTGAAAACTGAAAAAAAGGCGTCTGTCAACACGGTCTGTTCTTACATGCGTGACGTGCAGCAGTTTGCTGCAGGGATGGACAAACAGCGTATTCCGCTGAACGAGGTCATCCATGCGGATGTAGAGCGCTATTGCCAGAGCTTGGTACATATGGGCAAATCTGCCGCTACGGTTACCCGTGCTATGGCTTCGATTAAGTCCTTTTATACCTGCTTGCAGAAAAAGGGATATGCCGGCGGCAATCCTGCCCGCAACGTGTCCACGGAAAAGGTGGAGCGCAAACTGCCTCAGATCTTGTCCGGCAAGGAGGTTGAGCTGTTCTTGGCCCAACCCAGCGGTGCTGACCTGAAGGGTGTGCGTGACCGAGCCATGCTGGAACTGCTGTATGCCACCGGTATCCGGGTCAGCGAGCTGATTGGGCTGCAGTTGGACGACTTGAATTTGGACGGCGGCTTCCTGCGCTGCTGCGCCAAGGGGAAAGAGCGCATCATTCCGTTGTATCCGGCTGCTGTGCGGGCCTTGCGTGACTACGTGAAAAAGATTCGTCCCCAGCTGATCGAAGATGCAGGCCAGCGGGTTCTGTTTGTGAACATGACCGGTGAGCCCATGTCCCGTCAGGGTTTTTGGAAGCTGGTTAAGTACTACCAGGAAAAGGCCGGTATTACCAAGGAAATCACGCCCCACACTCTGCGCCATTCTTTTGCGGCGCACCTGTTGGAAAATGGTGCCGATCTGCACTCCATTCAGGAAATGCTGGGACATGCCGACATTTCCTCCACCCAGATCTATTCTCAGCTGGTCAACCAAAAGCTGAAAAACGTCTACAATAAGGCCCATCCCAGGGCATAAAAAATCCCGAACCATTTGGTTCGGGATTTTGTTTATTTACTTTGCGGCAACCAGCTCGATCTCGATACGGGCGCCGGCAGGTAGTGCCGCCACCTGTACGCAGGAACGTGCGGGCGGCTCGGCAGGGAAGCGGGTGGCGTAGATACTATTAACGGTGGCGAAGTCGGAAAGGTTGGTGAGGAACACCGTGGTCTTAACCACATTGGCAAAGGTCATGCCGTTGGCTGCAAGAACCTGCTCCAGATTGCGCAGCACCTGTTCGGTTTGCTGCTCGATGCCGTCCCCGGCCAGCTTGCCGGTGGCAGGATTAAGACCGATCTGACCTGAAGTGTATAGCAAATCACCCACGGCTACAGCATGGGAATAGGGACCCAAGGCGGCGGGAGCATCGTTGGCGGTGATGATGGTTTTCATGTTGGTCAGCATCCTTTCAAAGCGACTTTTCGTAGCACAGCAGGTCGACCCCTTTGATACCGTTGAAGGTGCAGGGGACGACCCCGACCTCGTGATAACCCAGTTTGGGGTACAGGGCCCGACCGGGTTTGTTTGTGAAGTTAGTGTCCAGACGCAGACAGGTGCAGCCGCATTGGGCGGCGTACTGCTCGTAAAACCGGACGAACTTGGTGGCGATCCCAAGCCCCTGCATCTTTGGGTGAACGGCCATGGTGTGCAGCACCATGACCTGTTCCGGTGGGGCGAGTATGGTCCATGGGGCACGGGAATACTCCTCTGCCTGCACCTGATTGATCCGAGCTGCGGCGGCGATCATGCCGTCCCATTCACAGACGAACAGAATCCCCTCATCCAAGCTGGTGCGGAACAGCGCCGGAGTGGGGTAGATGTTGCGCACCCAGCCAACGCTGGTACGACCGGACTCTTCACCGTCCAAAACGGCATCGTAAATGGCCCAGATGCCGTCCAAGTCGGCGGCGGTAGCTTTGCGGAACATGGTATCAACTCCCGGTGAAAATCTATGGAAACAGCATACCACACAAACCCGCATTATTCAAGGCTGACAGCGTATTTTTCCCTTGCTAAGGGCAGGGAAGTGTGGTAAACTCTTTTATTATAGGATAAGAGGTGGGAGTATGGTCATTTTGGGCATCGACCCCGGTGTTGCAACCATTGGGTTCGGGCTGATCCGTACCGAACGTGGCAGGAATACGTTGCTGCAATGCGGCGTCATCACCACCCCTGCGGGCGTTCCGCTATCCCATCGGCTGCTGCAGATTTCTCGTGACATGGACGAGCTGCTGACCCGGTTCAAGCCGGACGAGATTGCGGTGGAGGAGCTGTTCTTCACCAAAAACATTACCACTGGTATCTCGGTGGCACACGGTCGAGGTGTGATTTTACTTTCGGCAGAAAAGGCCGGAGTGCCCATTTATGAGTATACCCCCATGCAGGTCAAGCAGGCTGTAGTCGGCTACGGTGGGGCCGAAAAACGGCAGGTCATGCTCATGACTCAACGGCTACTTGGTATGAAAGAAATCCCCAAACCCGACGATGCGGCAGACGCTTTGGCCATTGCAATCTGCCACGCCCGTGCTGCCACCTCGCTGATGAACACCGAGCGGGCCTTTGACCCTGGCAAATACAATACAACGTAAGAGGTAACGACCATGTTTTACTATCTGTCCGGAATCGTCGCACATATTGGACCAAATCTTGCGGTCATCGACTGCGGCGGTGTGGGCTATGCCTGCATGACCACCACCACCACCCTGTCTGCATTGAAAAAAGGGGAGAAGGGGATGCTGTTTACCCACCTGAACGTTCGTGAGGACGGGGTGGAGCTGTTCGGCTTCGCCGGGCAGGACGAGTTGAATCTGTTCCGACTGCTGCTGGGCGTGTCCGGTGTTGGCCCCAAGGCAGCGTTGTCCATCCTTTCTGCCAGTACACCTGCCAATCTGGCGCTGTCCATCATCACCGGGGACGAAAAGGCGCTTACCGTGGCACCGGGCATCGGCAAGAAAATCGCCCAGCGTGTGATTTTGGAGCTGAAGGATAAGCTGGCTAAGGAGCAGTCCTTTACCGGCGGCGGGGAGAGCTACGCCGGTACCGGTGTGACCGTCATCACCGAGAATAAGCTGTCTGAGGCGACCGCCGCACTTGCGGTGCTGGGCTACTCTGCTGCGGAGAGTGCCACTGCCCTGCGTGGCATCGACATGGAAAACCTGACACTGGAGCAGATCATCAAGCAAGCGCTGAAGGCCATGATGAAGGCGTGAGAGGAAGCGATACGATGAGTGAAAACGTTTGGGAAGGCTTTCGAGTAGAAGAATTTCCCTTTGAAGATCAGGTCGGTACAATCATCCACCCCGGCATCACCCCCAACGGCAGGCTGGTGCTGAAGGGCGAGTACCGTGACGCATTCCCGAAGTTTGAACAGATGATGCTGGCACGTGGTTATTATGTGATCAATGTGAGCCATCGCAACCGCTATGCTCCGGCTGATTGTGTGGAGCTGACAGCTCGGTTCGTCCGCTTCGTGGCCGAGAAGCTGAATGCCGACAAGCGGTGCATCATGGTGGGTATGAGTGCCGGCGGCCTGCTGTCCGCCAAGCTGGCGGCGAAACACCCCGACCTTGCCGCAGTGCTGTATTTGGACGCACCTGGGTTGAACCTGCTGAGTCTGGCAGGTCTGGGTCAGCGGGAAGTGCCCCCCTCAGTGTGGCAGGAATTGGTCAATGGCTACGGCTTTGACCGCATTACCCTTATCAATCATCGGGACAGTGCGATTGACCACCTGGATAAGCTGATTGAGAACAAAGTTCCCGTCATCATGGTCTACGGAAATGCTGACGTAATTGCGCCCTACTGTGAAAACGGCAAGGTGCTGGAAGATTACTACCGGGCGCACAACGGTACCCTGAAGGTTATCGAGAAGTCCATGTGCGGCCACCATCCCCACGGGTTGGAGGACCCAACACCCATTGTGGAGTTCGTGGAGCAGTTTGTGTGATAAGGAGAAACTGACATGATCGATCCATGTTTCGACGCCTTCCGTGGCGAGGAGTTCCAGTTTGAGGACCAAACTGCCACCATTCTGTACCCCGAGGGTACCCCAAACGGCAAAATCGTGTTCCGCACCGAGTATTTAGGTGCGTTTCCCAACTTCGAGCAGGCCATGCTCCACCGGGGCTACTACGTCATTAACCTGACGCATCCCAACTATTGGGCCAACCACGAACACATCCACCAAATGGCTCGCTTCGTCCGTGCCATGGCAGAGAGGCTGGGCGCCGACGAGCGGTGCATCCTGTCTGGCGTCAGCGCCGGTGGCCTGCAGGCGGCCCGGTTTGCCTACATGTACCCGGAACTGACCGCCGTGGCCTACCTGGACGCACCGGTGTTGAATCTGCTGAGTTTGGCCGGTTTCGGCGATGCGGAATTCGATGCCTGTATGTGGCGGCAACTGGAACGCGCCTACGGCTTTACTAAGTCCAGTATTCTGACCTACCGGGACAGCCCTATGGACCACTTGGATGAGCTGATCAAGTTGGACATCCCCGTGGTTATGGTCTACGGCGACAGCGACAATGTGGTGCCCTACCACGAGAACGGCAAGGTGCTGGAGGATTACTACAAGACCCGTGGCGGCAAGCTGGCCGTCTTTGGCAAAGCGGGGTGCGACCACCATCCCCACGGGTTGGAGGACCCAACACCCATTATCGAATTCGTTGAGCGATATATTTGAGAAAAGAGGAGAACTACCATGCACGAAATCTGGAAAGACTTTAAGGGTGAGGAATTTACTTTTGAGGATCAGCAGGCCACCGTTCTGTACCCCACGGTGGCGCCGAACGGCAAGATGGTGCTGAAGACCGAGTACCTGGATGCATTCCCGTTTTTCGAGCAGGCCATGCTCCGCCGGGGCTACCACGTCATCAATATTACCCACGCCAACCGCTGGGCCCCCGACCACACCATACATCAGATGGCTCGCTTTGTCCGTGCCATGGCCGAAAAACTGAATTGCAGCGAGAAGGTAATCCCTGCCGGTATGAGCTGCGGCGGTCTGCAGGCCGCCCGTTTGGCTCAAATGTATCCCGAGCTGGTGCCTGTTATGTATCTTGACGCCCCCGTGCTTAACATCATCAGCATGGCCGGTCTGGGCGACGCCGAGTTCAGCGCTACCATGTGGAACGAGATGGTCAGCGCATTTGGGTTCAGCAAGTCCACCGTGGTGAATTTCCGCAACAGTCCCATTGACCACCTGGATAAGCTGATTGAGAACAGCATTCCCGTCATCATGCTCTACGGCAATGCCGATGTGGTGGTGCCCTATCAGGAGAACGGCAAGGTGCTGGAGGACTACTACAAGGCCCACGGCGGCAAGCTAAAGGTCATCGAGAAGTCTATGACCGGACACCACCCCCACTCTCTGCAGGATCCGACCCCCATCATTGAATTTGTGGAGCAGTATGTCTGATAACTGCCCCCAAAAAAATAGGAAGTGACCTCATGGCCATTGATTTTTCCACAACTGAATTTGAGGACGAGGGCTTTGAAAGCCTTGTGACCACATCGCTGACCGGTTTGGACGAGGGGGAGCAGTCTTTGCGCCCCAAAACTCTGCGTGACTATATCGGGCAGGAGAAGGCCAAGGGGAATTTGGAGGTCTTTATCCAGGCTGCCAAGATGCGCAACGAGCCTTTGGACCACGTGCTGCTCCACGGCCCTCCGGGTCTGGGCAAAACCACCCTCAGCGGCATCATTGCCAACGAAATGGGGGTTAATGTGCGCATTACCTCCGGTCCCGCTATTGAAAAAGCCGGCGATCTGGCGGCGCTGCTGACTAACCTTCAGGAGAATGATATCCTCTTCGTGGACGAGATTCACCGGCTCAACCGTGCGGTGGAGGAGGTTTTGTATCCTGCCATGGAGGACTATGCCATCGACATCATCATCGGCAAAGGTCCCTCGGCCAACTCCGTACGTTTGGACCTGCCCAAGTTCACCCTTGTGGGCGCCACCACACGTGCCGGGCAGTTGTCTGCTCCTCTGCGTGACCGTTTTGGTGTCACCCTGCGGCTGGAACTTTACACGCCGGAGGAGCTGGCTCAGATTGTGGTGCGCTCTGCCGGTATTTTAGAGGTGCCTATCGAATATGAGGGAGCAATGGAAATCGCACGCCGCTCCCGAGGTACGCCTCGCATCGCCAACCGTATGCTGCGCCGTGTGCGTGACTTTGCACAGGTGAAAGCCGGTGGCGTCATTACCAAGGAAGTGGCTGATCAGGCCCTGACTGCATTGGAAATTGATGCGCTGGGGCTTGACAGTATCGACCACCGGATGCTACACAGTATTATCGAAAACTACCGTGGTGGTCCGGTGGGCCTTGATACCCTCGCCGCCACCATCAACGAGGAAGCGGTAACGCTGGAGGATGTGTATGAGCCATATCTGATGCAACTGGGGTTCCTGACCCGTACGCCCCGTGGGCGATGCGTGACCCAGAAAGCATATCAGTACCTTGGCCTTTCTGTTCCCGGCGGCTGTGACTGTCCGGAACAAATCAGCTTTTGATTGTGCGAAAACAGGGCTGGAAGCCCGTTAAATAGGAGAATACGGAAAGGAAGCGTTTTGTATGGGAAAACTATTTGGAACTGACGGCATCCGTGGTGTTGTCAACGCCGGACTGGATGCTGACCTTGCGTACAAAGTTGGTCTTGCTGCCGCCCAGGTACTGGCTAAAGGTAAGAAGAAGGGGGAAAAGCCCCTTGTTACCATTGGCAAAGATACCCGCATTTCCGGCGACCTGCTGAAGGGGTCCTTGATTGCGGGTTTGTGTACCGCAGGCGCCGATGTTATGGATCTGGGTACCCTGGCAACGCCCGGCGTGGCCTGGGTCACTGTGGATCAACAGGCAGATGCGGGTATTGTCATTTCTGCCAGCCACAACCCTTTTGAACACAATGGCATCAAAATATTTAATGGTCAGGGGTTTAAGCTGTCCGACGAACTGGAGGAGAAGATCGAGGAGATCGTCCTGTTCGGCCATAATAACGTAACCATGAAGACCCATTCCGACATCGGCAGCGTGTCCTACGTGGCAGAAAAGGCCAGCGAGGACTATATTGACCACCTGGAGAACAGCGTGGACTCTACCTTGGGTGGTTTGCGTATTCTGGTGGATTGCGGAAATGGTGCCGCATCTACCACCGCACGGCGTCTGTTCAACCGCTTTTCCAAGCTGCGTGTGGACATTATCAACGCCGACCCTGACGGCGTGAACATCAACGCCAAGTGTGGCTCTACCCATATGGATAGTCTGGCTGCCATGGTTACGGCCGGTGGCTACGACCTGGGCATCGCGTTCGACGGTGATGCAGACCGCTGCCTTGCCGTGGATGAGCGAGGAAACCTTGTAGACGGTGACCAGATTATGGCTGCCTGCGGTATGGATCTGAAGAAGAAGGGTAAGCTGTCTGGTGACACCATCGTGGCTACCGTTATGTCCAATTTGGGTCTGCACGTGTTTACAAAAGAAAATGGCATGAAGCTGGAGTGCACCGCTGTGGGCGATCGCAACGTGCTGGAGTGCATGGTGGAGCACGGCTACGCCATTGGCGGCGAGCAGTCCGGTCACATGATTTTCCTGGAGCATGCCACCACAGGCGATGGTCAGTTGACTGCCCTGCAGATTTTGGCTCTGCTCAAGCAGGAAGGGAAAAAGGCCAGTGAGATTTTTGGTGCCTGCCCCCGCTATCCTCAGGCGCTGATCAACGTCACCGTGGCGGACAACGATGTGAAGAAGGCCGTCATGGCCAGCGACAAGCTGTGGGAGGCGGTCAGGGAGGAAGAGACCAAACTGGACGGCAAGGGCCGTATCCTGGTTCGACCCTCCGGTACCGAGGCCCTGATGCGTGTTATGGTGGAAGCCGAAACCCAACAGGCAGCCCAGGATTGTGCCCAGCGCCTGGCAGATTTGGTCAAAAGCCTGTAAATCCACGAAAACTGACGAAAAGTAACGATATTACTGTAAGAAAACAAACTTTTTTTACGGAAATCTCTTGACAAACATTATTTAATTCATTAGAATGTTCAAGGAGTGTAAGCATGAGTAATGTCCAAACAGACCTCCAAGCCCGAACGGATGAAGAGCTGTGTGCTCTGGTTCGGGTCGGCAGTGCCGAGGCGGAAGAGCTGTTGGTCACCCGCTATACCCGATTGGTGCGTATTTGCGCCCGGCCTTTGTTTTTGGCCGGCGGCGATAGTGAGGATCTGTTGCAAGAAGGTATGTTCGGTGTGCTTGCCGCAATCCGCAGCTTTGACCCAAACCGTGAGGCACAGTTTCACACCTATGCCGAGGTTTGTATCCGTACCAAGCTGATTTCCGCAGTGCGTAAGGCGTCCAGCGGACGGCACACTCCATTGAATGACTCCGTTTCTTTGGAGCATCCCCAGTTTGACGAGGGTGGGTTACCCATCCACGGCGAACTGAACCCGGAAACCGCCCTGATCAGCAGGGAGGAATGGTCCGAGCGCCTAAGTGCGCTGACAGACAGCCTGACCGGGTTTGAAGCAACCGTTCTGCAGCTGTATTTAGGGGGCTATTCGTATAGCGAGATTGCCCGCCAGACCGGCCGTCAGAGCAAGGCGGTGGACAATGCAGTCCAGCGAATCCGGCGCAAGGTTGCGCGCCAACTTACTTCCGGCGACATCAGCAACAGCTGATCGCAAATATCAAGCTGACCCAGCAAATTCGGTTAAAATCCGGGCCTGGGCACAAGTCAAAGAGAGGGAAAACACATGTACGAAGACAAGACTCTGGTATGCAAGGAATGTGGTGCTGAGTTCGTGTTCACCGCCGGTGAGCAGGAGTTCTACGCTGAGAGAGGTTTCCAGAACGAGCC
>JAZSAQ010000003.1:0-3809 GCA_045601985.1 Lawsonibacter sp. | reverse complement strand
CAGACCGCCATCAAGCTGGCCAAGGCTCTGACCGATATGGGTGTGCGCATTCTGGGTACCTCCTCCGACGGCGTGGACGCCGCCGAAGACCGTGAGCGCTTTGACGAGATTTTGGAAAAGTGCGACATCCCCCGTGCAAAGGGCCGCACCATCTTCACTACCGAGGAGGCGCTGGAGGCTGCCCACGAGTTGGGCTACCCCGTGCTGGTGCGTCCGTCCTACGTGCTGGGCGGTCAGGGTATGGAGATCGCTTACTCCGACCGTAACATCGAAGAGTTCATGAAGATCATCAACATGACCGTACAGGAGCACCCCATCCTGGTGGACAAGTACTTGATGGGTCGTGAGCTGGAAGTGGACGGCGTGTTCGACGGCGAGGACATCTTGATTCCCGGTATTATGGAACACGTGGAGCGTGCCGGCGTGCACTCCGGCGACTCCATCGCCGTGTATCCGCCCCTGAATCTGGAGGACAAGCACCGTGAGCTGATCCTGAAGCACACCCGCAACATGGCCAAGCATCTGGGTGTTATCGGCCTGATCAATGCCCAGTATATCCTCTACAACGATGACATCTACGTCATCGAGGTTAACCCCCGTTCCTCCCGCACCATTCCCTATATCTCTAAGGTCACCGGCGTGCCCATCATCGATCTTGCCACCAAGGTCATGCTGGGTCAGAAGCTGAAGGATCTGGGCTACGGCACCGGCATCTATAAAGAGGCCGACTACTACGCCGTTAAGGCACCTGTGTTCTCCTTCGAGAAGCTGACCGACGTGGACACCGGCCTTGGCCCTGAGATGAAGTCCACCGGCGAGGTGCTGGGTCTGGCCGAGACCTATCCCCAGGCCCTGCTGAAGGCGTTCAAGGGCTCCGGTATGCGTGCTCCCAAGCGTGGCGGCCGCATCATCATCACCGTTAAGGACGAGGATAAGAAGGAAATCGTGTCCATCGCCCGTGGCTTTGAAGAGATGGGCATCGAGCTGTACGCCACTTCCGGCACCTGCGACGTGCTGACTGAGGCCGGCGTGAGCTGCAAGCGGGTCAACCGTGTGTCCCAGGCTCACCCCAACATCCTGGACATGATTGCTTCCGGCACTGTGGATCTGATCATCAACACCCCCACCAAGGGTCGCAAGCAGGATACCGACGGATTTAAGATCCGCCGCAGTGCGGTGGAGCATTCTGTGGGTTGTGTTACCGCTATTGATACCGCCCGTGCCTTGCTGACTGTCCGTCAGCAGAGCCGCAGCGAAGAGCTGACCCCCATCGACATCACCAAAATCTGATAGCTCCCTAAAGGGCGGCACCTTATTGGGGTGCCACCCTTTTTGTTTTGGGCAAAAGGCAAGATAGCTATTGCAAAATGCGATATTTGTTGTATAATAGGTATAGCATTGCGGTTTTATGGGCTTTGTCCATGGTTACATATCACAATTTGCGTGGGAAAGGCGTGACAAGGATGGAAAACGGAAGAATGGAAGGTATTGAAATTAACATCCGCAAACTTATTTTTGCGTGTTTGGACAAGTGGTGGCTGATCGTGCTGTGTGCAATCCTGGCTGCTACGGCGGCCGGGTTGGTGACGGATAAGTTGATTCAGCCAAAGTACCGCTCCACGGTGACGATGTACGTCAACAATGCCACCGATTATGAAAAGGTAAACTACATCAGCAGCTCCAACCTGAGTGCCGCCGAGCAGCTGGTCAACACCTACATCGGCATTATTTCTACCGACACCGTGCTGGAAAAGGTGGGCCAACAGGCCGGCGGAATGAGTGCCGGTCAGGTGCGTGGCTGTCTATCCGCCCAGCAGGTGGGCGAAACGGTCTTGTTTAAGGTCGGCATCAGCCACACGGACCCTGCAACAGCGCTGCGTATTGCCCGGGCTGTAGAGGATGTTATGCCGGACGCCCTGTCTGCTATTGTTGAGGGAAGTTCCACCAAGGTGGTTGACAAGGCCAAGCTGGCCACGGCGCCGTACTCGCCCAACATCAAGCGCAACATCATTTTGGGTGGCGCCATGGGAAGCGTTGTTGCCGTGCTGATCATCATTCTGCTGTACGTACTGGATGTGCGCATCAAGGATGAGGAAGATCTGAACGCACTGGCGAATTATCCCGTGCTGGGACAAATTCCCGAATTTACCGGGGAAGAGGATAAGGACGGGGACAAGAGCAAGACGGGCAGCAAGAAGAAATCTGCCGGAAAGGGGGGGAAGGCATGATGCTGAACAAAAAGAAAAAGCAGGAGCAACTCAAACGTCAACAGATGGAAGAGGCTCGCAGAAACCTGCTGACCCCCGACAGCGACTTCTTTGTGCGTGAGGCGTACAAAACCCTGCGTACCAATGTTTCCTTCGCCCTGACCGGCGAGAACAAGAGCAAGGTAGTCGTCATTACTTCCTCCCTCCAGGGCGAAGGCAAGAGCATGACTGCGGTCAATCTGGCCATTTCCTATGCCATGACCGACTGCAAGGTGCTTTTGATCGACTGCGATATGCGCCGTCCTAAGCTGGCCCGTTTGCTCCACATGGGCAACAAGGTGGGTATGAGCAATCTGCTGATGGACCCTTCGTTGTTGGAGCAGGCTATTCTGCATACTGAGACTTCCGGCCTTGATGTGATTTTGTCCGGCAGCATTCCTCCCAACCCCTCCGAGCTGCTGGGTTCCACCCGGATGCAGAGTCTGTTGGAGGAGTTGAAAAAGCGCTACGACTACATCTTCATCGATTCGCCCCCCGTCAACATGGTTACCGATGCCGTGGTGCTGGCGCCCAGCAGTGACGGCGTGCTGTTCCTGGTGCGTGCCAATCAGTCTGAGCGTGGTGCAGTTACCCATGCACTGGACCAGTTGGAATATGCCAAGGCCAAGGTGCTTGGATTTGTTCTCAATGGTTTGGAGCGTGAGCGGTCCTACTACGGCTACGGCAAGCGGCGGTACAAGCGTTACTTCAGCTATGGTTACTATGGTCACAGAAAGTACGGCTACAGCACGACCATTGCCAAAGAGTATGAGATGACTGACGATGAAAAATGGAATGGTTGATATCCACACTCACATTCTGCCCGGAATGGACGATGGTGCCGCCACCGAGGAAGTAAGCATTGAAATGCTGAAGAGACAGGCGGAGCAAGGGGTTGGTACCGTGGTGCTGACGCCCCATCTCTACCGGGAGCGTGAGGATGCGGAACGGTTTTTAGTCCGCAGAGCAAGGTCTATGGCACGGCTGCAGGCTGCGCTGGATGCGTTGCCTCAACAGGACCGGGAGGCACTGCCTGAACTGGTTTTAGGGGCAGAGGTAGCTTGGCGGCCCAACATGAAACACATGGAAAACCTGGATCAACTATGCATCGGGCAGACCAAGAATATGCTGCTGGAACTGCCCGGTTCTCCGTGGACGGATGAGGTAGTCAACGGCATTTATAATCTGCTCAATCGGGGAATCACGCCGGTTTTAGCGCATTTGGAACGCTATTTCCCCCACCAGCGCAAAGAAGTGGTGGATGAGATCATGAGCATCGGCGTTCCGTTCCAAATCAGCGCCGGTGCATTGCCACGCCTGTTTACCGGAACCAGATTGATTCATATGCTGGAGCGGGAGCCGAATGCGGTTCTAAGCTCCGATTGCCACAACTGCACGTCCCGTCCGCCCAATATGGCCACCGGAGTAACACAGCTGAAGAAGAAGCTGGATAGCGAAACAGTACAGGAGATCCTGCAGCGTGGCGTGCAGATCATAACCCCTTGATCAATGAGAAAAGCGCCCCTGTCCAAATGGACAGGGGCGCGTTTGCGTGCTTGTTTT
>JAZSAQ010000002.1:0-15129 GCA_045601985.1 Lawsonibacter sp. | reverse complement strand
CCGCCATCACGTTATGCCTGCCGCCGACGAGATGCAGGCAATAAATCGGTACTATGTGGAAAACGGCATTGACGGCAGCGGCACCCAGTTTGAATGCTTCAACCTGTGGAACAACCTGCTCAGCTTCTACTGCTTTGCCCGTACCGCCTACGATACCGAGCTGTCTCTGGAGGACAACCTGCGTGCCATTGGCCGTCTGTTTGGCAAGGCTGCCGATACGGTGGCAGAGATTTTCCGTATCTACGAGGCTGCCCTCAACGGAGAGGTCACCATCGATAAAGCGCCTGCTTGGTTCAAGGAACACGTGGATGTGGAGAAGATCTATGGCCTGTTTGACAAGGCTTTGGACGAAGTGGGGGAGGACGGCTGCGCTGCCAACAACCTGCGCCTGCTGCGTATGGCCTTCCGCTTTACGATGCTGGACCAGGACGGCTTGGATGCCACCACTGAGCAGGGTCGAGAGATGATTTATATGTGCCGCAACTTCAACAGCTACCGTACCAAGGGCGGCTACGGCATTGCGATTCCCTTCAACTACTTCCTGTCCAAGGAGATGCACTTCGGCTTTGCTTTGCCTGATGACGAGGTGCCCGATTTGTCCAAGACGGATAAGTGGTATAAATTTGCTTAAAAAGTGCATAAAAAAGCAAAAACACCGTGGAAACGATGCTGTTTCCACGGTGTTTTCTTGTTAACGACGGCGAGAAACTCTGCACAGAATGCTGTTTTCGAGACAGGGGCAGAATGCTAGTTTTGTTTAATGTGATAATTGATGTTGCAAAGGGGAAATGATACAATGAGCACGTTGAAGAATGAAAGAAAAGAAGAAAAGAAAAAGGAGAATACGTATGGATATTCTGCAAAGTTTGGTTTGGCTTCTGGCCGGTGTCGGCGTGTTTATCGTCGGTATGAACTTCCTGAGTGAAGCGCTTGAAAACAGCGCCGGCGAGGGAATGAAGAAGCTGCTGGGTCGCATCAGCAACAACCGCATTTCCGGCGTTGGAATCGGCGCCGGCGTTACCGCAATCATTCAAAGCTCTTCCGCCACCTCGGTTATGGTGATCGGTCTGGTCAATGCCGGGGTAATGACCCTGATGCAGGCAGCTCCGATTATTATGGGCGCTAATATCGGTACCACGATCACCGGTGTACTGGTGGCATTGAAGAACGATTATTTTGATATGTTGATGTACCTGCTTGCATTTGCCGGCGTTATGATGGGCTTTTTTAAGCAGGAAAAAATCAAGCTGGCCGGCCTTCTGTGCAGCGGTCTGGGCCTGATTTTTGTGGGTCTGAACGTGATGAGCAGCGAGCAGGCCTTTGGCAACCCCCTGATTGAAACGATGTTTCAGAATATCTTCGCACTACTGAATTCGCCCCTGCTGCTGATTGTGATCGGCGCTATTTTTACCGCCCTGATTCAAAGCTCTTCCGCTGCCACCGGCGTTGTGATTACGATGGTGGGTACCGGCGTGATGACGCTGGATTTAGCGCTGTTTGTCGTACTTGGCGCCAACATCGGTACCTGCGTGACGGCGCTGCTGGCCTCCGTGGGCGCCAACGCCAACTCCAAGCGTGTGGCCCTGATTCACTTTATGTTCAACACCATCGGTACCGCTTTGTTTGCTGTCATTATCCTGCTGTTCAAGCAGCCGGTGATCGATCTGCTGGTGTCTTTCTTCCCCGGCGGCGACCCGATGTCCCTGCAGATGCGCGTGTCTGCATTCCACGTAATTTTTAACGTGACCACGACCTGTGTCCTGCTGCTGTTCGTGCCGCAGTTGGTAAAATTCTCCCAGCGGGTTATCCGGGATAAGAAGGACGAGCAGCCGGTTCGTACCCTGAAATACGTGGACGACCGCCTGCTGACCACACCGCCCGTCGCCCTGATGCAGGTGAAGAAAGAGATGGACTATATGTTCTCTCTGGTGGAGGAGAATATCTCCCTTTCCTTTACGGATGACCTTTCCAACGGCGAAAAGATCACCGAGAATGAGGCGATCATCGACTTCACCAACGGTGCGCTGACTCGCTTTATGATCAAGCTGTCCTCTGTGTTGGATCAGAATGACGAGCGTGTGATCGGTGCGTATTTCCACGTGCTGAACGACTTGGAGCGTGTGGGCGACCATGCCGAGAACTTCTATGAGATCACGGCGGAGATGGCGGCGAAGAAGTTCGCCTTTTCCGAGACGGGCCGTAACGGTGTGGAGAGGATGCGCAGTCTCGTGATGCAGATGCTGGCCGTGGCCAAGGATGTGTTTGACAACCTGAACCATGAGCGTCTGCCCGAACTGTCCCGGTTGGAAGAGACCATTGACGCCATGAAAAAGGAGTTGACCGCACACCACTTTGCCCGTCTTGCCGACGGCAACTGCAATATGGAGGTTAGCCCCTATTTCTCGTCTACCGTGGCCGGACTTGAACGTGTGGCAGACCACCTTGTGAACGTTGGTTACAGTATCGTCAGCCCCGTCGGCTCCCAGAAGGGTTAAGAAGCGAGGGATGAATATGCTGGTTGAAATATTGCTGCTGGCATTCGGGTTTGTCCTGCTTGTAAAGGGCGCCGACTGGTTTGTGGAAGGTTCGTCCGGAATTGCGGACCGATTGGGGATTCCCCAGCTGGTCATTGGCCTTACCATCGTGGCTATGGGTACCAGTGCTCCGGAGGCTGCAGTCAGCATTACGGCGGCGCTGAAGGGTAATGCGGACATTACGGTGGGAAACATCGTGGGAAGCAATATCCTGAATATCTTTATCATTCTGGGCATTGCCTCTGCCATCACGTCTATTGCCGTGGCAAGGACGACCATTCGGTATGAGATCCCCATTATGCTGGCCATTACGCTGCTTTTGTTGGCCTTTGGTGCCACCGGTGAGGTTGTGGGTCTGTTGGAGGGCGTTATCCTGCTGGTGTGCTTCGTTGGGTATTTGGGCTATATGTTCCTGATGACCAAACGAGGGGAGATGCAGGCGGAGGAGATCGAGAGTACCGAAACCGCAATATGGAAGCTGGTACTGACCGGTGTGGTTGGCTTGGCGCTGATTATTTGGGGTAGCGACCTGACCGTAGATGCGGCGACCGCCATCGCACAGCGGTTTGGAATGAGTGAGCGGTTCATCGGCCTGACCGTTGTTGCCCTTGGAACTTCTCTGCCGGAACTGTTCACATCGGTGGTGGCAGCCTGCAAGGGAAAAGCGGACATTGCCATCGGAAACATCGTGGGCAGCAATATTTTTAACATCTTGTTTGTCATCGGTATTTCCGCACTGATTCTTCCGGTTGCTTTCGCACGGAGCTTTGTGTTTGACTGCGTTGTGGCGATTTTGGCCGGCGTGGTACTGTGGCTGTGCTGCATCCGTAAGCGAAAGCTTACAAGAATTGGCGGTGTTTTTATGCTGGTTTGTTATGCGGCGTATTTTGCCTATCTGCTGATCAAGTAATAAAGAAAAAATCGGGTACGGAGCGTTCTCCGTACCCGATTTTATTACAGTCAAGCGATTACTTCTCGTCCTTGTAAATTTCCTTGAAGTACTTGTAGGTGTCCACCTTCAGCTCGCCGCAGGCAGCCTCGTCGCAGGCCACGATGCCGTCGGGGTGCAGCTGCAGGGCGCTGATGGTCCATGCGTGATCCACGCCGCCCTCCACGCAGTGCTTCAGGGCGCGGGCCTTGTTGTGGCCGTTGATGAGCAGCAGAACCTGCTTGGAGTCGCACACGGTGCCGACGCCCACGGACAGAGCGGTCTTGGGCACCTTGTTGGGATCGTTGTCGAAGAAACGGGAGTTGACGATCAGGGTATCCTCGGTCAGGGCACGCACGCCGGTGCGGGAGACCAGAGAGGTAAAGGGCTCGTTAAAGGCGATGTGGCCATCCACGCCGCTACCGCCCAGGAACAGGTCGATGCCGCCGTAAGAGGCGATCTTGTCCTGGGAGCGCTGGCACTCGGCCTCTAGAACGGCGTCCATACCGTTGAGAATGTTAATGTTCTCGGCAGGGATGTCGATGTGGTTGAAGAAGTTGTCGTGCATAAAGTACCAGTAGCTCTGGTCGTGCTCACGGGGCAGACCCACGTACTCGTCCATGTTGAAGGTGACCACGTTCTTGAAGGTGACCTTGCCGGCCTTGTTCATCTCGATCAGGCGCTTGTAAACGCCGAGAGGGGAGGAACCGGTGGGCAGGCCCAGAATGAAGGGGCGGGACTCCTTGTGGTTGTTGATGGCGTCGGCAATGTGCTGGGCGGCCCAGGCGCACATCTGGTCGTAGTCGTTCTTGATAATCAGTTTCATTGTACTCACACTCCTAATAAAATATTGGGGGCAACCCCCATATTCTCCTAATCCAAAACGTATTATACTCCTTTTTCAGAGCCTTGTCTATTATTTTTTTTAATGGAAACAAGCGGTGATTTCCGTGAAAATAGGGTTGATTTTGTTGGGAAAAACAAGTATATTTTAAAGTAAGATAGGAGGGAACTTTATGAGCAAAATCCGCAACCTTTTGGCATTTGACCTTGGCGGCAGCAATGGCCGTGCCATTCTGGGTCGCTTTGACGGCGAGAAGCTTGAAATGACCGAGCTGCATCGCTTTGAAAACCACTACATTGAGATGAACGGAGTGTTCTACTGGGACATTGCCTATCTCTACGATCAGCTCAAGCAAGGCCTGCTTGCGTTTAAGCAGGGCGGCTATGGCGACCTGGACAGCTTCGGTATCGACACTTGGGGTGTTGACTACGGTCTGCTGGACAAGAACGGTCATCTGATTGGTATGCCCCGGTCCTACCGGTTGGGCGTGCAGGCGGATATTGATGCTGTGCAGGAAAAAATCAGCAAAGAGGATCTGTACGCACGTTGCGGCATTGACACTTCGCTGACCTTCAACACGCTGTATCAGCTCTACCGCCGAAAGCGGGAGGGGGACGTGGCGCTGGAGGCGGCAGACAAGCTGTTGCTGACGCCCGACCTGCTGGGTTATTTCCTCACCGGCGAGGTGGGGGCGGAGTATTCCATCGCCACAACCACCCAGATGTACAACCCTACCACCAAGGACTGGGATTGGCAGACCATTGACGAGCTGGGTCTGCCCCGGCACATTTTCCCCAAAATCGACGCTACCGGAACCATTCGTGGCCATCTGCGGCCCGAACTGTGTGAGGAGCTGGGACTGAATTCCGCTGCCTTTGTTGCTGTGGGCAGCCATGACACCGCCTCCGCCGTTGCGGCTATCCCCGGTAAGGGCAACTTTGCTTTCTGCTCTTCCGGCACCTTCTCTCTGGTGGGTATGGAAACCGAGCAGGCTGTCCTGTCCGACACCGCTCGGGAGGAAGGTATCTCCAACGAGGGTACCATTCAGGGCGGCTTCCGTCCTCTGCGTACCATCATCGGCCTGTGGGTCATTCAGGAGTGCCGCCGTGAGTGGCAGCGTGCGGGTAAGGACTACAGCTGGGACAAGATTGTGGAATTGGCCCGTGAAGCCGAGCCTCTGCGCAGCGTCATCGATATGGACGCACCGGAGTTCTATGCCGGCGGCGATATGCTGCAGGCAATTGCTGCCTTCTGCAAGCGTACCGGCCAGCCTGTTCCCGAAACGGACGGTCAGATTGCCCGATGCGTCTACGAGTCTCTGGCCCTGAAGTACCGACTTGCGCTGGAGGGTTTGGAGCGCCTGACCGGCAAGTCTATTGACTCCATGAACATCGTGGGCGGCGGCTCCCGGAACAAATTGCTCAACCAGATGGCTGCTGATGCCACCGGTCGTCCCGTGATCACCGGCCCTGTTGAGGGTGCTGCCATGGGCAACCTGTTGGCCCAGGCTAAGGCGCTTGGCGACATTGCCGACATGGACGCTCTGCGTGATGTCGTGCGTGCCAGCGAAGCGGTTGAGAGCTATCAGCCCAATCCTGCCCCTGAGTGGGAGGCGGCTTATCAGAAACTGATCGCATTTTTAAAATAAGGAAAAGGAGAGAGAAGACATGAGCATTGATATGACCAAATGGTGTGAACTGGCCAAGCAGAACATTCACAACCGTCCCACAGGCGAGGGACGTATGGCCGGAAAGATCGTCGTGGTGACCGGTGCCGCCCAGGGCTTTGGCAAGGGTATTGCCGAGGAGCTGTACAAGGAGGGCGCCAGTATCGTCATCGCCGACATGAACCTGCCTTTGGCCGAGCAGGTTGCCAAGGAGATGGGCGAGCGTGCTGCCGCCATCGGCGTCAACGTTTCCGACGAGGACAGCGTGGCCGAGATGGTGGGCAAGACTGTGGAGATCTTCGGCGGTATCGACCTGATGCTGGCCAATGCCGGTGTGGTCCGCTCCGGTCCTTTGGCTACCTTCGAGAAGAAGGACTTTGACTTCGTGACCAACATCAACTACACCGGCCTGTTCCTGTGCTGCAAGTATGCCGCCATCATCATGCAGGCCCAGCACGAGGCCGATCCCAATGCCATGTTCGACATCGTGGCCGTGTCCTCCAAATCCGGTCTGGAGGGCTCCAACAAGAACTTCGCTTACGCCGGCTCCAAGTTCGGCAGCATCGGTCTGGTACAGAGTTTCGCCCTGGAGATGTGCGAGTACGGCGTGAAGGTCAACGCCGTCTGCCCCGGCAACTATCTGGACGGTCCTCTGTGGAGCGATCCCGAGCGTGGCCTGTTCGTGCAGTACCTGAATGCCGGCAAGGTGCCCGGCGCCAAGACTGTGGAGGATGTGCGCCGCTTCTACGAGGCCAAGGTGCCCCTGAACCGTGGCTGCCTGCCTGTGGATGTGGCCCGTGCCGTTATGTACTGCGTGGAGCAGAAGTACGAGACCGGCCAGGCTATCCCTGTTACCGGCGGTCAGGTCATGCTCAACTGATAAGGGTGCCAATATGATCGACATTCAAATTCTTGAAAAGCTGAATGCGCCCACGGCGGAAGAACGGCTGGCCAACCTGAAGGCAATTCTGCCCACCACCCAGTTCCCACCCGAGGTGCCCCAGTACATCAATAACCACATCCACACCACCTACTCCTTCTCGCCCTATTCGCCCACGGCGGCAGTCTATGCTGCACGGATGGAGGGCCTGTGTACCGCCGGCATCATTGACCATGACTCCATTGCCGGCGCACGGGAGTTCCTGGCGGCGGCCGAGCTGATCGGCATGCCCGTTACCATCGGTATGGAGTGCCGTATCTCTATGGACGGGACCCGGCTGGAGGGGCGCCGCACCAATAACCCCGATCAGGTGGGGGTCAGCTATATGACCATTCAGGGTGTGCCGCATCACCAAATTGACCGGCTGGATGCATTTTTCCGCCCCTATCGTGAGGCACGCAACCGCCGCAACCGGCAGATGATCGACCGCATCAATGCGATGCTGCCCGAGCTGGAGCTGGACTTTGACCGGGATGTGCTGCCCCTGTCCCTGGGCCATGAGGGCGGCGGCGTGACCGAGCGCCACCTGATGTATGCTCTGGCACGGAAGCTGACCCGGCAGGTTGGCAAGGGCGAGGCTATGGTGGAAAAGCTTGGTCAGATGGGGATGACCCTGTCCGACAAGCAGAAGGCGCAGATGATGGATCTGGAGTATCCCTTCTATGAGTATGATCTGCTGGGTATTCTGAAGGGCACGTTCGTGCCTGCCATCTACGTGGATGCCACCGACGAGTGCCCCAAGCTGCCCGACGTGGTGGCTCTGTGCCAGGAAGTGGATGCCACCCTGTGCTACGCCTATCTGGGTGACGTGGGCAACAGCGTCACCGGCGACAAGAAGGCACAGAAGTTCGAGGACGACTACCTTGAGGATGTGTTCCTGTGCTTGCAGGAGGAGGGGGTCAGGGCGGTCACATATATGCCCACCCGCAACACGCCCGAGCAACTGGAACGCCTGCGTGGTATGTGCGATGAGTATGGTATGTTCCAGATCTCCGGCGAGGATATCAACTCTCCCCGTCAAAGCTTTGTTATCCGTGCCATGGAAAACCCGCTGTTCGCAAACCTGATCGATGCCACGTGGAAGCTCATTGACCATGAGCGACGCTGGCTTGAGACGTGTCCCTGCTAATTACAAAGTGAAAAGAGGAAGGATACGGTTTCGTATCCTTCCTCTTTTTGTTTATAGACGTGCTAATTGGCACAACGGAGTTTCGCCCGGGGTCAGAATACCGTAGCTGCCGCTGTCACGGATGCTGCCGGGGTTCATCACCCAAAGCCCGTCTTCCTGCTGCTCGCAATAGGGAGCGTGCGTATGACCGAAGAGCAGAACGTTGGCCTGACACTGGCGTGCGGCATGGATGGCGGCATGGTAGCCGTTTTTTACGTTCCAAATGTGACCGTGGGACATGAGAACCTTTATATTGGAGTAAGTCACCAAACGCTGCAGCGGGGTGGTGGGGAAACCGTCACAATTTCCCGGGACCCCGGTAACGGGCAGAGTGGGATACTCTTGGGATAATAGCTGGGCATCTTGCTCCAAATCACCCAAGTGGACCACGTAGTCGGGGTGTTCAAGGTCCACAGCTTCACGCATACCGCTCAAAGCACGATGGGAATCGGAAAAAACCAACACTTTCATCAGGTAACCTCCGGGTCAAACAGACATATACTGGATTGAAGCAAGGAAAAGGGGGGAACGGAATGAAAAATATGCCGCAGGATATGGGGCAGATGGCAAAGCTGCTGGGTAACAGCGGAGCGGTCAAGCAGTTGCTGCAGAGCGAGGATACCAAGCGCATGATGCAGATGCTGCAAAGTCGGGGGAGCGTGCAGAATGCGGCTCAGGCGGCGGCAAAAGGGGACAGCGCCCAGCTCGTGGGTATGATGCAACAGCTGATGAGCACCCCGGAGGGGGCCCAGCTGGTGGAGCGGATTACGAAACAGGCCCAGCAAAGCGGACTTTGATAGGAGGTGGCCCCATGAGCGGTGGTTTTGAGGAAAAACTCAATGCGATTCTCGGCGACAAGAACGCCATGGGGCAGATCATGGCCTTGGCGCAATCACTGTCTGGGAAGGAGAGGCAAACGGCAGAGGAAACCGGGACAGAGCAGGCGGAGTTTGTGCCTGTGGCGGAACCGGTATCCTGCGAGGAACCTGCGATAGATTTGGGGGGTCTGTTGAATTCGGTGGATCCTGCCGTGCTGCAGCTGGGGATGCGCCTGATACAGGAGTACAACCGTAGTGACGATGACGCTACCGCACTGCTGATTGCGCTGCGCCCGTTCGTTAAGCCCAGCAGATATGCAAGACTGGACAAGGCAGCCCGTGCCGCACGGCTTTCCCGCGTGGTACGGGTGTTGCTGGGCACATGGAAACAGAGCCGAGGTGCAGGGGATGTATAATCGTTACATACCCAACAGCGGGAACACGCATCGACAGGATGCTCAAAACGCACAAACCCACACGGGCGGGGGAGAGGGCGTATTCGGCACAGGACAACAGTGGTTTAATCGGCTTGGGGAGTCACTGGGGCTATTAGGCGGCGGGGCGAAAAATGGCGGCATAGCCGGCATTTTGAAAGGGTTTGGATTAGAGGAACTGGACAGCGGAGATGTGTTGTTGCTGTTGATCCTTTTACTGATCTTTTTGGAAGGGGACAACACCGAACTGGTCATCACCCTGGCGCTGATGCTGTTGATGGGGAGCGAAGACAATCAGAAAGAATGAAGCACTTTGCCGTTGGGCAAGGCAAACCGAACGTTGGATGGGCAAGGGGTTGTGATTGGGGTAGTGGCGTTGACAGAAAGCACGATTTTTTCATCCTTGACCGTTTCGGCGGCCACCAATAGGCCGGTTTCAACACTGACCCAATAGCGCTCCAGGTAGCCGAGCTCATCCGTAGTTGTTTCTACATAGACGCAAAGATGGTCACCATAGGTGCTGTAGCCGGCCCCATGGATGCGCTCGGCAGGCAGGTTCAGCACGTCCTCATAGGTAGGGATACGCTGCGCCAGGTCGGCGTTCAAGGAGTTGGGGGGAGCGGTGAGGTAAGAGGAGCTGCCGGAGTACCAATAGTATACAGAGGTGCTGTCAGACAGCGTATAGCGAACCAAACCGGAGGGCAAAGTGATACGGGAGTAGGTATAACCTCCGTCTACCCACGTGCGTACGGACGTGGTGGAAGAGCCGGTGCCCCAATAGGTCTGGATGGTTAGCGGGCGATAGTAGCTCTCTGCACGATCCAAAGAAGCGATGACTGCCTGAACGGTATCGACCGTCACCTCGACAAGGTGGGCGTGTTGGGGTTCGGGGGAGTCAGTGCTTACGTCCGGTTGGGGAGAGGGAAGGGAAACCCCAGTGGTCCGGGCGGAGAAAATGCTGTAAGCAAAGCTGCCAAACACGGCCAGCAAAACGATCAATGCGATCAAAACCGCAATTCGAGTACGCTTATTCTGTTCCAAAGGGGTCACCTCCTTTTTCGTGTTTTCAGGGATTAGGGATTAAACTGTTCGGGCGGGTCATTACGCAGGCCGAAGTGCCACAGAATGGCATCTGCGGTGCGGCGGCAGGCGTGGCCGTCACCGTAGGGGTTGACGGCATGGGCCATGCGGGCATATGCCTCGGAGTCGGACAGCAGGGTGGAGGCCATGGAGAAGACATCCTCCTCCTCCACACCGGCCAGCTGAACCGTGCCGGCAGCAACGGCCTCGGGACGCTCGGTTTCCCGGCGCAGGACAAGCACAGGCTTGCCCAAGGCGGGGGCTTCCTCCTGCAGACCGCCGGAGTCGGTCATGACCAGATAGCAGCGGGCCATCAGGTTGTGCATTTCATCCACGGAGATGGGATCGATCAGGTGGATTCGCTCGTGGCCGCCCAGATACTGCTTGGCAGCCTGCTGCACCACGGGAGACAGGTGAACGGGATAAACCAGATCTACCTCGGGGAAGGCATCGGCAACACGGCGCAGGGCGGTCATAATGTTGGTCATGGGCTGACCGTAATTCTCACGGCGGTGGCAGGTAACGAGAATCACTTTCCGGTTTACATAATCAAGCTGGTTGAGAATTTCGGTGGTGAACTTGTAATCCTCTTTCACGGTAGTCTGCAACGCATCGATGACGGTGTTACCGGTCAGGAACACGCCATTGGTGATGTTCTCCCGGGCCAGGTTGTCGCGGTTGGCCACCGTAGGGCAGAAGTGCAGGTCGGCGATGCAGCCAACCATCTTACGGTTCATTTCCTCGGGGAAGGGGGACCACTTGTCGTAGGTGCGAAGACCGGCCTCCACATGGCCAACAGGAACCTGGTGGTAGAAGGCGGCCAAAGCGCCGGCGAAGGTGGTGGAGGTGTCGCCGTGGACCAAAATCAGGTCGGGTTTGACCTGCTCCAGCACATCATCCATGCCGAGAATGGTCTTGGAGGTGATGGTGGACAGGGTCTGTCGAGGCTGCATGATGTCCAGATCGAAATCAGGCTTGCGGCCGAAAATTTCAAGCACAGAGTCCAGCATTTCCCGGTGCTGGGCGGTGACGCAGCAAAGACTGTTGATTTCGGGGCGGCGGTCCAGCTCCTGGACCAGGGGGCACATCTTAATCGCTTCGGGCCGGGTACCGAAGATAGTCATAACGGTAATCTGTTTCATTTGTCGGAAATACCCTCCTCGCCAAAAAACGGCTCGTTATCGTTCGAAATGGGGGCGTGGTGCTTACGGTGGGTGAATAGCCGCCACCCCACAGCGCCGGCAACACACAGGGCAAGCAGCACCATCATGGCACGCAGCTCACCGTTGGTGGTCAGGACGACAGCGGACAGGCCCAAAATGGCGCTGATCACATACAGCACAGCCACGGCCTGTTTTTGGGAGAAACCCATATCAATGAGCTTGTGGTGGACGTGGCTGCGGTCGGGGGCCATGGGGGACTGACCGTGGGACAGGCGGCGCACGATGGCGGAGCAGGTGTCAAACAGGGGCAGACCCAGCATCAGGAAGGGAACGGCAAAAGAGATAATGTTGTACAGCTTGAACAAGCCGTTGATGGAGGTGACTGCCATGACAAAACCGAGGAAGGTGGAGCCGGTGTCACCCATAAAAATCTTGGCAGGGTTGGAGTTGTAGGGCAGGAAACCGAGACAGGCACCGGCCAGGGCAGCCATGATGATGGCAACGTCGGGTTCGGCTACGCAAAGGGCGATGACCAACATGGTCAGTGCGCTGATGGAGGACACTCCGCAGGCAAGACCGTCCAAACCGTCGATCAGGTTAACAGCGTTGGTGATGATTACGATCCAAAGCACGGTGATGGGGATAGACCAGCCACCAAGCTCCCAAACCGGGTTGTCGCTGAAAATGTTGGGGTTGGAGAGGATGGTGATGCGGTTGCCGGAAGCAACCACGACCAAGGCGGCAAGAATCTGCACAGCAAACTTGAGCTTGGCGCCCAGGGCATAGATGTCATCAAAGATGCCCAGCACTACGATGATAACGCTGCCGAGCAGCAGACCGCGCATCTGGGTTCCCGCAGGGATGCAGATAATCACGCTCAGCAGGAATCCAAGGAAGATGGCAAGACCGCCCATGCGGGGGATGGGGTGCTTGTGCATACGGCGACCGTCCTTGGGGATATCCACCGCACCGACCTTGAAGGCCAGATCTTTTACCACGGGGGTGGAAACGTAGGCAATCAAAAAAGAAATGACAAGGGCAGCAATGACCCATTTAATCGTTAGCATATCAAACTGCATGACAAGATCTCCTTTTGTTCCGGGAGGAAACTCCGGTTAGCGGGCCACAAAGCCAATCTTTTTGTATACCTTACGCAGGGTCTTGTTGGCAACGTAGGATGCCTTTTCTGCACCGGTTTTGTACACGTTTTCCAAATAGGCCTTGTCGGCCAGAATACGGGTGGCCTCCTCGCGGATGGGACGCAGGCACTCCACAACGGCGTCGCCCACGGCGGGCTTGAACTTGCCGTAGCCGCAGCCGGCGAACTCAGCCTCAATCTCGGCGTAGCTCTTGCCGGTGATGGCGGAGTAGATGCTCATCAGATTGGCCACGCCGGGTTTGTTGGCGGGGTCGAACCGCACACAGTTTTCGGTGTCGCTGTCGGTAATGGCACGCTTGAACTTGCGCTGGATATCCTCCGGTTTCTCCATCATGAAGATGCAGCCCTCGGGGATGGACTTACTCATCTTGCTGTCAGGGGCGTCCAGGCTCATGACCCGGGCACCGGTCTTGGGAATATAGGGCTCGGGAATCTTGAATACGTCGCCGTACACGTGGTTGAACCGCTGAGCAATGTCACGGGTCAGCTCGCAGTGCTGCTTCTGATCCTCACCCACGGGAATGAAGTCCGGCTGATAGAGCAGGATATCCGCCGCCATCAGGGAGGGATAGGCAAACAGACCGGCGTTGATGTTGTCCTGATGCTTGGCAGATTTGTCCTTGAACTGGGTCATGCGGGACAGCTCGCCGAACATGGTGTAGCACTGCAGCACCCAGCCAAGCTCTGCGTGCTGGGGCACGTGGGACTGGATGAACAGGGTGTTCTTCTCCGGATCCAGACCGCAGGCGATATACAGGGCCAGCTGCTCCAGGGTGCGCCGACGCAGGTCGGCAGGGGTCTGGCGCACAGTAATGGTGTGCATGTCGGCCATAAAGTAGTAATTATCAAATTCTTCCGTCCGTTCCACCCAGTTCTTGATGGCGCCCAGGTAATTGCCCAGGTGCAGGTCGCCGCTGGGCTGGATGCCGGACAGCATGACTTTCTTTTCGTCCATTATGATGGCTCCTTTGCAGGTGTGCGTAAGGCACACATGATATCAAGATATTTTACCACGCAATAGATGCAAAGGCAACAAGTTTGTGCTATAATACTATAGAAAAAAGGAGGTGGGGGCTTGGAGTGGTATGTATATATCCTGCGATGCGGGGATGGAACGCTATACACCGGCAGTACGGATGACGTAGAAAAGCGACTGGCAGCTCACCGAGCGGGCAAGGGAGCGAAGTATACTCGTGGGCGTGGACCGCTGGAACTGGTCTATTCCGAGCAATTGCCCGACAAGTCCGCCGCAATGCGCCGCGAGTATGCCATTAAGCAGCTGAGTCGGCAGGAAAAGCTGAACTTGATTGGGGACAGATAAACGGAGCATCCGTCCGGATGCTCCGTTTTCTGTTGCGACAATTACGAAAGGGTCATAGGCAATCCCGTGCCGGACATGACCGGCGGATAGGGGAGAGCGTCATAGGATTCCTGTAGGGCAGAGATGGGCAGGACATTGGGGTCCACCGGCCTGGGTGCGCCGATGGTGAGGGAGTAGCCATCCAAAATGGCGTTTGTTCCGCCCTGAACGGGAACCTCATGCTCAACAGTGACGGTGTCGCCCACATTGACTGTGACCACGTCACGGCACTTGGCGGCGGAGATGGAGTAGAACACGTCTGCACCCTCCAGACGCAGGAAGTAATAGGAGTTGCCATCCAGCACGGCGGTACGGATCTCGGCAACGATGCCGGTCACGTGGGTTTGGGGCAGAGCGTCCGGTTGGGTAATGCCACGGTCGGACAGCATTGCGATATAGTTGCGCTCGCAGTCGGACACGGTGGTGCCGGTGGCCACGATCTGGTACTGGGCTACGTTGACCATGGCGTACATTTTCACAAGGCTGGTGGCGTCCTTCAGGGGGATGAAATAGGTGGGTTCATTTGCCACGTTGAGAAGCAGTGGGAAGGTGGCGTCATAGCCCAAATCCTGCACCACGCCCATGGCGGACAGCTCGGCGGCGTACTCGGTGGCGCCGGGGGCTACGTAGTAGCGGGTGTCCTTGGTGCGCATATTACACAGCAGGAAACCGAGATTGGATTGGTCGGCATTGGCGGAGGTTACACCGGTGTAGACGTACACATCGTCGTTCATGGCGATGTAGTTATAGCCGTCGGTGGTCAGGGTCACGTCCCGCTGGCCGAAGATGGAGTTCCAGAAACCACGCACATAGGTGCCGTAATAGTCATACTGCTCCATGATGAGGGAGGGGGTGTACAGGGTGTCCACCCAGGTGGGGACTTCCTCCATATACTCGCTCTCGCCGGTGACGGCATCTACCAGCACCGCGCCCCGGATATCGGTGCCGCCGAACAGGCCGATGGTCTTGACCACCCGGGGGGCGATCCACCAGGGATGACCGTTCTCATCGATTTCAAACTCCGGGGTAGAGAAC
>JAZSAQ010000001.1:0-37105 GCA_045601985.1 Lawsonibacter sp. | reverse complement strand
ACGATCCGACTTAGCGGGGATATCGTCGCTACCGGAGCGGTACAGGAAAACCAAAATGGAACCCAGCATAATACCACCCACAGACAGAGCAGGCAGCCACAGATAGGGATCCCGGGCGGGGGAGTCGGTAAAAAAGGGAATAATCAGGCTGGTCAGAATGGTGGCGGCGTAGGATGTCAGGCTGATCAAACCAATCAGCCGCGCCACGCCGGGGCCGTTCAGACCGAGTCGGACGATAGCCTTGGGGTCGAATGTGGCGTACAGGCCCGAATGCAGAACACTGGTAACGATATGGGCCAGCAAAATCAGCAGGAACGTAGTGCCCGCAGACATATCCGGGGCAAACAGCCGGATCAGCAACAGGGTCAGCGGAGTGGCGGACAGGGCAGCGGCGATCATAAACAGCATCCGCTTGAAGGAGGAGAACCGCTTGATTGCATCGGCCAGGCCGGGCAGCAGGAACAGCACCAAAGCGGTGGACACAGTACCCAGGGTGGAGTACAGAGCCAAATCGTCATAGTGCAGACCCTTGCTCAGCAGAAAACTCTGCAGTACGGTCAGGGGAAACAGGGAACTGCCCACAGCGCCGATGAAGGTGCGCAGAAGATGCACGCTGGCGTTGTGCTGATAGGTATCTTGTTTATGAAGAAGCATAGCAGACCTCCTATCAAACGGAGGGTGGTAACAGGCAACAAAAATGCCCCTCATCCCAAACAAACAGGACGAAAGGCAACCTCCTTCCGCGGTACCACCCGCATTTGCGCCCAAGGGCGCACACTCATACCCCGATAACGGTGGGCATCCGTCCGCATCTCTGCGGCTGCTCCCGGGCGAACCAAGCGACACGCTTCAGCGGGGGTTTCAGCCGGTGACCGCCCCTCTCTGACAAGCGAAAACTCGCTATTTTCCCGTTCCAAGCGTTTAACCACACCTTTTATACCACAAATCTACTTGTAATGCAAGGGTTATTATAATATAATATATACGTGATATGTAAGAAAGGTTTGTTGGTGCGGACAAAAGAAAGGAGAAGGAGAATATGAAACGAGTGATTGACTTTATTCTGTGTCTTGTGTTGGTGTTAACGGGCGCAGTTTTACCCAGTGCGGCGGCCATTGGCACCGTGGTGGGCCATACGCTGCACACAGATATTGTGGCGCAGATCAACGGTCATGCGCTGCGTTCCTATAACGTGAACGGAAACACTGCCGTGGTGGCGGAGGATCTGAAAGGCTACGGCTTTGGCGTGTACTGGGACGGGCAGAACCGCCTGCTGGAGGTAAAGCGTGCTGCGGATAAAACCGGTGGGCCCGTAAAGCCCCAACAGTGGGCACAGTACACCCCTGCCGGGGCGCAGGGGGTCATCGGGACCCGTGCCCGTGACATCTACGAGACCGACATTGTGACCACCGTGGCCGGTCAGCTCGTGCAGAGCTTTAACGTGGGCGGCGAGACCCTGATTTGGTTTGACGATCTGGCGCCCTTTGGAACGGTGCGTTGGGATAGAGATGCCCGCATCATCAGTCTGGAACTGGGCGATCCCCTTCAAATTGCGGTGGACAAGCTGACCCGTGATTTGGAGCAGTGGAAGCTGAGTGCCCCTTCGTCTTACTATGAGCGCTATGACCACAATGTGTCCGGCCAGGAAAGCGGAGCCCACGGTGTGCTGTTTTATGCCGTCTACGCCGGGACGACACATGGTATGACCCGCAACCTGACTTGGGTGGACCCGGTGGGAACCCAGACCAATATTGGGATGCTTGTTGCCGCCGAGTGCCCTGACGCCGCCGGTTCGCTGATTCCCCGTGAGATCCAACTGGAGGGCGAAATGCTCACGTTCTTCACTCCGGTAGCTGACTGGGGTGACTGCCTGTGCAGGGTGAATCTGCGCACCGGCAAGCTGGTGACGTTGCAGCCTCTGGACAAGCCGCTGGAAAGCTGGGTGGTGAACACCAACGGCTGGCAGGCCGGCTTTGCCACGGAGCTGAATGTGGAAGTGAAGTGTGACCGGGGTCAGGCACAGATGCCGGAGCGTGCTCTGCCCGGCAGCGGTCTGGGTGTGACGGTGAGTGCCAACGGTGTGATACTGTATCATCAGGCGTCCATGCTGTTTGGCGGGGAGGAGCAATACACCCAGAGTGATTACGCAAAGGCTTATGACGCCCTTCAGGCCATGAACCTGCCCCGGTTGACCCAGGATACTGAGAATACGCCCGAACAGCGCCGGCAGGCAGCGGAGTATTTTGTTGTCACCCTGAACGGAACTCCCGTTTCCGGCAATCTGTGGTGGAGCCAGGGCAATAACCATGTGGACCTGAATTTTGCATTTGACCAGCCGGTGCAGCTCAAACAGGGCGATGTGCTGCAGGTGCGTATGGGGCTGCTGAAGTAAGGGTAAATTTGCATTGTAAAAGAAAGAACAAGCGGCGGATGCCGTGCGACCCCAGAGCAAGATGCGGAGGAAACCAATATGATTGAACTGAAGAACATCAGCTTCGAAGTGAACACTCCGGAGCAGCAGAAAGGAATTCTGAAAGACATCAACCTGACCATTGACGAGCGGTTCGTTGCCATTACCGGCCCCAACGGCGGCGGTAAGTCTACGCTGGCCAAGGTCATTGCGGGTATTATCAAGCCCACCACCGGCCAAATCATTTTGGACGGAGAGGATATCACCGATCTGGACATCACCGAGCGGGCCAAGCGTGGCATCAGCTTCGCCTTCCAGCAGCCGGTGCGATTCAAGGGCCTGACCGTCCGTGACCTGATCACCATGGCGGCGGGAAAGTCCATCAATGTCAGCGAGGCGTGCGCCTACTTGTCCGAAGTGGGTCTGTGTGCCAAGGACTACATCAACCGTGAGGTGAATGCGTCCCTGTCCGGCGGTGAGCTTAAGCGCATCGAGATTGCCATGATCATCGCCCGAGGCACCAAGCTGTCCGTCTTTGACGAGCCGGAGGCGGGCATCGACCTGTGGTCCTTTGGCAATCTGATCCAGGTTTTTGAGAAGATGCACGAAACCATTAACGGTTCCATTATGATCATCTCCCATCAGGAGCGCATTCTGAATATCGCCGACCGTATCATCGTGCTGGCGGGCGGCAGAGTGGAGAGGGAGGGTACCCGGGACGAGGTGCTGCCCCATCTGCTGGCCGGCACCGGCGGCGTGTGCAGCATGCTGGCTGACAAGCTGTAAAGGAGGGCGTGAATATGGATACCATTGAACGCAGCCTGCTTGAGCAGGTAGCTGAACTGCATGAAGTGCCTTCGGGCGCTTACAATATTCGTGCCAACGGTCAGTCCGCCGGCCGGAATACCACAGCAAATATCGATATCGTCAACAAAACGGACGGCCCCGGCATCGACATCATTATCAAGCCGGGCACAAAAAATGAAAGCGTCCACATTCCTGTCCTGATCAGCCAGTCCGGACTGAAGGAAACGGTGCTCAACGACTTCTATATCGGTGAGGACTGTGACGTGGTTATCGTGGCCGGCTGCGGCATCCACAACAGCGGTGACGAGACCAGCCAGCACGACGGTATTCACCGCTTCTTCGTGGGTAAGAATGCCCGGGTGAAGTACGTGGAGCGGCACTACGCCGACGGCGACGGGAACGGGCAGCGGGTCATGAATCCCGAAAGCGTCATCGAGATGGCCGAGGGCAGCTGGATGGAGATGGAGACCACCCAGATCAAGGGCGTGGACTCCACCGACCGCAAAACCACCGCCAAGCTGGCGGAAAAGGCCACCCTCATCGTGAAAGAGAAAATCATGACCCACGGCAAGCAGTTTGCCAAGACCGACTTTACCGTGGATTTGGACGGCGAGGGCTCCAGCGCCAATGTAGTGTCCCGATCCGTGGCCAAGGACGAGTCCAGCCAGGAGTTCTACTCCCGTATCAACGGCAATGCCGCCTGCTCCGGTCATACCGAGTGCGACGCCATCATCATGGACAAGGCCCACGTCACCGCCGTGCCGGAAATCACCGCCAGCCACATCGATGCCAGCCTCATTCATGAGGCGGCCATCGGTAAGATCGCCGGCGAACAGCTTATCAAGCTGATGACCCTTGGCCTGACCGAGCAGGAGGCCGAGGAGCAGATCGTCAACGGGTTCCTGAAGTAAATAAGACATAAAAAGGTGCTGAACCACATGGCTCAGCACCTTTTTGCTTGTGGGATTGTAAAAGGTATGCTACAATAGAAATCTAAATACCCGAAGGGATGGGATTCAACCATGAAAAAAAAGAACCGTTTGATTGTTGGTAAGACTGAGAAAATCAAGGTGAAAACGGATGTCAAAGTCTACGTCAACGATGTCTGCATTGATACGGAGGAGAACGGCAGCAATCCCCAGGCTTTTATTTACAACGGTACCACCTACATTGCGGCAAGGGCGGTCAGCAACGCTCTGCGGCAGGAGGTGACGTGGGACGGCAAGACTCGCAGTGTCTATGTCGGCAGGCACGGGGACGACGGCTCCAATCTGTTCACCGTTTGTCCGCCCTATCAGTCCGGCGGTTTGTACCCCGAACGAGAGGGGTGGTCCATGGCTGGGGATAAATACCCCAAGGTGACACGTCTGTGCGGTGGAGGTTTCGCTCTGTTTAACCTGAACGGGGAATACGAAACCCTGACCTTTACGACTGGACACCTGGATGGAGAGGATATGAAACCGGCTTGTTTCAAATTCTATCTGGACGGGGAGCTGACAAAGACCATAGAACTGACGGCCGATCACATGCCTGCGAAGTATGAGATTCCGTTGAATCGTGCATTGCAGTTGAAGCTGGTAGGGGAAGAACACCCCGAATGCTATGGCTTTGTGGACTTGAAGGTTCTGTGATTGTGTATAAACTGAAACCATATAAACGAGAAAAGGTGCCGAGCCACATGGCTCAGCACCTTTTCCTGTTTGTTATTTATTTCAATTTGCCTTTGATTTCGTGCAACAGCTTGATGATTTCAGCGAAGCCGAGAAAGGATGTGCCGCTAATCAGACCGGAGAACAAGGTGATAAGCGTGGGAATCAAAAGGTATTCGTCGCCGGAAAGTAGCATAATGAATGCGGCGAGACCGGCGAGAATGTAGATGGCATATGCGATGCCTTGCAGGATGGAGGCAACCTTGTTGCGGTTGTGCGTACTTTCAACTCCGGATACCGCACGCAAGAGCTCATATTCTTCGTCAGTAATCTCAACAGGGGTTTTCTTACCGTAGACATATTCGCCGGTGTTGGGATCCGGTTCGCAATCGGGAAATTCGGATGTATATCCGTCTTTTTGAATTGGATTGGGAACGAATTCGAAGATGCCCTCTTTTTCAAGAAAACGTTGCTTTTCCGCTTGGTGAGCGGCTTTGCGCACGGTTTCTTTTTCTGCAAGGTAGGCTTCTACTTTTGGGTGCATAGGTCAAACTCCTCTCCTTATCCAATGTGTTGAAAGTTACACTCTCTTCCAGCTTGCACCGCCGGGGACATCGGTGACCTCGATGCCCTTTGCCTTCAGCTCATCACGGATGCGGTCAGCCTCGGCAAAGTTCTTGGCCTTCTTGGCCTCGCCACGGGCCAGCACCAGGGCGTCGATCTCCGCATCGCCCTCGCCGGTGACGGTGTAGCCGCCGGCGGCGGGAGCGGCCTGCTGAGCCTTCTTCTGCTCGGCACGGAGCTTGGCGGCCTTTTCCAGCAGGGACAGGGACAGAACCCGGTCAAAGCTGTCCAGAATGGCCAGCTTGGTGGCGTCATTGGTCTTGGCCTTCAGGGCGTCGTACAGAGCGGTGACGCCCATAGAGGTGTTCAGGTCGTTGCCCATCTGCTCGCGGAACTTGCCCTCGTACTCGGCCAGCACGGCGGTGTCCACCTCGCCCTCGGGATTCAGGGCAGCGATGCGGCTGAGCAGCTTGTTGAAGGCCACGGTGGCGTTGTCCAGATTCTCCCAGGAGAACACCAGACCCTTGCGGTAGTGGCTCTGCAGGCAGAAGAAGCGGTACACGATGGGGTCGTAACCCTTTTCTTCCAGCAGGGAGACGGTGAGGAACTCGCCCTTGCTCTTGCTCATCTTGCCGGTGTTGGTGTTCAGGTGAGCCACGTGGAACCACTGCTTGCACCACGCATGACCCAAGTATGCCTCGGACTGGGCGATCTCGTTGGTGTGGTGGGGGAAGGCGTTGTCCACGCCGCCGCAGTGCAGATCCAGATACTCGCCGTTGTACTTCATGGAGATGCAGGAGCACTCGATGTGCCAGCCGGGGTAGCCAACGCCCCAGGGGGAGTCCCACTTCAGGGCCTGATCCTCGAACTTGGACTTGGTGAACCACAGCACGAAGTCGTTTTTGTTGCGCTTGTTGGAGTCCTCCTCCACGCCCTCACGCACGCCTACGGCCAGATCCTCCTCGTCGTGGTTGTGGAAGACGTGGTAGCTTGCCAGCTTGGAGGTGTCGAAGTAGACGTTGCCGCCGGCCTCGTAGGCAAACCCCTTCTCCAGCAGACCCTGCACGGTGGTGATGAACTCGGCGATCAGGCCGGTGGCGGGCTGGACGACCTCAGGGGTCTTAATGTTCAGCTTGGCACAGTCGGCGAAGAATGCGTCGGTGTAGAACTTGGCGATGTCCATGACGGTCTTGTTCTCACGCTTGGCGCCCTTGACCATTTTATCCTCGCCCTCGTCGGCGTCGCTGGTCAGGTGACCCACGTCGGTGATGTTCATGACACGGTTGACACTGTAGCCGTCATAGCGCAGGAACTTCTCCAGCACGTCCTCCATGATGTAGGAGCGCAGGTTGCCGATGTGGGCGAAGTGGTACACGGTGGGGCCGCAGGTGTACATCTCCACGTGGCCGGGGGTATGGGTCTGAAATTCTTCCTTCTTGCGGGTGGCAGAGTTATACAAATACATAGGTCAGTTCTCCTTTTCCTGTAGCTTCTGTTCCAGTTCCTCAACTCGCTTGGCCAAAGCAGCCAGCTTGTCGAGGGTGGGGTTGTTGACGCTGGTCTGATCCACGTCGTCGGCGTAGTGGGTATTACGGCCGGCGATGCGGACGATCTGGGCGGGGATACCCACGGCGGTGGCGTTGTCCGGCACCTCACTGAGCACCACGGCGTTGGCGGCGATGCGGGCGTTGTCGCCTACCTTAAAGGGACCCAGCACCTTGGCGCCGGTGGATACCAGCACATTGTTGCCGATGGTGGGGTGGCGTTTGCCCTGATCCTTGCCGGTACCGCCCAGGGTTACGCCGTGGTACAGCAGGCAGTCGTCGCCGATTTCGGCGGTTTCGCCGATGACGATTCCCATGCCGTGGTCGATGACCAGACGCTTGCCGATGGTGGCGCCGGGGTGGATCTCGATGCCGGTCCAAAACCGGCTCCACTGGGATACGCATCGGGCGATGAATTTCATTTTATGACGGTAGAAAAAGTTGGCGATTCGATGGTCGATCACGGCGTGTACGCCTTGGTACAACAGAAAGATCTCCAGCTTGGAGCGAGCGGCGGGGTCACGCTTTTGGTAGGCGCCCAGCAACTCATTCAGGGATTTGAACATAGGACAAGCTCCTTTGCCTTACAAAAAATAAAACCTCCTATGCCGAAATCGGCATAAGAGGCGATGTCTCGCGGTTCCACTCTCATTTATCACTCGGTGACCGATATCGGGGTCAAACCGGGCGGCATTACCCGCCACGCTTACGGACGCACTTCGCATTCGCCTGCCAAGGGCCGCTTTCAGTCGGTGACGGCCCCTCTCTGTTGCCAGGGGAGAATGTTACTTTTTCCGGTCATTGCGCTGTACAATTCAGTATATTATCATCCGTTCCCGCCCGTGTCAAGTTTTTTCAGCTGTTCGGCGAAAACGGTGTGCAATTCACGGGGGGAGGAGTGACCGCAGACAGCGGCGAGCCAAGACTCCCCGGACAGGGAGTGGAAGTGCAGACCGTCCAGAACGGCATCCCCGCCAAAGGGCACGCAAATCTCACGCAGAGGGACGGTCAGGCCGAGGCCGTTCTGCTTGACCCGGGCCTCCTTCTTCGTCCACAGGGACAGCAGGGCGAGGTCGGGGGCGGGTTGAACCTTGACCCAATCCAGCTCGGCAGGGGAGCAGATGCGCTGTGCCAAACGGGGATGGTGGGGACGAATGGCTTCGATATCCACGCCCACGGGGGAATCGTCCAGGGCGCACAGGGCGAACCCGCCACTGTGGCTGAGGTTGAAATGAAGCTGTGGGTGGTCGGCAAAAAAAGGCTTGCCGTTGGCTGTGCGTTCAATGGCAGGTAGCGTATAAAGGTTATAAGTCTGCCGGACAGCGTAGGCCAAGAGGGTGTATGCATCGGCTTTCGTTTCGATATCGGGACACAAATACAGCTCCATACTCGCACCTCCTATACGACCATTATAACACGAAATCGTATGTGTGCATAGTGTCTGCCTTTTGCGGCACAATAGGGGAAAGGGAGGATGACTATGGAACTGAGCAATGAGGAATATTCCAAGCTGGTAAAAAGCTACGAAGAGCCCTCGCCCATGCTGAGAAACTGCCTGTGGGCCTTCTTTGTGGGCGGCGGCATTTGTGCCATGGCGCAGGTGCTGATCAACCTGTTTGTGTCCATGGGGCAGGAGAAAGACACGGCATCCACCGTGGTGTCGATCATTCTGGTGTTTGCGGCGGCGCTGCTGACCGGACTTGGGGTGTTTGACAGCATTGCCCGCTTTGCCGGGGCAGGGACACTGGTGCCTATCACCGGGTTTGCAAACGCCGTGGCCGCCCCGGCACTGGAGTTCAAGACCGAGGGCTACGTCACCGGCATGGCAGTCAAGTTGTTTACCGTTGCCGGCCCGGTGATTGTGTACGGCGTGAGCGCAAGCGTGGTTTATGGGATTGTCTATTGGACAGTCGGTTTATTCGTTTGAACGCCTACAGGTTACAAAGGATGAGCCGTCTTCTGTCGTGATTTTGAATCCGGATCGGTCGGTAGTTGAGGTGATATCCGTCAAATTCAGATGGTGCGCACACGCACCATATCATAATACACAACTCGCTTGTAAAATACAAGTGAGGTGTTGATTATGATTCAATACGCCCCGCTTTGGCGCACGATGCAGCGTAAAAATATCAGTCAGTACAAGTTGATTCACGAACATGGCATTGATAAGGCGCAGTTGCAGCGACTGCGAGAAAACAAGGTGGTCAAGACCACGACACTTGATACGTTGTGTACCATTTTGGATTGCCCTATTCAAGATGTGGTGGAATACGTGCCGAATAAAAAACAGCAGTGATGCGGAGAGTATCCGGGTTCTGCTGTTTTTTTGCGGCTGCGAGCAGGCGAAAAGCCTTGACAGACCCATACCACACATATATAATCAACCATTGGAATAATAGCCTTAGAGCCGCAGAAAGCGGGAGAGAAAAGAGGTATTTTTATGGCTTACACAAAAGAGGACGTCATCCGCATCGTAAAGGAAGAGGGGATCGAATTTATCCGCATGCAGTTTGTGGATATTTTCGGCCAGCTGAAGAACGTGGTTATCACCGCCTCTCAAATTGAGAAGGCTGTGAACAACGAAATCGCCATCGACGGCTCTTCTATCCAGGGTTTCGTGCGTATTAACGAGTCCGACCAATACCTCTATCCCGACCTGAACAGCTTTGTCCAGCTGCCCTGGCAGCCGGAGTACGGTAAGGTGGCTCGCCTGGTGTGCGACGTGTACAACCCCGACGGAACCCCCTTTGTGGGCGACCCTCGTGGCGTGCTGCACCGTGTGATCCAGCGTGCCAAGGATATGGGCTTTGACACCTTTAACATCGGTCCCGAGATGGAGTTCTTCATGTTCGAGACCGACGAGCGTGGCAACCCCACCACCCACACCAATGACGAAGTGGGTTACTTCGACCTCGGCCCTCTGGACCGTGGTGAGCCTGCCCGCCGTGAGATGTGCATGGTGCTGGAGAAGATGGGCTTTGAAATCGAGGCCGTCCACCACGAGGTGGCCGCCGGTCAGCACGAGATCGGCTTTAAGTACGCCGAGGCACTGGACGGCGCCGACAAGGTCATGACCTTCAAACTGGTGGCAAAGACCATCGCCCAGAAGCACAAGCTCCACGCCACCTTTATGCCTAAGCCTATCTATGGCGTGGCGGGCAACGGCATGCACATGAATATGTCTTTGTTCAAGAGCGGACAGAACGTGTTTTACGATCCTAACGACCCCCGTCAGCTGTCCGAGACCGCCTATCACTTTATTGCCGGTCTGCTGGCCCATGTGAAGGGCTTTACCGCCATCACTAACCCGCTGGTCAACTCCTACAAGCGTCTGGTTCCCGGTTACGAGGCGCCCTGCTACAAGGCGTGGTCCGCCTCCAACCGTTCCGCCCTCATTCGCATTCCCGCTGCCCGTGGCAAGGCTACCCGTGTGGAACTGCGCAATCCCGACCCCTCCTGCAACCCCTATCTGGCCGTTGCGGTGTGCCTGGCTGCCGGTCTGGACGGTATTGCCAATAAGCTGACCCCGCCTCCTGAAATCGTGGAAAACATCTTTGAGATGGATAAGGCCACCCGTGCCGCCCATCACATTGACGGCCTGCCCGGCAGCCTGCGTGAGGCGCTGGACGAGCTGGAGAAGGATCAGCTGATCCTGGATGTACTGGGTGAGCACGTTGCCGAGAACTATATCGAGGGCAAGCGCAAGGAGTGGAACGAGTACCGTACCCACGTTACCTCCTGGGAGACCGAGAAGTACATCACCGTTTACTAAGGAGAGAATACCATGACTAAAGTCAACCAAAACTTTTTGAAGCTGCCCGGCAGCTATCTGTTTTCCGAGGTGGCTCGCCGCATCGGCGCCTACTCCGCTGCCCACCCCGAGGCCAAGATCATCAAGCTGTCCATCGGCGATGTGACCCGTCCTCTTGCCCCTGCGGTCATCGAGGCCATGCACAAGGCTGTGGATGAAATGGCTGTGGCGGACACCTTCCGTGGCTATGGCCCCGAGCAGGGCTACGATTTCCTGCGTAACGCCATCGCCGAGTTTGATTACAAGACCCGTGGAGTGGACATCGCTCCCGACGAGATTTTCGTGTCCGACGGTGCCAAGAGTGACTGCGGCAACATCGGTGATATCTTCGGTGTGGACAATGTGGTGGCTGTGTGCGATCCCGTGTACCCCGTCTACGTGGACACCAACGCCATGGCCGGTCGGGCAGGGGAGTACCAGCAGGAGCTGGGCCGCTGGAACAAGCTGGTCTATATGCCCTGTGTGGAGTCCAACGGCTTTGCACCCGAAATTCCCGCCGAGAAGGCAGATCTCATCTATCTGTGCTTTCCCAACAACCCCACCGGCGCTGTTGCAAGCCGTGCGCAGCTGCAGGCGTGGGTGGACTACGCTAACAAGAACGGCAGTGTGATCCTCTACGATTCCGCTTACGAGGCGTTTATCACCGAGGAGGACGTGCCCCACACCATCTACGAGATCGAGGGTGCCCGCACCTGTGCCATCGAGTTCCGATCCTACTCCAAGACGGCCGGCTTCACCGGCAACCGCTGTGCCTACACCGTGGTGCCCAAGGAGCTGGAGCGTGACGGTGCCAAGCTCAACGCCCTGTGGAACCGCCGCCAGTGCACCAAGTTCAATGGCGTGCCCTACGTCATCCAGCGTGGCGCCGCTGCCATCTACACCCCTGAGGGCCGCGTCCAGACCCGTGAGTCCATCGACTACTACCTGAACAACGCCAAGGTCATCCGTGAGGGTCTGAGTCGTGCGGGCCTGTCCGCCTCCGGTGGTGTGAACGCCCCCTACATCTGGCTGAAGACACCCGACGGCATGAGCTCCTGGGACTTCTTCGATCTGGTGCTGGACAAGGCAAACGTTGCCACCACCCCCGGCTCCGGCTTCGGCCCCAGCGGTGAGGGCTACGTCCGCCTGACCGCCTTCGGCGGCGCAGAGGCCACCCGTGAAGCTGTGGAGCGCATCGTGGAGATGCTGTAAAAGAAAAAGACAGGCGCAGCGAGATTCGCTGCGCCTGTTGCTATGGTGAGCTAAAATCAACAGTTTGTCGGATGCGTGTTGTTCCGTTGACCTCCCGGCTGCGATAAAATTGCGGCATAAACAAAGGAGGTTACCAACTATGAACACAGATTCAACCCGGTTCTGGAGCGCTTCCGCTATCCGGATGCGGACAGAAATTATGTCATGATGTACTATCTCAATGGCATCAACGCCATCGTTATGGAGTGGCTGAACGAGGGGTGTATCAAGACAGTTGCGGAGATTGCAAACATCATTACAGTATGCATCTTTGGCAAGGAAATCTGACCGACCCTGAGTGTGCAACGAAAAAACCGACCTGTGAATATCACAGGTCGGTTTTTGCATATCTTGACATTCAGTTGTCAATGTGCACCTGATCGCCACGTTGATACTGCCTGGCGTAGCGGCCGGGGGAGGTGCCGGTCAGGTTGCCGAAGGTGCGGATGAAGTGTGAGTTATCCGCAAAACCGGACAGCTCGCCGGCCTGTTGGACACTGACACCCTCCTGCAGCAGCTGGCGGGCACGGAGCACCCGACTGCGGATGATATAATCCATAACGGAAAAGCCGGTGGATGCCTTGAAAATACGGCATAAGTAGTGCTTGTTGAGGAAAAAGTGGCCGGCGATGCGGTCCAGAGAGAGCGGCTCGGTCAGGTTATCGTGAATATAGTCCAAAATGGGGTTAATACGGGCAAAATCTTTATTTTGAACCACATCGTCCGCAGGGGAGAGATTCAAAATCTGCGAGGCGGCCAGCAGCAGCTCAATCAGGCTTACGGTTTGCCGCAAATCGCTGCCAAAGCCACCATCGTTTTGGATGCCGACCAATGCCTGAAACCGGGAGGATAACTGCTCGAACTGGGATTGCTCCAGGGGGATACAGCGGAACGGCTCCTGCAGCAGGCGACCAAAGTCGGTCTGTGGGGTGGACAGCTCGGTCAGGGCACGGCGGCTGATATGCAGCACATAGCGGGAGTGGAACCCGTTGGCAATGGTGCGGTGCAGGGTGTTCTCACTGATGAGGTACAGCTGCCCACGCTGGAGGGGATATATTTGGTCCTTTACAAAAATGCTGCCCGAACTGGTCAGGGGGAGCATCAGCTCATAATAGTCGTGGAAATGCAGGCGGCTCATGCTCCAGCTGTCGTTTTGCTTGAGCCGCACGTGGAATTCAATGCCGGTCATAAGGCCGCCTCCTTTCTGCGGTATCTTGCTGTGAAAATGTGGGGAAATAGCGAGGGAGAACCTAAGCATACCCGCAGATACAAATATATTATAGCACGGCAGGTTACGATATGCAAACTTTTTGCTAACATACCAAAAGAAAAAAATGCCCGCTTGCGTTAAGCTAATACTGACAGAATGCGCATATGCGCAAAAAAATATTTGGAGGTATGAAACATGGATAAAGTGTATTCCCTGCATGACGCAGTAGCCAAGTTCGTGGAAGATGGCGATTGCATCAGCTTCGGCGGCTTCACCACCAACCGCAAGCCCTATGCGGCTGTGGGCGAGATCCTGCGTCAGGGACAGAAGGACTTTACTGTTTGGGCCGGTGCTGCCGGCGGTGACTGGGATATGATGATCGGCGAGGGCCGTGTGAAGGCGTATATCAACTGCTACACCGCCAACTCCGGTTATACCAACGTGTCCCGCCGCTTCCGCGCCGCCATCGAGAAGGGTGAACTGACTTACGAGGACTATTCCCAGGACGTGGTCATGCTGCAGCTGCACGCCGCCTCTCTGGGGCTGCCTTTCCTGCCTGTGCGCCTGATGCAGGGCTCCGGTCTGATGAAGTACTGGGGTATCAGCGAGGAGCAGCGCAAGGCGCTGGAGAAGGTGGACGACCTGAAGTGCGTGGAGATTGAAAATCCCTTCAACCCCGGCGAGAAGGTGGTTGCCGTTCCCGTGCCCAAGCTGGATACCGCCATCATCCATGTGCAGCAGGCCTCTCCCGACGGCACCTGCATCATCATGGGTGACGAGTTCCACGACGTGGACATTGCCATCGCTGCCCGCAAGGTCATCGTGACCTGTGACGAGCTGGTCAGCAACGAGTACGTCCGCCGTGACCCCACCCTGACCCGTATCTTTGGCGAGTGCGTCAGCGCCGTGGTTCACTGCCCCTACGGCGCCTGGCCCACCCAGTGCTACGGCTACTACGACAACGACCCCAATGCCCTGCGCGAGTACGACAAGGCCTCCAAGTATCAGGATGAGGCCGATGCCGTGGCTCAGCTGGCCAAGGCTGCTGCCAAGGCGGAGAAGGCTGCCGAGAAGGCGCCTGAGGATGCCAAGCTGGCTGAGGCTGCTGCCCGTGCCCGCAAGGCTGCCGACGATGCCGCCGCCGGTGTCGCCGTTCCCCAGACCTTCAAGGATTACCTGGATAAGTGGGTCTACTCCATCACCGACCACAACGATCTGCTCAACAAGATTGGCGGTCACCGGCTGATGAGCCTGCGCAACGCTCCTCATCTGGGTTATTCCAACACTCACATCAAGTAAGCAGGGAGGAAGAGAGAAATGGCTGATTATACCAACTACACCAAACAGGAAATGCAGGCTTACGCCATCGCCAAAAGCATCAAGGAAAATCAGATCGTCATTGTGGGCACTGGCCTGCCCCTGATCGGCGCCTCTCTGGCCAAGGTTGCCATTTGCCCCAGCTGCCACCCCATCGTGGAGTCCGGCCTGATGGACTGCGACCCTGTGGAGGTGCCCCGCTCCGTGGGTGACAACCGCTTTATGGCCCACTGCGCTGTGCAGTGGCCCAACATCCGCTTCATCGGCTTTGAAGCCAATGAGTGGCTGCACAACGAGGATCGCCTGATCGCCTTTATCGGCGGCGCCCAGATCGACCCTTACGGAAACGTGAACTCCACCTGCATCTACGGCACCGGCGATTACGTCAAGCCCATGACCCGCTTTACCGGTTCCGGCGGCGCCAACGGCATTGCCACCTACTGCAACACCGTCATCATGATGCAGCATCAGAAGCGCCGCTTCATGGAGAAGATCGACTACATCACCTCCTGCGGCTGGATGGACGGCCCCGGCGGTCGTGAGCGTGCCGGCCTGCCCGGCAACCGTGGCCCTCAGATGGTGGTTACCGACCTGGGCATCATGAAGTTTGACGAAGAGACCAAGCGTATGTATCTGGCCTACTACTATCCGTTCTCCAGCCCTGAGCTGGTGCAGGAGAATACCGGCTTTGAAATCGACGTGTCCCGTGCCGAGCTGATGGAGGGCCCCTCTCCCGAGATCATCAAGCTCATCCGTGAGCAGATCGACCCCGGTCAGGCCTTTATCAAGGTTCCCAAGGGATAAGCGGAAAACAATAGGAGGAAAAGAATATGGGTTTCTATTCCATGCCCGGCTATTTCCAGAATATGCCTGTGGTTGGTAAGGCTGTCCGCCCCAACCCTGAAAATGCTGCCGAGCTGAAGGCCGTTGAGGCCGAGATCGACCAGCGCATTGCCGAGTGCCTTGCCAACGGCAAGCCTGACGAGGCCATGAACGAGCGTGGTCAGCTGACCGCCATGCAGCGCATCGCTCTGCTGGTGGACGAGGGTACCTGGTGCCCCCTGAACACCCTGTACAATCCCGAGAATAACAAGACCGGCACCACCTCCATTGTCAAGGGACTGGGTCGCGTCAACGGCAAGTGGTGCTGCATCATTGCCTCCGACAACAAGAAGCACGCCGGTACCTGGGTGCCCGGTCAGGCCGATGACCTGATCCGTGGTAGCGACACCGCCAAGCGTCTGCGCGTCCCCCTGATCTATTTGCTGGAGTGTGCCGGCGTGGAGTTGGACAAGCAGGAGAAGGTGTATCCCAACCGTCGTGGCGGCGGTACGCCTTTCTACCGCAACTCCGAGCTGAACCAGCTGGGCGTGCCCGTCATTGTGGGTATCCACGGCACCAACCCCGCCGGCGGCGGTTACCACTCCATCTCTCCCACCATCCTGGTTGCCCATGAGAAGGCCAACATGGCCGTGGGCGGTGCCGGTATTGTGGGCGGTATGAACCCCAAGCCCTACGTGGATATGGAGGCCGCCCTGGCTCAGATCGAAGCCACCCGTGGTCTGCGTGCCGATCCCCCCGGATCCGTGTCCATTCACTACGGTCAGACCGGCTTCTGGCGTGAGGTTTACGCCGAGCAGGAGGGCGTGATCGAGGGCATCAAGAAGTACATTGGCATGCTGCCCAATTACGATCTGGAGTTCTTCCGTGTGGCGGAGCCTGCCAATCCTGCCGGCGACCCCGAGGAACTGTACGACATCGTGCTGAACAACAAGAACCGCCCCTACGATATGTACTCTGTCATCGCCCGTCTGGTAGACGGCAGCGAGCTGATGGAGTTCAAGAAGGGTTACGGACCCGAGATCATTACCGGTATTGCCAAGGTGGCCGGTCTGCCTGTGGGTATCGTGGCCAACCAGCAGGGTGTGTTCCCCAACTATCCCGAGTATAAGATGGCCAAGTACGGTCAGGCTATGGGTGCGGGCGGTAAGCTGTATCGTCAGGGCCTGATCAAGATGAGCGAGTTCGTGACCATGTGCGCCCGTGACCGCCTGCCCATCATTTGGGTGCAGGATACCACCGGTATCGACGTGGGCGACGACGCCGAGGTCGCTGAGCTGCTGGGCCTGGGTCAGTCCCTGATCTACTCCATCCAGTCCAGCAAGCTGCCCATGATGGAGATCACCCTGCGCCACGGCACCGCCGCCGCCCACTACGTGCTGGGCGGTCCGCAGGGCAACGACAACAACGCCTTCTCTCTGGGCTGCGCTGCCACCGAAATCAACGTCATGAACGGCAAGACCGCAGCCAACGCCATGTACACCGGTCGCCTGTCCAAGGATCAGAAGGCGGGCAACGACCTGCAGCCTACCATCGACAAGATGAATGCCATGATTGAGGACTACGACTTGAAGTCCAAGCCTCTGTACTGCGCCCAGGCCGGTCTGGTGGACGAGGTGGTCAAGATGCCTCTCATGCGCAACTACATGATTGCCTTCACTGAGTCCTGCTATCAGAATTCCGTGTCCGTGTGCCCCGTACATCAGATGCTGCTGCCCCGGGTGTGCCGTGACTACGATAACCTGAACAACAAGTAATTTCTTGCGCTCCGGCGCAATAACGGAGAAACGCTATGGAAACCATTTATACACTGGGCATTGATATCGGCTCCACCGCCTCCAAGTGCGTGATGCTGGCCGACGGAAAGGAACTGGTAGCCAAGTCCCTCGTTGCTGTGGGCGCCGGAACCAGCGGCCCTCAGCGCGCCATTGATGCCGTGCTGGAGGCAGCAGGGAAGACCCGTGAGGATATGGCCTTCGTGCTGGCTACCGGCTACGGCCGCAACTCGCTGGAGGGGTTTGCTGACCATCAGATGAGCGAGCTGAGCTGCCACGCCAAGGGCGCAGCGTTCCTGTTTCCGCAGGTGCGCACCGTAGTCGACATCGGCGGCCAGGACGTGAAGATCCTGCGCGTGGAAAACGGCGCTATGACCAACTGCCAGATGAACGATAAGTGTGCCGCAGGCACCGGTCGTTTTCTGGACGTGATGGCTCGGGTACTGGAGGTGGATGTGAACGACCTGGGGACCCTGGGCGCCAAGTCCACCAAGGACGTGGCCATCAGCTCCACCTGCACCGTCTTCGCCGAGAGCGAGGTCATCAGTCAGCTGGCGCAGGGGACCGATAAGTGCGACATCATCAACGGAATCCACCGATCCGTGGCCGGCCGCGTGGCGGGCCTGGCCCACCGGGTGGGCGTGCAGGACGACGTGGTCATGACCGGTGGCGTGGCGCAGAACTCCGGTGTGGTGAATGCCCTGCAAGAGCAGCTGGGACACACCATCCACACCTCGCCTTTGACCCAGTATGTAGGCGCATTGGGCGCCGCTCTGTTTGCTTACAAAAAGTGCAATAAATAATCGGTAAGGAGGAAACTACAATGGCTAAAGAAGTTAGTCCCGGCGTTCTGGCTCTGCGTAAGGTCGTGGACGACGTCCATGCCGACGCCCGCAAGGCCAAGGCCGAAGGCAAGCTGGTAGGCTGGTCCTCGTCCAAGTTCCCCTGCGAGTTGGCTGCCGCATTCGATCTGGACGTAATGTATCCCGAAAATCAGGCTGCTGGTATCGCCGCCAACCGCGACGGAGAGATCATGTGTCAGGCCGCCGAGGATCTGGGTTTTGACAACGACATCTGCGGCTACGCCCGCATCAGCCTGGCCTATGCCGCCGGTAAGCGTGCTGCCCGCAAGTTTGATCCGGAGACCTTGGAGTATGTCATCGACCCCAACTCCGGTAAGCCCCTGAAGGACGAGAACGGCAAGGTCGTGATGGGGGAGGACGGCAAGCCTGTCAAGGACCCCAAGACCCAGCAGCCCTACACTGTCCTGGTGGACATCCACAAGATCGAGGCGATGCCCGATGGCCCGCTGAAGGACAAGTATTGGGAATCCATTAAGCCCTATCGCCAGATGCGCATCCCTCAGCCCGACTTTTTGCTGTGCTGCAACAACATCTGTAACTGCATGACCAAGTGGTATGAGAACATCGCCCGTATGTGCAACATCCCCCTGATCATGATCGATATTCCCTATAACAACACCGTGGAGGTCCACGACTCCAACGTGGCCTACGTCCGTGCCCAGTTTGATGCTGCCATCAAGCAGCTGGAGGAGCTGACCGGCAAGAAGTTTGACGAGAAGAAGTTCGAGCAGGCCTGCGCCAACGCCAACCGTACCGCCAGCGCCTGGCTGCGTGTGTGCGACTACCTGCAGTACAAGCCCGCACCCTACTCCGGCTTCGACCTGTTCAACCACATGGCCGACATCGTGACCGCCCGTGCCAAGGTGCAGGCGGCTGAGGCGTTCGAACTGCTGGAGAAGGATCTGGAGCAGGCCATCAAGGAAGGCACCACCACCACGCCCTTCCCCGAGAAGTACCGTGTCATGTTCGAGGGTATCCCTTGCTGGCCCAAGCTGCCCGACCTGTTCAGGCCCCTGAAGGCCAACGGTGTCAACGTCACTGCCGTGGTGTACGCCCCCGCCTTCGGTTTCGTATACGACGATCTGGACGGTATGGCTCGTGCCTATTACAAGGCTCCCAACTCCGTTTGCATTGAGCAGGGCGTTGCCTGGCGTGAGGGCATTTGTAAGGATAACAAGGTGGACGGCGTGCTGGTCCACTATAACCGTTCCTGCAAGCCCTGGTCCGGCTACATGGCTGAGATGCAGCGCCGCTTCACCGCCGACCTGGGTATCCCCTGTGCCGGCTTTGACGGCGATCAGGCCGACCCCCGCAACTTCAACGCTGCCCAGTATGAGACCCGTGTTCAGGGTCTGGTGGAAGCCATGGAGCAGAACGCTGCCAATAAGGAGGGTTAAGAGATGAGCATTGAACTGATGATGAAGCAATTCCAGGACATCGCCTATAACCCCAACAAGCAGCTTGCCGACTTCAAGGCTGCCGGTAAAAAGGTGATCGGTGTTCTGCCTTACTACGCTCCCGAAGAGCTGGTCTACGCTGCCGGCATGGTGCCCATGGGCATGTGGGGCAGCAACAAGAAGACCATCTCCCGAGCCAAGGAGTACTGTGCCACCTTCTACTGCACCATTGCCCAGCTGGCGCTGGAGATGCTGCTGGATGGTACCATGGACCAGCTGGACGGTCTGATCACCCCCACCATCTGCGACACCCTGCGTCCCATGAGCCAGAACTTCCGTGTGGCCATTGGCGACAAGATCCCCACCATCTTCCTGGCTCACCCCCAGAACCGCTTCGCCGATTGGGGACTGAAGTTCTGCGTGGACCAGTACACCAACGTGCGCAAAATGCTGGACCAGATCTCCGGTCACGAGATGACCGACGAGGACATCCGTAAGGCGATTGCGGTTTACAACGCCTCCCGTGCAGCCCGTCGGGAGTTTGTCAAGCTGGCGAACGAGCATTGCGACGTGGTCACCCCGACCCTGCGCTCCGCCGTGCTGAAGGCAAGCTACTTCATGCTCAAGGACGAGTACACCGCCAAGCTGGTGGAGTTGAACGAGGAGCTGAAGAAGCTGCCCGCTGCCAACTGGAAGGGCGTGAAGGTGGTCACCTCCGGTATCGTTGTGGACAATCCCAAGCTGCTGGCTATCTTTGAGGAGAACAATATTGCCATCGCCGCCGACGATGTGGCGCACGAGTCCCGTTCCTTCCGCACCGATGCGGATGAGACCGGCGACCCCATGCTGGCGCTGGCAAAGCAGTTTGCCAACATTGACTACGACGTGCTGCTGTACGATCCCGCCTCTTCCCAGAACCGCCGTGGCGAGTTTGTGGCGCAGATGGTGAAGGACTCCGGTGCCCAGGGCCTGATCCTGTTCATGCAGCAGTTCTGCGACCCTGAGGAGATGGAGTACCCCTACCTGAAGAAGGCTCTGGACGAGGCTGGCATCCCCCACATCAAGCTGGGCGTGGACCAGCAGATGCGGGATTTCGGTCAGGCCAGCACCGCCATTCAGGCCTTTGCGGACGTGCTGTAAACGCTTGACAAGCCGAGGGACGGAGGATATAATGCTTTCGGCTTTCGGATATACTATCTTATTATTCATTACGTAAAACAGGTCTTCAGACCAATATATAAAGTGAGGAGAAGATTGTTATGAACTATGTCATCACCGTCAATGGCAAGACTTACTCTGTTACCGTAGAGAAGGAGTCTGCCGCCAAGGCCGCACCCAAGGCTGCTGCCGCTCCCGTGGCTGCTCCTGTGGCTGCTCCTGTGGCTGCTCCTGCTGCCGCCCCTGCTCCTGCTGCCGCCCCTGTGGCCGCTGCTGCCGGTGAGACTCCCGTGCCCAGCCCCATGCCCGGCACCGTGTTCAAGGTGGAGTGCACCGTGGGTCAGTCCGTTAACGAGGGCGACCTGCTGATGGTGCTGGAGGCAATGAAGATGGAGATCGAAGTCTTCGCCCCCTGTGCCGGCACCGTTAAGAGCATTCCCGTTTCCGTGGGCGCCACTGTTGAGACCGGCGCCGCTCTGGCCATTCTGGGCTGATCCCGGGAGGAAAATTGAATGTATTATGGAATGAACTTTGAACAGCTTGGCGGCTGGCCCGGCGCACTGATGATTGCCGTTTGCGGCTTCGTGGTGGTGTTTCTGGTGCTGGCTGTGCTGGCTCTGATGATTACCGTCATCTCCAAGGTGGTGGGCGCCATTGAGCGCAAGCTGCCTGCCAAGGCAGCTGCCCCTGCGGCTAAGCCTGCCGCTCCTGCGCCCAAGCAGGAGGATGACGAGGAGATTATCGCCGTCACCACCGCCGCCGTTGCCGCCGAGATGGGTACTACCCCCGACCAGACCCGTCTGACCAGCGTAATCAAATATTGATAGGGAGGAGACGGAACAATGAATATTATTGAGTTTTTTACTGACGTAATGTCCCGGATCCTCGGCAGCTCCGGCTTTGCCAGCATCTTTGCAGGCAGCTGGAGAGAGGCGGTTATGATTCTGATTGCCTTTGTGCTGCTGTATATGGGTATTGGCAAGAAGTTCGAGCCTCTGCTGCTGGTTCCCATCGCCTTTGGTATGCTGCTGGCCAACCTGCCCCTGACCGGCCTGATGGCCGCCCCCACTGCCGAGGCTTCTCCCGGCTTTATGTGGGTGCTGTATCAGGGTGTGGGTCACGCCATCTATCCCTCCATCATCTTCCTTGGCATCGGTGCTATGACCGACTTTGGCCCTCTGCTGGCTAACCCCAAGTCTATGCTGCTGGGTGCTGCCGCACAGCTGGGCATCTTCGCCGCGTTCCTGATGGCTCTGGGTCTGGGTGAGCTGCCCATCATCGGTGATTTTGTGTTCTTTACCCCTGCCGAGGCTGCCGCCATTGGCGTCATCGGCGGTGCGGACGGGCCTACTGCTATTCTGACCGCATCCAAGCTGGCGCCGTCTATTCTGCCTGCTATCGCCATTGCGGCCTACTCCTATATGGCGTTGATTCCTATGATTCAGCCCCCTCTGATGAAGGCGCTGACCACCAAGAAGATGCGTGCGGTCAAGATGACCCAGCTGCGTCAGGTGTCCAAGACCGAGAAGATCGTGTTCCCCATCGCCGTGGCCACCTTCGTTATCCTGCTGATTCCCGACACCGCTCCTCTGATTGGTATGCTGATGCTGGGCAACCTGTTCCGTGAGTGCGGCGTGACCGAGCGTCTGTCCGATACCGCCCAGAACGCCCTGATCAATATCGTCACCATTCCTCTGGGTCTGTCTGTGGGCTTCAAGGCAACCGGTTCCACCTTCCTGACCGGTCAGACTCTGGGTATCATCGCTTTGGGCCTGATCGCCTTCCTGCTGTCTACCGCCGGCGGTCTGCTGCTGGGCGACCTGATGTACGTCCTGTCCAAGGGCAAGATCAACCCCCTGATCGGCTCTGCCGGCGTGTCCGCCGTGCCTATGGCCGCCCGTGTGGCCCAGTCCGTGGGACAGAAGGAGAACCCCTCCAACTTCCTGCTGATGCACGCTATGGGCCCCAACGTGGCCGGCGTGATTGGCTCCGCCGTTGCCGCAGGCTTTATGATCAAGGTCTTTGGCGGCTGATAACTAACACAAATGTGACCCGGATTCGATGCAGTCGAGTCCGGGTCACATCGTCTCTGCGCCCCTATGGCCACTGCGACCATTTCGGCCTGCGAAAAGAAAAGGAAAAAAGTTGGATTTTTTGAAAAAAAGGCTTGCAATACCAATGACTTTGTGTTATTATAACTTGGCTGTCACGAACAGTATGCGGCTGTAGCTCAGCTGGATAGAGTGTTTGGCTACGAACCAAAAGGTCGGGGGTTCGAATCCCTTCAGCCGTACCAAAAACGCAGATCACCATTCGGTGGTCTGCGTTTTTGCTTTATACGGCGAAGGGATTCGAACCCTGAGAGGGTGAGCGGCGTGAAGAAAACGTGCCGGTGGCACGTATTTAGCCGCGAAGTCCGAAGCGGCTATGCCGCAAGGACGGCAGACGCGCAAGCGGCTACATCCCTTCAGCCGTACAAAACCCTCCACCCCTCGATGGGGTGGAGGGTTTTCTTAACGCTCCGGATATTGTTTTCCTTTGGGGATGTTGAGCAGGTAGTCGGCAGACACATCGAAAAATGTGCAGATAGAAACGATATCCTCAATGCTGGGCTCGTATTTACCACATTCGATATAGGACACCTTTCGCTGGGTCATATTCAACGCCTTGCCCAATTCGGTCTGGGAGATATTCTGTTCCTCACGCAGGTAGCGTACCTTTTCGCCAAAATGCATATTCACATTCATCACCAAAAGAATAATACTGCAGACGGAAACTATCTATTGACTTTTAGACGTGAAACGTCTAAAATAACATTGTAACCACTTCGCAGAGGGAAAAACGCAGTTTTCCAAGATGGCATAAGTGTGAGGTTGCGTTAAAGTGGCAGAAGGTATTATAGATTTTGCGAAGTGGTGTAATTACGAATGGGAGAAAAGGTGATTTACGATGAAAAAGGTGTTGTGTATGCTATTGGCGATTGGGATGTGCATTTCCCTGGTTGCTTGTGGTGAAAGTTCAGAGCCTTCTAAGCCGAAGAAGCCTGCCCTAGATGCCAGGCAGAATCTTGTAAATATTTGCTGTGATTATGAAAACTGCCGGAGCCTCGGGAATTTCAACACTGGAACGCTCAATGTCAGCGAAACGGAAACTGGATATAAAGTAACCGCAAAGGGCACATACTATCCTGTAAATTCCTACGGTGAGTACGGAAATAAAAGAAGATTTGATATCGAATTTATGGTTACGTGGGATGGTGAGAGCAGCTACTATAGTAATAAAGATATGAAGATTATACGAAAGAGCATATCTAATGCTTGGTAATTGTAGAATTTGGATGTTTTGCCTGTGGTTTGAAAGGAGCGGACAACTGTCCGATCCTTTCTTTTACAAAAAGATTGAATTCCCCATAAATTTTGATATAATGGTCTCAAACAATAAGGAGGCGATACCTATGATCAAGACCGCAAAGGACCTGACCATCACCACCGAGGACAACGCCCGTGGCGAGGTCAAGATGCATCTGCACAATCTGGCCGACTTCCCCGGTCGCAACCCCAAGCTGCGTATGTTCTCCAACGTGAAGCTCAAGCCCGGCGAGGAAGTGGAGTTCCACGTCCACACCGGCGAGTTTGAAAGCTACTACATCATCTCCGGCAAGGGCCTCTATCAGGACAACGACGAGTTTGTTGAGGTGGAGCCCGGTACCGTTACCTTCACCCCCTCCGGACAGGGTCACGGCATCAAGAACATCGGCGACGACATTCTGGAATTCATCGCCCTGATTGTTCTGGATTAAAACGAAATAACGCAAAGGGCCGCAGTGATTTCTGCGGCCCTTTTCTCTTGCAACGCAGTTACAAGAGAGCAAAATCAACCACGGAGAAGCCGAACATGGAATCGTTCTCCGTCAGTACGGCGTGGAACGTGCAAACCACGTCACCGCTGTCGGGTTCGGTGAGGGTGCCGGACAGGGAGACCAGCTTGTCCCCCATGGAAACAGGGGTGGTGAGATGCGGCTCGACCAGAGCCATATCACCCACAGCCAGACTGTACTGATCATCCTTGGAGGAATAGCGGATCCTGTCGGCAGCCTGGGTCGGGACAGGCGGCAGGCGGCGGGGGAGAAATAGGGCGGCGTGGAAGTCCTGCACACATTCGGCGGGCAGCAGCAGTGTGTCGCCGACCAATTCGGCACGCTCATCGTCCTGGCCGCACAGGGAAAGTACGTAGTACAAAGCAAGCCAAACGAAGTGGTTATCGTCGGGGGTGTAGGCTGCACTGTGCTCCAGCATGGACAGGGCCAGAGCGGTCAAGGGCAGGCTGATGCCGTCGGTCCGGTCACGTTCAGCGGGGAAAGAACCGGACCAATACAACCCCTGCGAGTTAAGAGGGACGTATGTTGGTGTGGCGGTCAAATCGTCGGCCAGAACACGTGCAGACATGGGCAGATTAGCCAGGAAAACGGCCAGCAGAATACAAAGCAGCTTTTTCACAGCGGGGACTCCTTTCCCTTTGTGCAAGGACAAGCATGGGTGGCTCGTCCATCTGCTATAGGGTATGCGCACAAGACCGGGAAAAGACGTGGCAAGAAAATATTTTTTGCACCCTTGTCCGGTTGACCCGAGGGCGGGAATGTAATAGAATATCAGGTAAGAAACTTGTCAAATGAGAGGGAATACCATGCTTGACCATGAACAGGAATTGAGATTTTGCAAGGCACGCCGGGGAGCAATTGCCCATGACTTCGGACGGCTGAATAAGGAGCAGCAGGATGCTGTTTTGACCACGGAGGGCCCCTTGCTGTTGTTGGCCGGCGCCGGCAGCGGCAAGACCACGGTGCTCATCAACCGCATTGCCAACCTCATCCGCTACGGCTGCGGATCGGACAGCGTGGAGGTGCCCGATTGGGTGGGGGAGGACGAGCTGACCTTCCTGGAGCGATATGCCGCCAATCCTGCCGGGCAGGATGCGGAACGTGCCCGCCGGCTGTGCCAAATGGACCCGGCTGTCCCGTGGAGCATTTTGGCCATCACCTTTACCAACAAGGCTGCCGGGGAGCTGAAGGAGCGCCTTGCCATGATGCTGGGGCCGGAGGCAAATGATATCTGGGCCAGCACATTCCACTCTGCCTGTGTGCGCATTCTGCGCCGGGACATCGACAAACTGGGTTTTTCCTCTTCCTTTACCATCTACGATACCGACGACTCCCTGCGGGTCATCAAGGACATTCTGAAGGAGCGGAATATCGACGACAAGCAGTTCCCGCCCCGGACAGTGCTTGGCTACATCTCCCGTGCCAAGGACGAGATGAAGCTGGCGGCCCGATACCAGCATGAGTGCAGCAAAAGTGGGGATTTTCGTTTGCAGCGCATTGCCGATATCTATGCGGAGTACGAGCGCAGATTGTGGGATGCCAGCGCACTGGACTTTGACGATATCATCCTGCACACTGTGCGCCTGCTGCAGCAGGACGAGCAGGTGCGCACCTACTACCAGCGCAAGTTCCGCTACGTCCTCATCGACGAGTATCAGGATACCAATAATCTGCAGTACCTGTTGGCCTCCACACTGGCGGGTGGGTACGAGAACTTCTGCGTGGTGGGTGACGACGATCAGTCCATCTACCGCTTCCGTGGTGCCACTATCGAGAATATCCTGTCCTTTGAGAAGCAGTACCCCAAGGCTCGGGTTATCCGGTTGGAGCAGAACTACCGCTCCACGGGCAATATTTTGAATGCCTCCAACGCTGTCATCCGCAATAACCAGGGCCGTAAGGGCAAGGAACTGTGGACGAAGGCCGGGGCGGGGGACAAGCTGCAGATGTACACCGCCATGAACGAGAATGACGAGGCGCAGTACGTCGCCATGCGTATCATGGACGGGTTCAGCAAGGGCAGAAAGTGGAAGGATCACGCCATCCTCTACCGTATGAACGCCCAATCCAACCAGATGGAAAATGCCTGCAAGCGCAACGGCATTCCCTACAAAATCATCGGCGGAACCCGATTTTTTGACCGTGCGGAGGTCAAGGACATGGTGGCGTACCTGTGCGTGCTGAATAACACCGACGACGATCTGCGTCTGCAGCGTATCATCAACAATCCTCCCCGAGGCATTGGCGCTAAGACGGTGGAGACGGCTCAGGCCATTGCTGCTCAGGAGGGTAAGTCCCTTTTTGAGGTCGTCAGCCATGCGGTACAGTACCCCGACCTGCAGAAGGCGGCGGGCAAGCTTGCGCAGTTTGTGGATATGATCCGCACCCTGCAGAAGCAGGCGGAGGAGATGCCCCTGCCCGACTTTTACGAGGAACTGATCGCCACCACCGGCTATGCCGTCATGCTGGAGAGCAAGAACACGGTGGAGGATCGCACCCGCCTTGAAAATGTGCGGGAGCTGCTGACCTCCATCAATGGATATCTGGAGAACGCCGGGGACGACCCCAGCCTGTCCGGATTTTTGGATGAAATTGCCCTGTACACCGACCTGGACAGCCACGACGCCGGGGAGGACTGCGTGGTCATGATGACCATGCACTCGGCCAAGGGTCTGGAATTCCCGGTGGTATTTGTGGTGGGTGTTGAGGAAGGCGTGTTCCCCGGTCAGCGCACCATCGGCGACCCGGAGGAGATGGAGGAGGAGCGGCGGCTTTGCTACGTGGCCATGACCCGTGCCAAGCAGCAACTGTATCTGACCTGTGCCAATCAGCGCATGCTGTTTGGTCGCACCAGCTCCAACCGGCCCTCTCGTTTTGTGAGCGAGATTCCCGAACAGTATCTGGAACGCAGCGGGCGCAGCTTCCTGGATCGGGATCCGGACACGGATTGGGTCCCGGGCATCCCCAGTCGTACCAGCGGCTATGGCGGTTACGAGGGCGGATACCACAGCGGTGGTTATACTCAGCGGCAGGCTCCGGTTACAACCTATCGAAGCAGCGGAACCGTGACCGGTGCGGCCAAGTACCCCATTCCGGGTAAGAAGCCTGTGTCCACGCCGGCTGCCGGGGGTATTAAATCTGCCGGAGCAGCGCCGTCCATGGTGCTGCAGAAGGGCGACATGGTCAACCACAAGGCCTTTGGCAAGGGAATGGTCATTGCAACGCAAAAGGCGGGCGGCGACGTGCTGGTTGAGATCGCTTTTGACAACGTGGGTACCAAACGGTTGATGCTGAAATTCGCCGCAGCGCAGATGACCAAGCTGTAAACGCAAGAAAAAGGGTGAAATTGCAAAAAAGGACTACCAAAACACAAAATAATGTGGTATAATCTCCCATAGTACATAAATAGTCGGGTTACCGACGTGATGGAGGTATTCTTATGAAATGCCCTTTTTGCGGTCAGCTGGAAAGTAAGGTTGTGGACTCCCGTCCTGCGGAGGAGGGGGCCAGCATCCGTCGCCGCCGTGAGTGTCTGGAGTGTCACAAGCGCCTTACCACCTACGAAACGGTAGAAAGCCTGCCCCTGGTGGTCATCAAGAAGGACGGTAGCCGCCAGAGCTTTGACCGGGCCAAGCTGTTCAACGGCATGATGCGTGCCTGTGAGAAGCGTCCCGTTCCCTTCGATACTCTGGAGCGCATCGCCGAGGAGATCGAGCAGGAACTGCAGAACTCTCTGGAGCGGGAGACCAGCACCGAGCGCATCGGTGAGTTGGTCATGGATCGGCTGAAGGATGTGGACGAGGTGGCCTACGTGCGCTTTGCCTCCGTCTATCGCCAGTTCAAGGACCTCAACACCTTCATGGCAGAACTGAACAAGCTGCTGAAGAACAAATGAGTATTGAAACGCCGGAGCTGTAAAGGCTCCGGCGTTTACAGTAAAGGAGAGAGTGTTATGCGAAGAAAAGACAGGGAACGTGGCCGGGAATTTGCTTTTGCGGTTATCGATGCCTGCGAATACGGTACGGTTGCCCTGCAGGGGGAGGAACCCTACTGTCTGCCCTTGTCGCTGGTGCGGGTGGGGGAGGATCTGTACTTCCACTGTGCGCTGGAGGGCAAGAAACTGGATCTGCTGCGGGAGAATCACAACGTTTGGGTCAGCTTCGTCAGCGAAAACGTGGCGGCTGTCGATGATTTCACCACCTACTTCCGCAGCGCTATGGTCAAGGGAACGGCCACGGAGGTCATGGACGCAGAGGAGAAGGTTGCTGCCCTGCGTGCCCTGTGCGAAAAGCTGACCCCCGCCCATATGTCCGCCTTTGACGGCGAGGTGGCCCGCAGCTTTGCTGTGACGGGGATCTGGAAGATCCACATGAATGAAATTACGGCGAAAGAGAAGAAGCGCCCTACAAAATAAGAAGCTCCGCAGACTTTAGTCTGCGGAGCTTTTTTTATACACGTGGATATCAAAACCGATTTCTGTTTCCAGTTGGGACAGCCGGCGCAGCCGATCTACGCCATCCTTCGGGGTTTTCCATGCGTAAGGAGTCATGGAAAACAGAGCCATAATGTCTGCGCTGCTGTCCAAGGTGACGGCATAGCGCAGGGGAATGACCTTTTGCCACACGAAGTTGGGATAATCCTCTTGCTTGACTGGGTTTTCGTAAGGGTTTTCGTACAGAACCTCTTTCATCTGCCACAGATGCCGCTGGTCGGGGACAACGTAAACGAAGTATCCGCCGGGAACAAGCACCCGGGCAAACTCCTCTGCTGACAAGGGGGAGAAGATGTTGTACAGAAGGTTGATGCTATGGTCGGGCACCGGAAGGTGGTATGCGGAGGCAACGGCGAATTCCCCTGACTTGACCCGCTTGGCGGCACGGCGGACGGCAAATTTGGAGATGTCGATGCCGGCAAGCCGGGCAAGAGGCAGCGTGTTGGCCAGTCCGGCGGTGTAGTACCCTTCACCGCAGCCGCTGTCCAACAGGGCGGGGGAGGGGATCCCGGCGGTCAGCTCCAGGGCCAGGTCGGTCAGAACGTTTCGCAAAGGGGCGTAGTACCCCTTGTCGAGAAAGTCACTCCGGGCGGCGACCATCTGCTTGTCGTCGCCGGGGTTTTTGGAGTTCTTCTGGTTGGCAGGCAGAAGGTGGGTGTACCCCTCGGCAGACTGATCGTAGCTGTGACCGTTGGGGCAGGTATAGGTTCGCTCGCCACGGGTCAGGGGGGCGGTACAGATGGGGCAGCGGAACAGGCTGGGCATGATGGTTCACCTCCTTGAAAGAAAAGGCCCGTGCAGGGTTGCACGGGCCTTTGATATTTGATTTGAAGACGGTTCAACCGTTTCGCTCGGATTCTTCACGCCGGTACTGAGTCGGAGTTTTGTACTCGTTGTAGAAATCATAGTCCGTGGACGATGCGTCAAAATCCGTAACGTCGGTAAATACATCCTTGGTCATGCCGTGTGCCCGCATAAACTCATTAATCCACATCATGGTTTTCACGTACTCTTCTTTTCCGATGGAAAAGGTCACCCGATTTTTGGCTCGGTACGATTCGGGCAGATGCTTTTTCAAAATGAGCAGTTTATCAAAGGCGTAATAGACCTGTCGGACATCCTCTGAACACATGCCCAAAGATTTCATGATGTTCGAGATTCTGTGTTCGGACTTAAACTCGGTTTGTGCCATCTCTCGTTACCTCCCTGAAAATGGGGTAAGGGGGAAGAAATCAGCCGTTATAAATGGGGTGCTTGGCGGTCAGAGCCATAGCGGCGGCGCGGATTTCCTCGGCCTTGGTGTCGAAGCGGAAGGCGGTGTCCGCAATGAGCTTGCCCACGATCTTCATATCCTCCTCCCCAAAGCCGCGGGAGGTGACAGCGGGAGTGCCGACACGGACACCGGAAGTCACAAAGGGCTTCTCGGGGTCGTTGGGGATCGCACTCTTGTTGGCGGTGATGCACACCTCGTCCAGGCGGTGCTCCATCTCCTTGCCGGTCAGGTGAGCAGGACGCAGGTCAACCAGCATCAAATGGTTAGCGGTGCCGCCGGAAACCAGATCAAGGCCTTCGGCCATGATAGTCTCGGCCAGCACAGCGGCGTTCTTGACGATTTGCTGCTGATAGGACTTGAACTCAGGCTTCAGTGCCTCGCCCAGCGCAACGGCCTTGGCAGCGATGATGTGCTCCAGAGGACCGCCCTGAGAGCCGGGGAAGATGGCGGAGTTCAGCTTCTTGGCGATCTCGGGGTCGTTGGTCAGCAGCATGCCACCACGAGGACCACGCAGGGTCTTGTGGGTGGTGGTGGATACTACGTCGGCGTAGGGAACGGGAGAGGGATGCACACCGGCGGCAACCAGACCGGCGATGTGAGCCATGTCCACGAAGAGGTAAGCGCCCACCTCGTGAGCGATGTCGGCGAAAGCCTTGAAGTCGATAATGCGGGGGTAGGCGGAGGCGCCGGCAATGATCATGCGGGGCTTGTGCTGACGGGCCAGGTCACGGACCTGATCGTAGTCGATATAGCCCTGCTCGTTAACGCCGTAGGCGACCATGTTGTAGTTGCGGCCGGAGAAGTTAACGGGAGAACCGTGGGTCAGATGTCCGCCGTTATCCAGACTCATGCCCAGCACGGTGTCGCCCAAATTGCAAAGGGCCTGATACACGGCGTAGTTGGCCTGGGCACCGGAGTGGGGCTGCACGTTGGCGAACTGGGCGCCGAACAGCTGCTTGGCACGTTCGATAGCCAGATTTTCCACCACGTCCACGCACTGGCAGCCGCCGTAGTAGCGCTTACTGGGGTAGCCCTCGGCATACTTGTTGGTCAGCACGGTGCCGGCAGCGGCCAGCACGGCGGGGCTGACGATGTTTTCGGATGCAGTCAGCTCGATATTGCGCTGCTGACGGTCAAACTCGGAGCGGACGGCGGCGCCCAGCTCGGGATCGACCTTGGTGAGAAAATCCATGGCAGAGTGAATCATGGTGAACCTCCCAAAAAATAGTTGCACCTATTATATCAAGTTCTGTCAAAAAAACAATAGTTCAAACGGAAAAAGTGTGTCGCTTTTGGAATGCAAATGTGGTAAAATAAATAAAACTGTTTTTGAGGTGAAATCTTTGAAGGATCCTGCCGCCGTTCGTGCGATGATAGAGGAGCTGAAGGTGCTATATCCGGACAGCATTTGCTCCCTGAACTATGAAAAAGACTATGAGCTGCTGTTTGCTGTGCGTATGGCCGCCCAGTGTACCGACGAGCGGGTCAATCAGGTCACGCCTGCCCTCTACAAGCGGTTTCCCACCCTGCAATCGTTGGCCGAGGCCGACATTGCAGAGGTAGAGCGGTACATCCACTCTACCGGCTTTTTCCGGGCAAAGGCACGGGATATCGTGTTGGCGTCCCAAATGCTGATTCGAGAATACAACGGTAAGGTGCCCGATAACATGGAGGATCTGCTGCGTCTGCCGGGTGTGGGGCGCAAGACGGCGAACCTGATTCTGGGCGATGTGTACGGCACCCCCGGCGTGGTGGTGGCGGATACCCACTGCATCCGCATCGCCGGTCTGCTGGGCCTGACTGATGGAACGAAAGACCCTGCCAAGGTGGAGATGCAGCTGCGGCAGATTCTGCCCCCAGAGGAGTCCAACAATTTCTGCCATCGCATGGTGCTGCACGGCCGTGCAGTGTGTATTGCCCGGCGGCCTCAATGCCAAAGCTGCACCCTGCGGCCCTGGTGCGACCACTTTACCAAACAACAAACGGAGGAAACATCGTGAAAAAGACGGTTCTGCGCTGGAGCGTATATCTGCTGGGCCTGTTCTCTCTGGCCTTTGGCATTGCATTGAGTATCAAGGCCAATCTCGGTACATCGCCCATCTCTTCGGTGGCCTACAGTATTTCTACCATTTGGAATTTGAATCTCGGCGTGATGAATTTCCTCGTGTACGCTTCGTTTGTGGCGGCACAGTTTATCCTGCGCGGTAAAAATTGCCGTCCCTATGACCTGCTGCAGCTGGTGGTCAGCCTGATATTCAGCTGGGCTATGGACAAGCTGGTGGGTGTTATTCCCTATGACAGCGCTGCCCACAGCCTGTGGGGCAATCTTCTGTTGATGCTGGTGGCCATCGTGTTCATCGGCATCGGCGTATCCTGCTCTTTGAATATGCGCCTGGTACCCAACCCCGGCGAGGGCATCGTGCAGGTGCTGGCTGAAAAGACCGGCTGGAGCCAGGGGTGGACCAAAAACGCCTTTGATATCAGCTGTGCCTGTGTGACCACCGTCATCAGCTTTGCCTTTGCGGGCAAGCTGATCGGTGTGGGTATCGGCACGGTGGCCGCCATGCTGGGGGTGGGCCGTGTGGTGGCCCTGTTCAACCACCTTGTGATGAAAAAGCTGCGTGTGGCAGCAGGTGTTGCGTAAGGAGTGAGACTCATGTCTTATCGTCCCCTTGCAGATGAAATAAGACCGGAACGCCTTGACGATGTGGTGGGTCAGTCCCACATTCTCGGCAAGGACGGTCTGTTGCGCCGCATTATCGAAAGCGGCAGTATCCCCAATTTGATCTTCTACGGTCCCTCCGGCACGGGTAAAACTACCGTTGCCAACATCATCGCCAAGCAGACCAACCGTCCCCTCCACCGGCTGAACGCCACCACAGCCTCCATTGCCGACATCAAGGCCATTATGGAGGAAATCGGCACCTTTATGGCGCCCGAGGGTGTGCTGCTCTATCTGGACGAGATCCAGTACTTCAACAAGAAGCAGCAGCAGTCCCTGCTGGAATTCATGGAGAACGGAAAAATCACCCTTATCGCCTCCACCACCGAGAACCCCTACTTCGCTGTGTTCAATGCGGTGCTGTCCCGGGCCACGGTGTTCGAGTTCAAGCAGCACACCGCCGAGGACGTGCTGCCTGCTGTCAATCGGGGCATTTCCCTGATGGAACAGCGGTTGGGTGCTATGGCGGAGTGCGAGGACGGCGTGCGGGAGCATATCGCCTCATCCTGCGGCGGTGACGTGCGAAAGGCAATGAACGCCGTCGAACTGCTTCTCACATCCGCCAAACGCAGCGAAGGGAAACTCCTCGTCACCCTTGCGGATGCGAAACTGGTGTCTCAGCAGTCGGCCATGCGCTATGACCGGGAGGGGGATGCCCACTTTGACATCGCCTCGGCGCTGATGAAATCCCTGCGTGGCTCCGACCCGGATGCGGCGCTGCACTATCTTGCCCGCCTGCTGGAGGCGGGGGACATGATTACCGCCATCCGCCGTCTGCTGTGTTCAGCCAGCGAGGATGTGGGCATGGCTTACCCCCAGGCAGTGCAAATCGTGAAAGCCTGCGTGGACAGCGCACTGCAGCTCGGCCTTCCCGAGGGGCGGCTGCCCTTGGCACAGGCAACGGTTCTGCTGGCCACTGCGCCAAAGTCCAACAGCGTGTACGCCGGTCTTGCCACCGCTATGGAGGATATCCGGGCGGGACGGACGGGGGACATTCCCCGTGAACTGCAGAACGTCCACGCCGATTCCGCCGGCATGGAGCGGGAGCAGGGATACAAGTACCCCCATGATTTCCCCAACCATTGGGTCAGACAGCAGTACCTGCCCGATGCCATCAAAGACCGAAAGTACTATCAGTATGGCGACAATAAGACCGAACAGGCCGCCAAGAAGTACTGGGACGAGATTAAGAAGTAAAACAAAAAAGATGCCGCCCGCCGGGCGGCATCTTTTTATAATATATTTTTCAAGTCCAGCCGCTCCGCTTCTGCCAACAGCTCCAGCTGCGTGATGAGTTTGGCGTTGGCGGCGGTGTATTGGTCGGGTTCGGCGAGGTACAGATACTCCACCACCTCGTGAAAGGTCAGGCGGATGTTGTCGATGTCGGTATGCCGCAGCAGGGTGTGGAGATAGAAGTCGTGCTGTTCCCATGAGGCAAGGCTCTGTTTGGTCAGCTCCAATGCCCGGGGCCAGTTATCGTTGTCGGCGAAGACTGCAGCTTGCTTCAACTGCCCGCAATAGTCGTCGGTGAGTTTGGTCAGGTATTGACTGTGAAATACGGTTGCGCCCAAGACGGAAAGCAACAGGAGGGATGCGATGACAAGTCGTTTCATCCCTTGGCCTCCTTTGTGTCGCCGTCCACCAGATACACGTCACCCAGCTCGTCCACCGTCATCAAAAAGACATGGGCGGGGGAGTGGACGTGGTGGCGGCGAAGCTGCCGGTTCAGCCACTGGTTGTCGTAGCCCGCTTTGGTCAGGTTCTCCTTCAGCACGAGTCCGTCGCTGATGATGACACGGGGCAGTCCCGGGTCCTTGGTTCGAATGCCCATTTGTTTGTTGGTGGGCGGTGCTTGGTCGGCGTAGGGCAGGACGGATAGTCTTCCGTTGGTTTCCAGAATAGCATACTTGATTTGAGTCAAGTCGGTATAGCCGTTCATACGCAACTCTTCCAGCAGCTCGTCCACGGTGAAGCGGTTGCGGCGCATTTCCTTCTGGTCTGGCTTGCCCTCACGCACCACAATACTGGGCTTGCCGCACAGCAGCACCCGCAGGTGGGTACTTTTCATGGTCAGCACTGACAGGATCATGGTCAGTGCCAGCAGGGCGAAAATAGGGATCACCCCGGTCAGCAGGGGAATACCGAAGTCCTGCATGGGCACGGCGGCAAGGTCGGCAATGAGCAGAGACACCACCAACTCCGACGGCTCCAATTCGCCTACCTGACGTTTACCCATCAGCCGTACACCGGCGATGATGAGAACGTAGAGGATGATGGTGCGGATAAATGCGATGGCCATGGGTAACTCCTTTCGGCAGTGATGCGGTTATTATGCCGTTTTGGGGGCGAAATATGCCCGGTTGGTTTGGGTATTTGCACGGAATTGAAAAATCACGAAAAAACAAGGGAGAAGCCCTTGCAATTTGCCCGGTTTTTCGATACAATATACTGAACGAAGTCGGGAGTTACTACGCGCCATCCGCAGGGATGATGGATGCGCGCGGTCACTCCCTTTTTTCGAGTCGAGTAGAGAATGGAACTGAAAGGCGGGATGTACAGTATGAAAGCGACTTTGATTCTGGAAAACGGCAGCGTGTTTACCGGAACCAGCATCGGCAGCGCGGAAGAGAAGATTTGCCAGCTGGTGTTCAATACTTCCATGACCGGTTATCAGGAATTGCTGACCGACCCCTCTTACGCCGGCCAGGGCGTGGTTATGTCCTATCCTCTGGTGGGCAACTACGGTGTCAATGAGGAGGACGTGGAGTCCAATCGCACTTGGGTGGAGGTTCTCGTAGTCCGTCACCTGTCCGACCGGGGCAGCAACTTCCGTTGCCAGGGCGACCTGAACACCTATCTGAAGCAGAACAATATTTCCGGCGTGCAGGGTGTGGACACCCGAGCGCTGACAAGAATACTCCGCAGTCAGGGGAGCATGATGGCTATGCTCACCTGTGCGGAGCATTTTAATGTTGCCCAGGTGATGGAGAAGCTCCGTGCCCATAAGGTGACCGGTAAGGTGGCTGAAGTGACCGGCAAGGAGAGTCGCGTCATCGCCGCCGAGGGTGAGCAGCGCTGCCACGCCGCTGTGCTGGACTGCGGTGTGTCCAACAGCATTCTGGGCAGCCTGACCGCCCGTGGCTGCAAGGTGACCGTCCTGCCTGCCAATACCACTGCCGAGGATATCCTCGCCGGTGGCTATGACGGCGTGGTGCTGTCTCCCGGTCCCGGCGATCCCTGTGAGAATACCGCCATCATCGGTGAAGTGAAGAAGCTGTACGACAGCAAGCTGCCTCTGTTCGGTTTTGGTCTGGGTCACCAACTGCTGGCTCTCGCCACCGGCGCCAAGGTGGAAAAGCTGCCCTACGGTCACCGTGGCGGCAACATCCCCGTGCGTGACCTGGAGAAGGGCAAGGTGTTCATCACCGCACAAAATCACGGCTACGCCGTGGTGGAGGGCAGCGTGGACGCCAAGGTTGCCGAGGTCAGCCACGTCAACGTCAACGACGGCAGCGTGGAGGGTCTGAAGTACAAGCGAGCCAACTGCTTTACCATGCAGTACGATCCCGAGGGCAATACCGGCCCCATGGAAGTGAAGTACGTCTTTGACCGTGTTGTTGAGATTATGGGAGGTGCCAAGTAATGCCCAAATATGCTGACATTAAGAAGGTTCTTGTTCTTGGCTCCGGCCCCATTGTTATCGGTCAGGCCGCCGAGTTTGACTACGCCGGCACCCAGGCCTGCCGTGCCCTGAAGGAGGAGGGACTGGAGGTTGTTCTGGTCAACTCCAACCCTGCCACTATCATGACCGACAAGGATATTGCCGATCATGTGTATATCGAGCCGCTGAACATTCCTTCCATCACTCAGATCATTGAGAAGGAGCGCCCCGACGCCCTTCTGCCCAACCTGGGCGGTCAGACCGGCCTGAACATGGGCATGGCGCTGTACGAGAACGGAACGTTGGAGAAGTACGGCATCCGCCTGCTGGGCACCAGCCCCGAGTCCATCCACAAGGCCGAGGATCGTCAGGGCTTTAAGGACTGTATGGAGTCCATCGGTCAGCCCTGCGTCACCTCTCTGGTTGTGGAGAGCGTGGCTGACGCCGTTGAGTTTGCCGAGTCCATCGGCTATCCTGTCATCGTCCGCCCCGCATATACTCTGGG